>JAIQEX010000234.1 GCA_020073615.1 Terriglobia bacterium
CGGCGACCCGGGCCACATCTTCAACCCCGGCCCCAGCGGCCCGGTCAAGGATCCGCTGCCCGCCGAGGTCCTGTTCACCGGGCTGGGCACCGGCGCGAGAACGGCCTGGCTCGACGATGCCAAGCCTTACCTCGCCAAGGGCCCCTCGGGAGTTTCCGTGCGCACGCTGGTGCGGCTGGCCATGGAGTGGAAGTAGCGGACGCTGCGGAATTCGTGGTGCTGCCAAACCTGGCTGCCGCCCCACACCGCCGGCGGTGCCTCGAAACCTGACGGGATGGTGCTGCGGAAGTGGAAGGCACGACCGGGACGACGGTGAACTCTCACACCGTCCCCACCGTCTGCGGCCGCAGGTGCAACGCCTCCAGCACGCCCTTCCACTTCCGCAGCACCAGTTCCAGCAAGTTCAGCAGCACCGCCAGCGCCAGCAGTCCAGGCCACAGATCCATGGTGGTGCGGATGCTGTGCCCGCCGGCGTCGAAAACGGCTGACGGCGCGGGATTGAACCGGCCGCCGGTGGCCGCGGCAATCTGGCGCAGCAGCTCCACGTTGTTGCCGTACTCCAGCATCTCGTCCTCCTGCCGGTAGAAGCCTACCTCCGGGAAGGCGCGCGATTCCACCAGCGGGCGCACGCGGAAGAGCCCCTGGTTCTGCCCGATGGCCAGCCGCCCGCGGTAATGGCCGGCGGCAATCTTGGCCACCTTCAGAGGCGCCTGCAGGCCGCTCGGGCCAAATGCGAAGACGTCGGGGATCTTGACCGGCTCGGGCACGGTCCGCGCCAGATGATAGTCCACCACCAGCTCGTTATTGCCGCGGTCGAAATCGGCGCTGGTCTCGCTCTCCGGCGCGTGGGGCAGCAGGTCGCGGAAGATGTTCGCCCACAGGCGGTCGAATCCGGGCCAGGTCACCCAGTCCACCGCCCACCGGTTCTTGGCGTCGGATGTGAACACGGCGGCGCGGCCCAGGCCGTACTGCCAGCGCACCAACAGCGGGTCGCCGCGATCGGCTTCGAGGATGGTGTCGGAAGTCGGCCGCGCCTGAAAGCGCACGTAGCCGCGCAGTGCCGGCGCCTGCTCGATGCCTACGCCGTCCAGAATCTCCGCCTGTTTGACCACCTTGGGCTGGATCGGTTTCTCCACGGCGGTGACGCCGGTGTGCTCCTCCACGTCGCGCAGCAGAATCTGCTCCAGCCCCGAGGGGTCGTTCAGAAAATACGATTTGCCTTCCGCCGACTGCGCCACCTTTTCCAGAAACGCGCGGTTGACGTCCTGGCCCAGCCCCACCGTCGAAATGGTCACATGGTGCGCCACCGCTTCCTTGGTGAGCGTCATGCTGTCGCCCTCTTCGGAAATGCCGTCGGTAAGCAGCACGACGTGCTTATAGATGGCGCTCTGCGGCAGGATGCGCTGGTACGCTTCGGTAAGCGCGGGGGCGATCTGCGTGCCGCCGTCGGGCGTGATGCCGGAGATCAACCGCTTGATGGACGCGCGGTCGTCGGCGCGGCGCAGCGGCACCGCCCACTGGAACGAGTTGTCGAAGATGAGGACGCCCACCGAATCGATGGGCCGCAGGTTCTCCACCACACCGATGGCCGCCAGGCGCGCCAGCTCGATCTTGCGGCCTTCCATGGAGGACGACTTGTCGATGATCAGCACCACCGCGGTGCCTTCCGGAGAGCGCGGCGGCGTTACCTTGGCCGGCAGCGTGCGCTCGAGCGGGCTCTCCGGCTGGCCCTTCTTATCCACGTAGACATTGTGCTCGCCCGCGATCCAGGCCAGGCCGCCGCCCTGCTTCACGAAATTCTCCAGCGCCGCCTGCCGCGCCGCGGGAATCGATTCCATGTCCCAGTTGTTGAGCACCACAAGCTGGAAACCGTCGAGCTTGTCGGGCACGCCCGCGGGCGCATGCTCCACTTCGAACTGGTTGGCTTCGAGCGTGCGCACCAGGTGCTGCTCGCTCGCCACCGGATCGTGCGACACCAGCAGCGCGCGCGGGTGGCGCAGGGTGACCGCGTCGTCGAAGCGCGCTTCGCCCAGATCGCCGGCCGAGATTTTCCCGGCCAGCGCGATGGCGCCCACCGCGTTGACGCTGGCCTGCAGCCGCAGGTGGTTGACGCCCGCGGCAAGCTGCGCCCGGCTGGTCCCGATGGTCTTGCCTTCGGCTGTCAACTCCACCGCCGCCTGTGCGGCGCGCGGCGATTCCAGCGTCACTTCGATGGGAAAGCGCTCGCCGCTGAACACCTGGCCGGGGAAGCCCACCGATTCCAGCAGCAGCCCCGGCTTGGGTCGCCCGGCAAGCGCCACGGTATCGATGGGGATGCCGCGCTGCCGCGCCTGCCAGATGGCGCGCGCCACGCTGCCCAGGTTCTCATGGCCGTCGGAGACCAGCAGCAGGCGCGGCACCATGCCCGCCGGCAGCGCGGCGGCGCCGTCGCGAATGGCCGCTTCCAGATTGGTTCCGTGACCAGCCGCGCCGGCCGTGTGGCGCAGCTGCCATTCTTCCTTGGGATGCTCCTCGGGGGCCGCCTCGCGTGTGGCGCGGGCGAAGGGAATGACGCGCGCCCAGTGCCGGCCGCGCGCGCGCTCCACTCTCGCCGCCAGCGCAGATTCGGCCCTGAGGTCCTGCGCCGAAACGCTCGCCGAGGTGTCCATGAGAAGGCCCACCGCTACCTTCGACCCGTAGACCGTGATGCGCGGCTGGGCCAGTGCCAGCAGGATGGCCGACAGCGCGCCGGCCTTCAGCAGCAGGGCGCTCCGCCGCGAGGACAAGCGCCATTCCCACGCCACCCAGGCCACCGGCAGCAGGACCAGCAACAGCGCCCACGGATGATCGAAGGTCATACCTTTTGCGCCGTCCCGCGCCGCATCACCAACGGCCGCGCGGCGTAGCGGGCCCTGCGGAAACGGCCGAACAGCAGCCACTCCGCCAGCAGCCCGGCGCCGCCCGCCAGCGCCAGCCAGGGCCACAAATCGCTCGCGCCATCGAGCACCGGGACGAAATGGGGAATGCCCTGGCGCGCTTCGGCCGGCGGCTTCCACCGGGCATCCCAGAGCTGCGGCAAGGTCAGCGAATACAGGTATTCGTGGTCGCCCGCCACCACCCGCACCGTACCCGGCGCACCCGCGAAGAAATCGAGCGTGCGTTCGCGCAGCGTAAACGGCAACGGCGAACCGTCCTCCGCGGTGACTTTCACATCCTTCGCGGCCGTGTCCTGGTCCATCTGTAATTTGACCGTGCCCACGCTGCCTCCGCTGATTTCCCAGTGGCGGAAAAGCTCGGGCGACACCCAGCGCAGCAGATTGGCGAACAGCAGCGGCGTGGCCAGTTGATAGCGCATCCCGGAAAGCGCGGGATGGAAGCCGAACACCACAATTTTGGGCTTGCCGTCGCGCGCCACGATTACCGGTCCCTCCGCGATTTCGCCGATGCGGCCATCGTCCGGCGCGGTTTCGAATACCGAAGTTTTTTCCAGCTTGAAATCAATGGCCCGCAGACCGGCCGCCGCGGGATGGCTGGTGTCCCAGCGCGCGAACGGAACCTGCTCCACGGTCTGGCGCACGGCGATCGGCGAGCCCTGCGCCGGCGGGTCGATCCAGATGGAGTCGGCCGCGGGACGCGCGGGCGGAATGAAGCGGTCCAGGATCACCAGGCCGCGATCGTCGGCGCGATACTCCTCCGGTTTGCGATAGACGGCGGCCACGCGCGGTGTGGCGCCCAAGGCGGGGCGCAGCAGCTCCGGCTCGCGGGAGTAGACCGTGACCGGCAGGATGGGCTGCGCGGGCAGCTCGACTTCCGCGTGGTCGTCGGCCGGGAAGGCGTCGTGCGGCGTCAGGTCGATGCCCAGGATGCCGGCGCTCGAGGTGCGGTATTCGAAGCTGGCCTCGGCGTCGCCACCCGGCGGCAGGCTGAGCGCTTGCGCGCCCGCCGGTACGCGCCCGGCGCCATTCGGGGCGCCGAAAGCGAGCGCCAGCGTCACCGGCCGCGGCCGGCTTCCATAGTTGTGCGCCGAGACGTAGATCTGCCACACGTCGGGGCTGGCGGCGGAGCGGCGCATGCCGATCTTGCGCAGGCCGCAATTGTCGACCGCGTCGGGAATCAGCAGCACGCGCAGGTTGCGCGGCGCGGGCGCGGCGGCTTCCGGATCGCGCTCCGCGGTGCGCCCGCTTCCGATGAACGCGATTTCGCCGGCCCGCCGCCCCGTTTGCGACTGGACATGGCGCGCGAAGGCCAGCGCCTGGTCGAGATTGAGCGCCGTGGAACCGGCCTGCGACGATTGAATGGCCGCCTCCACTTTCCCGTGGTCCGGCTCAAAAGAGGTTGCCGGCGTGGCCAGCGCATCGGCGCGCACCAACAGCACGCGGTCGCGTGCGGGCAGCGCGCGCAGATACTGGCGGGCGCGCTGGCGCGCCGCGTCCATGAGCGTGCGGTTGCCGGTGCGCGCCGCCATCCAGGCGGAAGTCTCGAGCACGATGACGTGGTCCCGGCCGGCCAGCGCCGGCATGCCCAGCCGCAACTGGGCCATGGCCAGCACCAGCAGCGCCATGCTCACCAGTTGCAGGATCAACGACCACGGTTGCTGGATGTGGCGCCGCCGCGCGGCCACCGCCGGCTGTTCGGCCGCCACCCAGAAGCGCAGCGTGGAAACCACCTGCTTGCGGCGCGACCGGTCCAGCAGGTAAAGAGCCACGGCCACCGCTGAAATCGAGCCGAAGACAGCCAGGAACTGCAGCAGCGATAGGTTGAGGAGATACATGGCAGGTCAGAAGGGGGCTGGGGGCTGGGGGCTGGGGGCTGG
>JAIQEX010000108.1 GCA_020073615.1 Terriglobia bacterium
CGTCCAAAACTCGCTCAAATCATGCCCGCTGGTCCACCCGGAGACTCTCCTCTCCGGGCCGCCTTCGATCGTCTCCAGACGGAGATTGACCGCTGCTGCAAAGAGGAAAAACTCGTCGCCTGAAAACTTGACTCATTTACATTACAATCTCTTGGGTAAGGACTCTAGTCGATGGCGGCGGGCTTCTTCCCGCATCGGGGAGGAGCCCGCACCACACAACGGGGCATGACGCATCGGTTGCGGAGCGGTATAGTGAAGCAGAGTGCTCCATGAATGAGCAGGCGGCGACGGAGCAGGTAACGTCCCTGTACGACGACCTCTACCCCGCCCTGGTCCGATATGCCGTCCGCGCGAGCGGGCGGCTGGACATAGCGGAAGACGCGGTGCAAGAGGTATTCATGCGCCTGTACCGCGAGCTTCGCGCCGGCCACGTAGTGGAGAATCCGAAAGCGTGGGCGTTCGTGGTGCTGCGTCATGAATTGGGCAAACGTTCCGCGGACCGCTTCGCGGGCATCGCTGCGCAGCCGCTCGAGGTGCTGGATCGCCTGCCGGCGCAGCACTGGAACGAGGAAACCATAGATAGCGAACGAAGCGAGTTAGACAAGCTCCTGGGTGTACTGACTCCGCGCGAGGAGCAGGTGTTTCTATTGCGCCTGGGGGCGCTGAAGTACAAGGAGATCGCCGGCGAGCTGCGCATCAGCGTGAAATCGGTGTGCACGATGCTGTCGCGTTCGCTGCGTAAGTTGCAAAGGGCCGCACAGGAGCCCGTGGGGCAGGAGCCGATCCGCCAAAATGTGGGAACGAGAGCGTCAAAGACATTACAGTGACGATCAACTGCTGGCTTACGCCGACGGCGAGCTGGGCTGGTGCGCCTCGCTGTTTGCAGGGCGGCACCTACAGCGCTGCTGGGAGTGCCGCGCGCGGCGGCAGGAGCTGGAGGAACAGGCGCGCCGCATCAGCCTGGCCGCCGCCCAGAGCGCGCCCTCCGGCGCCGACGTCACACGGGCCAAGGAGCGTTTCCTGGCGTGGAAGAGCCGTTACGAGCGGGAGTTGGCGCCCCGGCCCGGATTTCGCCCCGCCCTTTGGGCCTGGCGGGTGGCGGTGGCGGCCGCCACCCTGGCGGTGATTCTGGGGGTAGTGCGGTACCGGAACTCCGGGCCGGTTCCGGTACGCGAAGTGCTCCAGCGCAGCCAGTCGGTGGAGAGCACCTTCGCGCAGGCCCCCGCGATCCACCAGGTGGTGGATGTCCGCATCCGGCAGGAGAGTCCGGAACGGCGGGAGCGCGCGGGCAAACTGGAGGTCTGGACCGATACGCGCGCGGGCCGCTACTCCGCCCGGTTTGTCGACTCCGCAGGCACCACCCGCTATGCGCGGTGGCAGCCCGCCGGCGGCAGCCGCGTGTTCTACGATTCCGGGGCCGGCGCCAGGATTCAGCCGGCGGTGGCCCGCTCGACCGGGGACAATGCGCTGCTCAGCGTGGCCGACGCGGATCTCGACGAGATCGAGCGAGCGTTTCTGACGTGGGTGGGCGAACAGCCGTGGCGCCCGATTGAACTTTCCGGCGACATGGTACGCCTCAGTTCCGATGGAGCCGTTCTGGCCGCCAGGCGGCTGAAGACGGCCGAGGGCAGCGGTGCATTCGAAATCACGGCCGAGCGCCAGGGCGCCCGGGTCAAGGCGCAGTTCACGCTCGAGCTGGACGCGGAGTCGTACCGTCCGCGCCTGCAGGTGATTCGCTTCGAGCGAGGGGCCAGGAGCGTCGAGTTGCGGCTGGCGGTGGAGCGATGCGACCGGCTCGGGGAAGGACAACTCGAAGGCGGCGTGTTCGAGCCGCGGCTGCCGCCGGAAGTGAAGGGCGGCCCCCCGCTTTTGCCGCCGGAGGTGGAGCGCCTGGTGGCGCCGCCCGCGCGTCTTCCGCGGCGGGAAGTTCTGGACTCCGCCGAGGTGGATGTCTGGCACGCGCTGCACGGTCTGGGCGCCTGCCTTGCGGAAGTGGTGGATGTGGACCTCCAGGGGAGCCGCATTCGCGTCCGCGGCATGGTCGGTTCTGAAATGCGCCGCCAGGAAGTGGTGCGGGCGCTTTCGGCGATGGCCGCCGGTGCGCTGCTCGAAGTGGAGATCGCCATCGGCGATCCGCCGCAACGGGGGAGGGCCGCCGCGCTCCCCGGGGCGGACTCCGGCATCGAAGCCGAGAATGCGACGTACGCCCACGCGCTGGCGCTGGTGCGCATTGCGGAGCATTTTTCGGCCGCGCGCATCGGCAGTTTCGACCAACGGGCGCGGACCCTGCTGGAGAGCATGATTCAGAACCATCTGGAAGAGGTTCGCCGCGGAAGCCGGCAGGTGCGCGAGGCATTCGCCAGCGTGTTGGAGAACGCCGCGGCGCCGGTGGAGACGCCCCCCGGCAAACCCGCGCCGTGGGACGCCCAGTCTTTCGCCCTGTTCCGCGCGGCGGACCGGTTGGACACGGTGCTGGAAGCCACGCGCACCAATGCGAGCCGCGATGGCGATGCGCGGCGCAAGACGGCAACCGATCTGCGGGCCGCGCTGGACAGCCTGGACGGCCGCGCCGCGGACCTGCACGAGCTGCTGGCCCGGCAGCCGCTGGCGGTTTCTCCGTTCGCCCATCGCTGAACGGCGCGCCGGGCGCTATAATGCCAGCGGCGGAGCGTGGCGGTGCGGGGGCGAGTATTTGTCTTCATCCTGTGCCTGACCGGATTCGGGCTGGGGATCGGTAGCGCAGGCGGCGATTTGCCGAATGCGGGCCAGATCCTGGGCGTGGTTACCGATAACTCACGCGCGGTAATTCCCAACGCCACCATTACGGCCACCAACGAAGACACGGGCGCGGTGTTCGCGGCGACCTCGGGCGCGGACGGGGCATTCGCCTTTGCCGCGCTGCCCAGCGGCTCCTACAGCGTGGTGTGCCGGCAGCCGGGCTTCAAGCGGTTCGTGGCCACGAACGTCCGGGTGGTGGCCGACCGCCTGGCCGCGGTGGCGATCACGCTCACCGTGGGGGATCGCCGGGATGTCGTAGAAGTGACTACGGAGCGCTCCGGCGTATTCCACAATCGGGCCGGCGGCGGCGACATGGAGAACTTCAATGTCGCGGAGCGCAGCGGCCTGATCACGCTGGAGGATGTGCGCAACCTGCCAGTAGCCGGGAGAAACGCCTCCGCGCTGATCAAGATTCTTCCGGGCATGGCGATAGCGGCGGGCACGATCGAGAACCGCGATGGCTACAACGGGGCCACCGTGGGCATCAACGGCCCGGTGGGATCGTATTCCACCAACGGCACGCAGCCGTCAGCCATCGATCTGCTGGCCGACGGAGCGCATGTCATCGATCCCGGCTGCAACTGCAACGCGCTCATGAACCTCAACTCCGATATGGTGCAGGAACTGCGCGTCGAGACCTCCAACTTTCCGGCCGAGAACGCCAAGGGGCCGATCGTCTTGAACGCGGTGGGCCGCGCCGGCTCGCGCGACTTCCACGCGGAGGGCTACCTGTACGCCCGGCACTTCGCCTTAAACTCCGCCGGTTGGATGGCTTCGAAGGACGGCATTCCCAAGCCCGAGGACCGGTATTTCTATCCGGGCGGCAACATCGGCGGTCCCGTGCGGATTCCCTGGAGCGGCTTCAACCGTGGCCGCGACAAGCTGTTTTTCTTCGCGGCCTTCGAATATTACCGCCAGATTCTGGCCGACACCACGCTGCGCGCTTTCGTGCCGACTCCCGCCATGCTGGAAGGCGATTTCAGCCAGGCGTCGCTCGACCGGTTGGGACCGGGGGCGGGCCCCGGATGGAACCGGCAGCCGGCGGGATTCCCCAGCGGCCGGATTCCGCAGACCCTGATGGATCCCGGCGGCCTGGCGCTGGCGCACCTGCTGCCCGCTCCCAACGCAGACCCGCTGCTGCACGGCGGGAGCGATTATATCGACAATGTTTCGCAGGAGCAGAACGGCTGGCAGACACGCGCGCGCCTGGACGACCATCTGAGCGAGCGCACCCACCTGGCGATCGCCTACGGCGTGCAGAAGGAGCTGGTGGAGGTGCCCATCAACCTCTGGTGGATTCCCATTGAGGCGGTGCGCTATCCTTCGCCGGTGGCCGCATCCAACCGCGCGGATTCGGTTTCGCTGCACCTGACGCAGACGTTCCGGCCCACGCGGCTCCACGAGTTCACGGCCACCTACAGCCGGCTGGACGTGCCCTACCGCATGACCGACAACTCCCACGCGGACCGCTTCCAGGTGGGCTATCCGTATCGCGGCATGTTCGCCAACGGCACGCACCAGATCCCCAGTTTCACCAGCAACGGCGACGGCGTGCCCAGCATGATGATGCCCGGGGGATTCGAGACCGGCTCCATGCGCAGCACCAAGCGGATGCCGACCCTTTCGGACACCGTGACGCTGCTCGCCAGCAGACACATCCTGCGCGCCGGCGCCTATTGGGAGAGCACCGGCAACGAGCAGGTCTCCTCCAACAACAATCAGGGCCTGATTACCTTCAGCCGATCATACCCCGGATCGACCGGCAACACGATCGCCGATCTGCTGCTGGGGCGGGCGGCGGACTACCAGGAAGCCAACAAGAGCCCGGTGTACCACATGCAATACCACGAGCTGGCGTTCTTCGCGCAGGATTCCTGGCGGGTTACGCAGGCGCTGGCGGTGGAATTCGGCGCGCGCTTCTCCCATCTGACGCCGTGGGAGAATCCGGGGGGCCCGGGATTCGCCGTGTGGGACCCAGCCGCTTATCCGCTGGCCGGCGGCGCTACTCCGGGAGTCGAGTGGCACGCCATCGACCGCCGGATTCCGAATTCCGGAGCCGCCAGCCGGGGACTGCTCGTTTCGCCGCGCGTGGGGCTCGCTTACGACGTGGCGGGCGGTGGCGCAACGGTGCTGCGCGGCGGATGGGGTATCTATCGTTACCATGATTCGTTCAACCCCGTGGCCGGAGCGCTGGATATTCCCCTGGGAGTGCGGACCTACGAAGCCAGCGGCGGCGTGCTGCTATCCGCCATCGATCAGATCCGCGCCAATCCCGCCCCTACCGGGTTTGAAGCGCTGGACGGCAGCGACCGCGGGCAGCCACTTACCTATACTTACAGTGTCAGTCTGCAGCAGCGCATGCCCGGCGGGTCGGTGCTGGATGTAGCCTATGTGGGAAACCGCAGCGCGAACCTGCTGACCGAAGGCGCGCTGCGGTACGTGAACATGGTGCCGGCGGGCGCCCTGTTCCCGCTGGCGGATGCAAGCACGGCGAACATCGACAGCCTGCGGCCTTACCCCGCCTATCAGCAGATCGTCGTGCCGCGCCATGAAGCCTATCAGAACTACAACGGGCTGCAGGCCACCTGGGCGCGGCAGCGCGGCCGCCTCAGCTACAACGTGAACTACACGTTTTCCAAGGCGCTGGGTATCCGCGGCGCAGGGCAAGGTTCGGTGAGCGATCCTTTCACGCTGCACAACAATTACGGGCCGCTCTCCTATGACCGCACGCACATCTTCAATGCCATCGTCCGCTGGGATGCGGGCAAGTGGCTGAAGCGCGGCGGGCTGCTCGGGGCCGCCCTCAACGACTGGCAGATTTCCACCATCACGCAGTGGCAGAGCGGCGTCAATCTGCAGGCCATCTGGAGCTCCAATTTCAACCTGGCGGGAACGTTGCCCGACGGCCGTCCGCTGTCCAACTGGACGATCCTGGGGACGCCGGACCTGCCCCTCCAGCCGCGTCTCGTGTGCGATCCGCGGTCGAACCTGCGCGCGAACCAATACGTCAACGGCGATTGCTTCGCGCCGCCGGCGGCGGGCACCAACGGCGATTTCATTTTTCCCTACGTGAAAGGGCCGGCGTTCTTCAACAGCGACCTGGCGGCCTTCAAGAGCTTCCGCTGCGGCGAGCACCGGCACGTGCAACTTCGCTTTGCGGCCTTCAATTTCCTGAACCATCCCCTGCCCTCGTTCCTGGGCTCTGGGGAAAGCAACCTCACGCTGCAATTCGATCCGTCAGGCAGGCTGACGCGTCCGGACTTCGGCGTGGTGACCAACAAAACCGGCCGCCGCCTGGTGCAGTTGGCGATCAAGCTGCAATTGTAGAGGCGCGCGCGGACGGCCTGCGACTGAAGCCATAGTTTGCCGTTTGGCAAGGTTATGCTTTCTTAGGATTCGGTTCTAACGGCACTAAGCGAAGCGCAGGACTGAGAGCGATTTCGAAACACTGGGCGACTCTCGGCGAGTGATCGCGGGGCAGGCGGCGGTCGCAGGCACTTCCGCGAGCCGACAAGTCAGTCAAGTGGGTCGCCGGATCTGGCGCGTTCTCCGTTCCTAACCGGTATGGGGGCGCGTGCATCCGCAGCCAGCGGCCCATCCGACCGCCGGAGGAGGTGAGTTACTATCGCATGTCCGGTTCGACGAGGGGAGAGTGGGTCGGCGCCCTGGCGCTCGCCCTCTCTCCTACTCTACCGTCGAGTGGGACTGCCGGGAGTGCTGGCCGGTCTCAGGCACAGCCTCGTTAGCTCTTCAGCTCCGCCACGATTTCCGCGGCAATCGCGCGCGCTTTTTCCAAGGCTCCCGGTTCCAGGCTGATGGCCCCCACGCGCGCGTGACCGCCGCCACCGTACCGCTCGCAGATCGTCGCCAGGTTGTGCCGCGGCACTTCCCCCGCCCAGGGGTTGGAGCCCACCGACACCTTGGTGCGGAAGCTCGACGGGCTCACCGACACGGTATAGACGGAACCCGGGAACAGGAAATATGGGATGAACTTGTTGTAGCCCTCCATGTCGTACCCCGCCAGGTCGAAGAACACCACGCCGTCGTCCTGCCTGGCCCGTCCCTTGATGATCTCGATGGAATCGAGGTGACGCCGGTACAGCGGCTGGAAGAGCGCCTGGATTTCCGGCTCGGCGACGATCTCGGACAGTTGCCGGCGCTGCATCCAGGCTATGCACTTGTGCACGATATCGGAGCCTTTGGCGGCTTCGATCACCAGCGTCAGCTTCATGGCGGGCGCGGCCAGCTCGACCGCGGTCCTGGCATCGGGATACTGCGCGCCGTCGATCACGATCGACCATTTCACCAGGTCATCCATCTCCGGGGCGCGAAAGCCCCAGCGTTCGCACGCCACCGCGCTGATAAACGAGGTGCACGATTTGTAGCTCGGGTCGTAGAGCTTGCGGCCGCTAGTATCGCGGCGATAATGCTCCGCGTCATCGGGCGTGAGGAAGGCGCTCTGGTGGTGGTCGAACCACCAGGTCAGGCGCGGATCGCTCGAGTACTTGAAATCGACGATGGCGTTTTCATCGCCATCGAACAGCGACGCATCGAACAACTGGGATGCTTTGTGGGCCATTCCCGTGTACCGGAACTCGGCCCCCGGGTGGATCGCCCCCGCGATAAAGCGGCTGAAGTAGGCGGCCGACGCCGCCCCGTCAAAACAATGGTCGTGGTACAGAACGCGTTCCAGCATGGGGAAAACCTCTCAGCTTGCCTGAACGCGGCGGAAAATGCAAGTTCCAGTTCCCGGGAGTTTCCCCGATACGCGACTGGAATGCAGGTAGTACTGCCCGCTAGTACTGCTAGGCGTAGCCCTGCAAATTTTTGCTTTCGGATGTTCAGGTTCTATGGTACTGTTTATTGAATCTTTCAGACTTTCGGGCTCTATGATATCGATTATGTCCCGGGCATGGCCGGGGCGCCGATTCAGGAGGAATGGTATGCTCCGATTACGAACGCTGGGATCGCTTGCGCTTCTGCTCGCCGCTGGTCTGCCACTTCAGGCGACAGGCGTCATTCTGCTTTCCGAAAACTTCGACAACATAACCACCTTGGCCGGCAGCGGCTGGGTGCAGACCAACAATAGCAGCCCGGTTGGAACAACCTCGTGGTTCCAGGGCAATCCCGATGTCTTCGCCGCCCAGGCGGGTGCTGCGGACGGCTACGTCGCGGCCAATTTCGATAACGCCGCCTTCGCAGGAAACGTCAGCAATTGGTTGATCACTCCGGTGCTGACGCTGGACCAACTTACCTCTTTAGCCTTTTACACGCGGACTGAGCCGCAGGCTTTTGCGGGCGACAATCTGGAGGTCTGGCTCAGCACCAACGGGGCCAGTTCGTCGGTTGCCGATTTCACCACGCTGCTGTTGAGTGTCGACCCCCTGTCGGCCGGCTATCCACAGGACTGGACGCAGTTCACCGTGCCCCTTTCCGGGCTGAGCGGGCCGACCACCGGCCGCCTGGCCTTCCATTACACCGTAACGGACACGTCTGTAAACGGCGACTACATCGGCATCGATACGGTCGAAGTATCCAGTACGCCCGAGCCTGCCACTGGCGGCCTGCTCGCCGTTGGCATGGCGGTGGCATTCCTGTCGCGGAAATTCAGCCGCGGCAAAAGAGTTTAAACTCCCGCAAACCCGGTTCTCTAAGGAGGAGCTATGGTGAGCCATCAGGTTAGGATTGTTCTTACCGTGTCAGTCCTGGCGGCAGCGGCTGTAGCCGTGTGTGCCGCTCAGGGAAACCAACCACCAGCACAGCGGAACGCGAAGGACGCAGTTCAGACGGTGCCGGCCAAGGATTCGGGAACCAACGCGGTCCCGGCGGCGCCCAAGGGCGGAGTTGTGGTCTTCAAAGACCCGGTGACCGGAAAGATCCGCCAGCCGGACGCGTCCGAAATCGGGGCGCTGGTCGGCTCCACGCCGCCGATCGCCGCGGCGACCGCCTTTATCGGACCGGTGCCATCGGCCGAGTTCCAGGGGCCGGGAGGCTCCGTCGGGGTGAAACTGGGCGACGACTCTCTTACGTATATGGTTGTGACCAAGGCGGCCGACGGCAAACTCGCAGCCGACTGCGTAACCGGCGGCAAGGCCGCGGCGGCCGCGGTGGCGGCTGGTGCGAAAAGCAAAGCACCGGAAACCCCCAAGAGCAAGGAGGTCCCCAATGATAAGTAGAAACCGTACCTTAGTTCTTCTGGCCGTGTGCCTGCTCGTGACGCCCTTGGCCCTCATGGGCGCCGCCACCATCACCATCGTGAACGGCGACCCGGTAGGTGTCGGGTTCAACGATCCCACGCCGGTGGCCCCCGTCGGCCTGAACGCCGGGACCACTCTCGGGGACCAGCGCCTGATCGCGTTTCAGGCCGCGGCGGACAAGTGGGGCGCCACGCTGACCAGCGGAGTCAACATCCGCATTCACGCGGTTTGGACGGCTTTGACCTGTACTGCGACATCGGCGGTCCTGGGCAGCGCTGGCGCAACGGAGGTGTTCCGGGACTTTCCGGGCGCTCCGGTAGCTGGTCACTGGTATTCGAAGGCGCTGGCCGACAAATTCCTCGGGTTCGATGCGGACCCCGCCACCGCCGACATCAACGCCAATTTCAACGTCAACCTGGGCAACACCGGCTGTCTCACGGGAATCTCTTTCTACCTGGGGCTGGATAGCGTCCACGGGAACAACGTGGACCTGGTGACCGTCCTCACGCACGAGTTCGCGCACGGTCTCGGGTTCCAGACTTTCACCAACGGGTCGACCGGCGCGCAGCTTGCCGGTTTCCCGGCCATCTGGGACGATTTCCTGTTCGACACCACCCAGAACCTGAATTGGACGAACATGACCAGCGCCCAGCGTGCCGCCTCGGCGCTCAACGAAGGCCACCTGGTGTGGAAGGGCCCGCTGGTCACCGCCGGCGTGCCGTCAGTGCTCGCGCAAGGATTCCCGCTGCTGACGGTGAACTCCCCCAACAGCGTGCGCGGAAATTACCTGGTTGGGACCGCGACCTTCGGACCGGCCCTCGCCAGCCCCGGGGTCACCGCTGAAGTCATGCCGGTGGTCGACACCGCCCCCAACACCGGGTTGGCTTGCAATCCTCTCTCCGCGCTCAACGCGGCGGCCGTGAACGGGAAAATTGCCGTGGTGGACCGCGGGACTTGCACGTTCAACGTCAAAGTCAAGAACTGCCAGGATGCCGGCGCGATAGGAGTGATTGTCGTCGACAGTGTGGCCGGCACTCCTCCGGCCGGCCTGGGCGGCACGGACGCAACCATCGTCATCCCCGCGGTGCGAGTCACGTTGGCTGACGGCCAGACCTTGAAGAACGCTCTGGCGACGCGGTCCCGCGCGCACTCCGGCATGTTTGCCAATATCGGCGTGAACCTCGCCGTCCGCGCCGGCGCGGATGCCAACGGCTTCGCCCTGATGTACGCACCGAGCCCCATTCAACCCGGCTCCTCGGTGTCGCACTGGGACATTAGTATGTTCCCGAACCAGCTCATGGAGCCGGCCATCAATGGCGACCTCACCCATGAGGTCGTCATCCCCTTTGACCTGACATTCGCCCTGTTGAGAGACATCGGCTGGTGATTTTCCTTCGCCGTCAAGGGCGCGTCGCCAGGCGCGCCCTTGAGGGCGAATGTTCCAACTGAGCGCCGGGGACTTTGCTACAGTTGGGTGAACTCTATGCCTGCCATCCCCGGTTGGGACCAGTACTACCTCGATATCTGCAAAGCCGTCGCCACCCGCAGCAAGGACCCCAACACGCAAATCGGATGCGTGATCGTGGGCCCCAACCACGAGATCCGCTCCACCGGGTACAACTCGTTTCCGCGCGGCATCCGCGACGATATTCCCGAACGGCTGGTGCGGCCCACCAAGTATCTGTGGATCGAGCATGCCGAGCGCAACGCCATCTGTAACGCCGCCCGCGCCGGCACGGCCACCGAGGGGTGCACCATCTACGTCGAGATCATGCCCTGCATGGACTGTGCGCGCGCTGTCGTGCAGGCCGGCATCACCGCAGTGGTGGTTTCCAGCGCCCGCATGGCGCAATACTCCAGCGACTACTACAACGAGCATTTCGGCATGGTGGAAGTGCTGTTCGGCGAAGCTCGGGTCAACGTCCGGCGGGTTTGACTGAAGGCCGCGATGCGGCGCCTGGGGCGGGCGCGGCGTCTCGAAGCCGGGGACAAAAAGGAAATGGTTCCAAGTGACCTGATTCCCAGCCTTGTCCACCACCGGCATGCACGGTACTGAACATGGCATCCCAGAGCGCCAGACGCTTCGCCTCTCCGCTCCCCGGCCACTGGGTTTAGCAACAGCCGGATTAACGCTTCCTGGCGCGCCGCAACTTCTCTCTGGAACGGGACCGGACGCTCGTAACGGCCTTTCGCTCGCCCGCAACGGCTGCCGCTTTCACGGCCTCCATTCCGGGGTCAATGTTCCCAGCCTGCTACTTCGCGTGCTTGCCCGCCGGTTTCCCCGCCCGTTCGGCCCTTCGGCTCCGCTACCCCGACCGGTTCGCCCCGGTCTGGGCCGCTTCCTCGCTTCAGGCCCGTTGCAGTTCCGCCAGCCAACAATACCGGCTGCGCCTCCAGCCTCCACTCCCCGTTGGGAATTTTGCTTCCCTCCGGATCAAAGCGTTCAACTGGATTTGCCGCCGCTCGGCCCGCCTTCCGAATCCGCCCGATCTCCGCTCACTCCCCGCAGCCCGTTCTATCGCTAGATTATGACTGCGGATCATCGTTTGCGATCCGCTACGTTTCCGGAGGCTTGCTGTTCCTCAAACCTCTTGGAACCTTCATCACTATGCCTGAGAAGCCGATTTCCGTCAATACTCTTCGGGGACTGGAAAGAGCTTTTCCTCAATTTTCTTTCCTTTTGTTTGGAGCGGCTTGCGGAACAGGCTCGTGGATCTTTTGTGTATAAAACACGCGGCTACGATTATGCTTTTGCGATACTGGTAGCGGCGTGCAAAGGCTTGCGATCCGGCCGGGCGGCATCGGGGATTTCATCGTCTCCCTGCCCGCGCTGGAGTGTCTCGGCGGCGATTCCCTCGAGGTCTGGACCACGGCACGCAACGTCCCGCTGGCGCGCTTTGCCAGCCGGGCGCGCGACATAGGATCCACGGGCATCGATTTGCTGGGGGTGGCCGAACCGCCCTCGCGTCTGATCGGGGAGCTCGGCCGGTTCGACCAGATTGTCTCGTGGTACGGCGCGAATCGCCCGGACTTTCGCGATTGCGTGCACCGGCTGGGGTTGCCGTTTGTGTTTCTGCGAACGCTTCCGGACGAGAACGCGGGGATACACGCCACCGACTTTTACCGGGAGCAGGTGCGGGCGATTGCGGACTGCGCCGGCGACGGCATCCCGCGCCTCCGCTGCGACGTCCCGCGCGAAAATTTTGCGGTGATCCACCCCTTCTCCGGCAGCGCGAAGAAAAACTGGCCGCTCGAGAAGTACCGCGCGCTGGCGCGCCGATTAGAGCGGATTATGCCCGTGCGTTGGTGCGCGGGGCCGGAGGATCCGCCGCTGGCCGAAGCGGTCCGCATAGACGATCTTTACGAGCTGGCCTGCTGGCTGGCGCGCGCGCGGCTGTACCTGGGCAACGATTCGGGCATCACTCATCTGGCGGCGGCGGTAGGCACGCCGGTGCTGGCGCTGTTCGGTCCGAGCGATCCGGCCGTGTGGTCGCCGCGCGGGGAACACGTGCGGGTGGGGAGGTGGCGGGGGTGACCCGCACTCGCGGCCGGGGCTCCGGCCGGCGCCGCGCGCGTCAACTTTTTACAGTCGCGGCGCGGTGGGCCGCTACGTAGCGCTCCACGAAATCCGCAAAGGCTTTTCCCAGAGCTTTGCAGACTTCCTCCGACCGGCCCACCTTCTTACCCTCGATTTCGAATACCGGCAGCAGGTTGCGCGTGGTGGAGGTGATGAACACCTCGTCGGCCGCTTCCAGGTCCGCCGGCCGCAGAGCTTTTTCGCCGATCCGAATACCAGGGACGCGGACCTCGCCCAGCAGCACTTCCCTGGTGATTCCGGGCAGGCAGCCCGCGTCGATGGGCGGCGTCCATACCTGGTTTCCGACGGCCACGAAAATGTTAGCCGAGGTGCATTCGGCCACTTCTCCGCGCTCGTTGAGCAGGATCACCTCGTCCAGGCCGCGGGCCTGCGCCGCTTCCACCCAGGTCAGGTTCATGGCCCACGAGAGAATCTTGGTCCCGGCGAAGGGGGACGCGGCGTGCCGCCCGTTGGCCACGTAAGCCAGCCTCACGCCATCGCCCCATTCCTTGGAGCTGGCCGTTAGCGCCAGCAGATCGCTCGCGCGGCCCGTGGGCGGGCCGGCCCACATGCTTCCCGTGTTGCGCAGTATCGCCAGGCGCAGCGTGGCGTTGTACGCTCCGTTGGCTTCCACCAGGTCGAGAAGCTTGCGCCGCACCCGCTCGGGGTCTTCGGGAATGGGCACGCGAAACGCCGCCGCGTCGCGCTTGATCCGCGCCCAGTGGCGTTCAAACGCGAAGAGAACGCCCTCGGTCACGCGCAGCGTGGTGAAGACGCCCCACCCGGAGAGCAGTCCAACCTGGCCGGGAGAGAGCACCGCGTCCGAGGCCTCGCGGATGCTTTCGTTGTGAAGAATGAAACGGTGCAGCACGACGCCCATTTTACCGCGCTGCGCAACCGGTGGCTGCCTTCGCTGTCCGGTGGCTGGCTTCGCTGTCCCCAGCCGCGCAGTTTGCGGCGCGTGGACAGCGTAGCCTGTCACCGGCACTCTCGACGTAGCCCCGTCACCGCTCGTCCGCTCACTGCCAGTTGGGAAAGGGGCTGGTGCGCGCCTCGCGGCAGGCGCGGATGAGCTCGGGCAGCCGCTTGCGGCGCTCGTACAGCCGGTCCAGCAACTGCTCCAGGGAGTCCTCGTCGCCCTCGATCCAGCCGGCGGGAATCCCCTTCCAAGCCCGGTCCATCACCTCTTCGGGAAAGTGCCGCACCTGGTCGAGCCAGGGCTGAAAATCGTCCAGCGAACGAACCGGCTCGTACACCAGCCGCCGCGCATACAGCCCTTGCATGGGCGATTCCACGAAGTCCCAGTTGGGTCCGTTGAAAGCGAACCCGTGGTCGATCATGCGCGCCACGAATCCCGGACGTCCTTCGCCGGCGCGCCGGACCATGGCCCGGTAGAACACGCTCTGCCGGCCGTCGGCATTGCCCACCCACTTGTCGAACACCAGAATCGCGCGGAAGTCTTCCAGGTTCACCACTTGCGGCAGCAAGGCATCGGGCAGAAAATCGTACACCGCGGTACGCTCCGGGTTTCCGGGGTACCGCGAGCCAAAATGCCACCCCGGCTCGACGTCGATGGACCGGTTTCCCAGGCTCAAACGGACCTCGGGGTTGGCGGCCAGAAACTCCGCCCCCACCTGGACCACGGCGCACTCCGGAATGGCGATCTTGAGGTAACCGAGCAGCGCCGTGGAGAGGAGTTCATTCACCAGGATGCGGCGGTGCTGCGGGTTGTTGCGGAACTTGACGACGTACCAGTGGCCGTCATCCGCTTCCAGCAGATGAGACTGAGCGCCCCCTCGCATTTTTCGCACATGCCGGACAGCGGTGAGCGGCATCGGAGATGCAGTACATTCATAAACCGCCGAAACGCCGAGGCGCCGAGAAATCCAAAAGATCCATTCGGCCCGGCAGCCTGCGTCTTCGCGCTCTTTCCCATTCCAATTCTCGGCGGCTCAGCGTCTCGGCGGTGAGATAGCTCATTTGCTTGAGTTCGCCGGTGCAAGTACTCTAGAGTAGTATTGCACGGAGGAAGCTATCCCCATGGCGGAACCAGGACCACCAGCGGCAAACGCGGAAAACGCCTCGGCGCCAGCCGTTACCCCACGCGGCAAGGACGAGGTTGCATTGGAACTGATGAAGTTTATTGCGGTAAACACGGGCTACGGAAAGGGGTCGCAAGGCTCGGCGGGATTTTCGGGAAAGCCTGCCAGTCGCTCGGCCGAGGAACAGACCGACGCACTGCTGGAGCTGTTCGAACGCTGCCGGCGAGCGGTGGGCAAAGAGGAGAGCTGAAACGCAGGCAGGCGGCACCGCTTGCCGATGCCGCCTGCGATCCGTTCCTCTACCGCTTCCGGCCGGCCTTTTTGGCTGGCGCCTTCTTCGCGGCTTTCTTGGCAGGGGCCTTCTTGGCAGCCTTTTTGGGCGGCGCCTTTTTGGCGGCTTTCTTGGCGGGCGCTTTCGCGGCGGCCTTCTTGGGCGGCGCCTTCTTCGCGGCAGCCGCAGCTTTCCTGGGAGCGGCCGCCTTCTTCACCGCAGCCTTCTTGGGAGCGGGAGCGGGAGCCGGCGCCTTCTCCGCGGCGGCTGCGGCCTTCTTGGGAGCGGTCGCCTTCTTTACAGGCTTCTTGGGAGGGGCTTCCGGTACGGCTGCGGGCGGCGGGGGCTCGGCCGCGCTCGCGGGCTGCGGCGGTAGAGGCGGCATGGACAACTCCACTTCCTCCTCGTCGTCTTCGTCCTCTTCCTCTTCGTAATCGTCGAGCTTCGAGTCTAGTTCCGAATGCTCTTCGTCCTCGTAATCGTGGAAGTCTTCCATCTGTTCTTCGTCTTTTGCGGCGAATTTTGAGTTATGAACCATTAAGCAAGCCTCCTGTAGTCGGGGCGCGATCAACCATAGCATACCCCTTTTTTGCAAGGAGGCAATAGAGAAAAAACGCCTCCCTCGGCAGTTTCGGCATTTTTTTCGACGCGGCCCGGCGTCCTTAGCGTGCTGCCGCGGCGAGCGCAGCCGCGCTCTGCCGCCGCGGGCCAGCCGCCACGGTGGATTTTGGCGAGGCCGTCTTCGCCCTGGTGCGCCGGAGGGGCGTACCGCGGTGGGCGGTGGACGAGACCGCCCGCGTCACACGCGTCTCCGCGCGCAGCGCCGCCGGAATCAGCAGGCAGTCGCCCTCCACCGCCGCGGACGACGGCAAGCTATTGGCGGCCACGATGCTGCCCGGCGAGATCCCGTACCGTTTTCCGATCGCCGCCAGCGTCTCGCCGTTGCTTACGCGGTGTACGCGCCAGGAATCGCGATGGCCCGCCGGAATCAACTGGAGTTGGGCCATGAGCTGATTGGCCGTACCCTTGGGCACGTGCAGCGAATAGCTCTCTGGAACCATGCCCTTCAGGACCGCGGGGTTCAGCGCAGCCAACTCGGACAGCGGCCGTTCGATGACGTCCGCCACCAGCGTCAGGCTGGTGGGCGCGGAGATTTCGACGGTGTCGTATTCGAGGGGCGCATCCATGACGATGCCGGCCAAGCCGTATTCCGCCGCGTTCTTTTCCATGATGGTCATGGCCAGGATGATGGGCACGTAATTGGTGGTCTCGGCGGGCAGCACGCCGCGGCTGCGCAGTTCCCAGAAGTCGGCGTAGCCGGTTCGCTCGACGGCCTTCTCCACCACGCCCGGGCCGCAGTTGTAGGACGCGATGGCCAGGTACCAGTCGCCGAATTCCGAATACAGGTCGCGCAGATGGTGGGCGGCGGCGCGGGTGGCTTTCTCGGGATCCATGCGGTCGTCGGTGTACCGGGTCTGTTGCAGCCCGTACTGGTTGCCGCGGAAGCGGACGAACTGCCACATGCCGCCGGCGGCTTTACGCGACATGGCGCGCGGGATAAAGCCGGATTCGGCCTGCGCCAAGTGGATCAACTCCTGGGGCACGCCTTCTTCGTCGAGGACGCGCTGGATCATCGGCCGGTACCGCCCGGAACGCTCCATGGCCGCTATCACCGTCCTGTGGCCGCGGTGCGAAAAATAATTGATATAGCCGAGGACGGTGTCGTTCACCGAGAGCGGCAATTGCGAAACCGTGGCCGCCACCTGGGCCCGCACTTTGTCCTTCAGCCGGGGATCCACGGGAAACGTCATCTGCAGGATGTCTTCGAGAGGGGCCTTTTCGAACTTGCCTTCCTCCACGCCGGCCGCCGCGCCCATACCGGCCAGATCCAGGCGGTGGATGGCGTCCACCATTGCATCCATGCGGAGCTCGTATTCCTGGCGGTCCGCCGGATTCTGATCGCCGGCTTCCAGCATCAAATCGATGGCGGCGTCGAATTCACGGCGCGCGCCGTCAATATCGTCGATCTGGTAAAGGTGCTTGCCGCGCTGAAAACTCTGGTCGGCGCGCTGCATCAGGGCGTCGCTGCGGGTCTTGCGCGGGGGGAGTTGCGGGTTGGCGAGCAGTACGGCCGGTACATCCCTCAGGTACGGATTCGGCTCGACGGCAGGAGGGTTGTCCAGTTCCCCGGAAACCGCCGATTGGGGAGCCGGCGGCAGGAACGACATTTGGAACCTGGACTGCTGATTGTAACCGCAAGCAGCGGTAAAAACGGCAAAAAAGGCTACGGCGAGCCACGAAAAGGAGAAGAGCGTCTTCGTTCGATTGTCCATCCACTGCCTCGAACTACAGAAAATAAAGCTACTTCCACGGATCGCCCATCCGTTTCGGACCTTAAAAGGGTACTACAGTACCGGTCTGTAAAGCAACCGTCACCCAAGTTAACAAAATTGACATCTGCACGGGGTGTGTCATCCGCGCACGGGGCCGAGTCGCTATTCCTCTTCTTCTTCTTCGCCTGCTTTGGCGGCCTTGGCGGCGGCGATGATCTTCTCCGCCTGCAACTGCGGCACATAATCGTAGTGGTCGAACTCCATGGTGAAGGAGGCACGACCCTGGGTCATGGCCGTCAGGTCACTCTGATAGTTTAGCATCTCGGCCATGGGCACCAGGGCCCGTATGAACTGGGAACTGCCCTTGGTCTCCATGCCGGAGATGCGGCCGCGGCGGCTGTTCAGATCGCCCATCAGGTCGCCGGCATATTCCACCGGCGCCTGGATCTCCACATTCTGGATCGGCTCGAGCAAGACCGGCTTGGCCTCCTGCATAGCCGCCTTGAAGGCCTTCCGGGCCGCCAGTTTGAAGGCCAGCTCCGAGGAATCCACGTCGTGGTAGGAACCGTCGTAGACAATAACCTTGAAGTCCACCATGGGGTAGCCGGCCAGGAAGCCGTTCTCGGCCGCCTCCACAATGCCCTTTTCCACCGCCGGAATGAAATTCTTGGGGATCGAGCCGCCGAATATCTCGTTGGCAAACTCGAACTTGGCGCCGCGCGGCAGGGGCTCCATCTTGATCCAGCAATCGCCGAACTGCCCATGCCCGCCGGTCTGCTTCTTGTGGCGGCCTTGCACGTCAGCCTTGCCGCGAATGGTCTCGCGGTACGGAATCTTGGGCGCCTTTAGGGCGACATCCACCCCGTAGCGCCGCTTCATCCGGCTGACCACGATTTCCACGTGCTGCTGCCCCGTGCCCGCCAGCAGGAACTCGCGGGTCTGCGGATCGCGGTAAAAGCGCAGCGATTGGTCCTCCTCCAGAATGCGGTGCACGGCGTTGCCCATGCGGTCCTCGTCGGAGCGCGACTTGGCCTCGATGGCGAAGGCGATGGAGGGCTCAGCCAGCTTCACCGGGGGATACACAATGTCCAATCCCTTTTCCGCCAGCGTGTCGCCGGTGAGGGTCTCCTTCAGCTTGGCCACCGCGCCCAGGTCCCCGGCGTGAAGCTCCGTCACGGGCTGCAGGGTCTTCCCCTGCGGGCTGCTCAGGTGGGCCAGGCGTTCCGCCGCGCCGCGCGTCACGTTCTGCAGGTTGGCATCGTTCTTGACCACGCCGCTCATCACTTTGAAGAAGGTAATGCGCCCGGCGAACGGGTCGGCCGTGGTCTTGAAGACGAACAGCGAGCACGGGCCGTTGTCCGCGGCTTTGCGGGTGGTCTCGGCGCCGGCGACGGTCGCGGTGACGGCTTCCCGCTCCGTGGGCGCGGGCAGATCGTCCACCACAAAGTTGAGGATCAGGTCGCTCCCGACGTTGTGTTGGGCCGAGGCGCACAGCACCGGGAAGATACGCATCTGGCGGATGCCCTGGCGCAAACCTTCTTCGATCTGCTCAGCCTCGAGCGTCCCCTTCTCGAAAAACTGCTCCATGAGGGCGTCGTTGCCCTCGGCCACCATTTCCACCAGCGCCTCATGGGCCTTCTGTGCCGCTTCCGCCAGCGCCGCGGGAATATCGCCTTCTTTCCCCTTGCCGTCGCCATCGGCCGTGTAGGTATACGCCTTCATGCGCACCAGGTCCACCACCCCCGTGAAATCGCGCTCCGCCCCGATGGGAATCTGCACGGGCACCGCGGCGCGGCCGAAGTTCTCCTGCACGCTGGCCAGGGCGCGATCGAAATCGGCGCGCTCCCGATCCAGCTTGTTGACGATCACCGCGCGCGGCAGCTTGAAATCATCGGCGAAGCCCCACACCTTCTCGGTCTGGACTTCGACCCCAGCCACGCCATCCACCAGCACCAGGGCCGCGTCGGCCGCGGCGAGCGAGGCGCGCGTATCGTTAATAAAGATGTTGTAGCCGGGCGTATCGAGGAGGTTGATCTTGGCGCGCTTCCATTCCGCCACCGCGACGGCCGTCGAGATGGTGATTTTACGCTGGATCTCGTCCTCGTCGAAATCCGTGATGGTATTGCCTTCATCCACGCGCAGCAGGCGATTGCTCGCTCCCGCGGCGAACAGCAACCCGGCGGTGAGCGTAGTCTTGCCGGAATCGCCGTGGCCCACCACACCGACGTTCCGAATATCCTTGCTTTCGTAGACTTTCAAGAGTTTGCTCCAGTTTTAAAACGGAATGGTAACACGGGCGGAGGGCCGTTGACGGCGCGCGCCGAGGCTCTTTACACTGGGAGTGATGGAACAGTTTACCTTGCATGTCGATAATCAGGGGAGAATAATGCTTCCCTCCTGGTGGAGAAAAAGAGAGGGAATCGGACCATCGAGCGAGCTCCATGTCGCCTTGAACGAGGCCGGATCCTTGGTCATCGAGACGCGCGAACAGGGACTGCGCAGGGCCCGCGCACTGGTCCGGAAATATGTCCCCGAGGGAGTGCGGCTGTCCGATGAATTAATCGCGGAACGGCGGGCGGAGGCTGAGCGTGAGCGGCAAGGGTAAGTCCGTTCTCGACGCTAGTGCCGTGCTGGCTCTGATCCAGGACGAGCCGGGCGCGGCGCGGCTTTGGGCTGCCGTGCCGGAAGGCGCCGTCAGTGCGGTCAATCCGGCCGAAGTGCTGGCCAAGCTGATTAGCCGGGGCATGCCCCGGCAGGAGGCGCTGGCCGCCTTCGATGCGCTGCACCTGGAGGTGGCCGCGTTTGATCGTGCCCAGGCTGCGATTTCGGCCTCCTATCCCGGCAAAGGCATTTCGCTGGGGGATCGCTGCTTCCTGGCAGCCGCCCCCTTGCGGGGTGTGGGTTGGACTTCGGACCGCGCCCTCGCGCCGGTCGCGAGTGTGCAGTCTACACGGCTCGAGTTTTTCCGGTGATGCCGAGTCTTAGGCAGGCCGGCGCGGTTTGACCCTATCGCGGCAAGAGGCGTAGATTGGGTTGTGGGAAGCAGCGTTTCCCCTCGGCGCACCATGGCGGCCCCAACCTCTTCCATCGCCCTCGACTGGCAGGAGCTAAAACGCGTCTGCCTTCGCCACCGCATCCTGCGCCTGTCTCTCTTCGGTTCTGCGGTACGTGGCGAACTCAAGCCCGAGAGCGACATCGACTTCCTGGTTGAATATGAAGCGGGACATCGCCCCCATCTTGTGGAGTTACAGGAAATCCAGGATGAGCTGACCGAGTTGTGCGGCGGGCGCAAAGCGGACCTCGTCAATCCCAAGTACCTGAATCCGCGTTTGCGAGATCGCATCCTCGCTGAAGCCGAGCTGCAGTATGGAGCGCCCGCCGGGTGAGCCGCAACTTCACGGAGGAGCATCCCGAAATTCCTTGGCGGGCAATTGTCGGCACGACCCATAAAGTCGTCCACGATTACCTGCACGTAGACGAAGACGTCGTCTGGGATGTGGTCACAGCAGATCTTGAACCTCTGGCTGCCAGTCTCTCGAAGCTCCTTCGGGATTAGCAGAAGCGGCCTGACGATGTCGGCCGCGCACGATATAATCCGATCACCATGCCCCTGGAGAGTTCACGGCGCGAGGTCCTGCTGTCCGCCTTGGGCCTCGCCGCGTTGCCCGCCGCGCTTGTCCGCGCGCAGGGTCCGCCCGGCGCCGGCCTGGACCGGCTGCTCTCGCTCTTCGACTTTGAGATTGATGCGCGCGCCCGTATCCCGCACGCTGCCTGGGAGCGGATTTCGGGCGGCGCCGCCGATGAGATCACCCTGCGCTGGAACCACGAGGCCTATGAGCACATCCGGCTGAAGCCCCGCGTCCTGGTGGATGTCTCCAAGCTGGACACCCGCGTCAACCTGTTCGGTGCGGAACTTCCCTTCCCCATCCTGCTGGCGCCCACCGGCGGGCAGAAATTCATCCACCCCGAAGGAGAGTTGGCCGCCGTGCGCGGGGCCGCGGCGGCGAAGGCAACCTACGTCATTTCGAGCAGCGCCTCGCTGCGTGTCGAAGACATCGCCCGCACCGCGGCTGCCCCCGTCTGGTTCCAGCTCTACGTGCAGAAAGACCGCGGATTCACCCGCGACCTGGTGCGCCGCGCCGAAGACTCTGGCTGCCGCGCCTTGTGCGTCACCGTGGATTCGCCCACCTTCGGCGCGCGCAACCGCGAGGAGCGCGCTCGTGGCGATCTCCCCGAGCGCGACCTGCCCAACCTGAAGGGCAAGGACTACCTGGACCCCAGCCTCACGTGGAAGGACATCGACTGGCTGCGCTCCTTCGCGCGCAAACCGGTCCTGTTGAAGGGCGTTCTGAACCCCGACGATGCCGCGACTGCCGTGAAGGCCGGTGTCGCGGGCATTATCGTCTCCAACCACGGCGCGCGCAACCTCGATACCGTGCCCGCCACCATCGATGCGCTGCCGCTGGTGGTCGAGAAGGTGGCCGGACGCGTACCAGTGCTGGTGGATGGAGGCATTCGCCGTGGCACGGACGTCCTGAAGGCGATGGCCTTGGGCGCCGCGGCGGTCCAGATCGGCCGCCCCTACCTGTGGGGCCTTGGCCTGGCCGGCGCGGAGGGCGTGGCGCGCGTGGTCGGAATTCTGCGCCGGGAATTCGAGATGGCGATGGCCCTCACCGGCCGCCCCACCATCGCCGCCATCGACCGCTCGGTGCTGTGGTAAGGCTCAAGACGATTCGATGGCGTACGATTGCGGACTCTGCTCGAATGCCTGTTTGCGGCGGGGACAGCAGAAATAGACCGTCCGCCGTTCGAATTGCGCCGTGTGTTTCGCGCGGGCCACGTCCACCCTCATTCCGCAGACGGGGTCTTTGGCTTCCGGCTTCACGATCGGCGCGGCCAACGCGCGGGTTCGTCGGGCCGGCAGTGAGCGGTACCATGAAGAAGGAACATACGTACTCTCATCTTCAACCGATAACAAGGGGTAGAATTCATGTGGGGAGCGAATGGCCGAGTTTATCACAATACCGATTTCCATTTTCGAATTCGCGGTTGACTACGAGCGTCCGCAATTCAAGGTTTGGATGGACCGGCCCTCGGTCGTTCAAGGCATCTTCGACGCCCTGAAGCCATGGGACCCCGCGTAGACGATGTGGACGCCATCACCACTGGAAAGGCCTCCGAGCAAGGCTTCACGATCAAGCTGCCACTGAAGCGCGTGACGTTTTTCTTTGGACCGGCTTCGTGCAAGTTTACGCGGGAGAGTGTGGACTGGCAAACGTCTGAAGAAACCATCGCCATCCTCGATGCAGGCATCTCGGCGTTGGTCCGCTCCAGCGACGTCGTAATGGGACGGAAGAACACGGCGATCTCCCTGCACCTTCAGCCGAAGTCACTTCCTTTCATCGCTCTGCTTACCCCTTTCATCGCCCCTCAACTCGCGGCACTGGATTCGGAACCCGTGAGCACAATGGCAACGGTGGCCAAGTGGGCGCATCGCCGAGTGACGATCGACGGGTCAGCGGTAATCGCAAACGCTGTTTTCCTCCGCTTCGAGAGGGAATTTCCAAGCGCCGCCACCTTTGGTGAGATCGCCGGGCAGCTTAGAAAAGACGAAGAGGATTTGTTCAAGCTCTTGAGTGTGGAAGAGGACCAGGGATGAACGCATACCAGCAGCTTCCAAGACAGGGCACTAATTGGGAAGTCCGCACTGGATTGCTTTATCCACCGATCCAAGCAGTACCGCGATGGGCCGAACCCCGACAACGCTCTCCGATCTTCGAGGGCGGTGATAAGCAGTGGGCGGAATTCGCCGCCCAGCACGAGGCCGTCTTGAACGAGGTGCGCCGGCTGTACGTAATGGCTGCGGATTCCTCTGTGGCAACGTTCTTGACCGAACACCGGGCGCTCCCCTCAATACTGTTGGAAGCAGCACCCCAGCTAAGGGCATGCTTCGGCACTAAAGCGGTCTTGACATTGAGAGTGCCCATTGACGATTCGGGCTCTCAGACCCTTTATGCCGTGGCCATGTGGCCCGGCAACGTGCGGGACGTCAGAAATGCCCTGGAAAAATTCGATGAGACATGGTGGATTAAGCATTCCCTACTGGCATCGGGCTATCTAACTCTAACCGAACCTTCGCAGTTCGACAGATCTGACGCCGGAATGTCTTTTGTTTTCAACAAAAATACTCCAAAGGTCTCCACTACATTTTGAGTTGGGGAAAGGGAGCTGACGAAGCAGAAGTGGTGATGCGCGGCGGCGGTTGTTGCGGCAATACGAGGTTCAGGTGATGAAGCAAAATGGCCTGCTCGGGATCCGGTTCGGTGTAGCGTGGCATGATCAGGCGGCGGCCATCGGTAGTCGGAAAAGAGACGTC
>JAIQEX010000109.1 GCA_020073615.1 Terriglobia bacterium
GCATTGCCCTGTTCTTCACGCGAACCTACGCGCGCCTGTTGCGTCCAAAACTCGCTCAAATCATGCCCGCTGGTCCACCCGGAGACTCTCCTCTCCGGGCCGCCTTCGATCGTCTCCAGACGGAGATTGACCGCTGCTGCAAGGAGGAAAAACTCGTCGCCTGAAAACTTGACTCATTTACATTACAATCTCTTGGGTAAGGACTCTAGACTAGAGGGGCTTTCACGATGGCCGACGATCCGAACGTCGTCTCCAAATCGACTATTCTCCAGTCCATCACGACTGAAGCCAGCGGTTTTTATACAACCGTCACGACCGTCGCAAGCACGTTCTTGGGTGCCAGTCTCCTGTTCGTCGACAAATTCCTGACTGTTGGGACCACCTTCTCGCTCGTGGTTCTGGCCGTAACCTGGATTTCGCTCGTCGCTTCAATTGGGTGCGTTGCTCGTGTTCGGTTCCTGAACCTGAAGTCCGGGCAACTGGCATTGCAAGATGACTTTGATGGTGCATCCGCAATCGACATCCGAAGTGGCAAGTTCTCAACTTCGGCCCAATGGTGCCTAATCATCGGCATGGCCGCACTCGTTGCCGTCGGCCTTGCGAACGTCAATAATCTCGGCAAAAAGGAGAACCCCACGGTGAGTAACCCGAACAGCGGTATTCCACAAAAGGTAGAAAAGACAATCCCGTACGGCAGTTTGAAGCCGAACACCGCCCCGGTCCAGACGCCAGCACAAACGTCAACGCCAGCGCCGGTCTCGACACCGCTGCCCAAGAATCAGCCGAAGGAATAGGGAGAGGATATGCCAGAGCCAACGGAGACTCCAGAGCGGATCGCTTGCATCGAGCCTAGAGGTGGCGGTGAACCGTTTTCAATCCCTTACGGCAGCTTGAGACCGAAGAACACGGCTCCAGTTGCACAGACTCCAGTGCAAACGCCAGCACAGACGCCAGATTCAACGACGCAACCCACGAGCCAACCGAAGAAATAGGACAGGACATGCCAGAGAGATATGAAAACGCAATGCTGGCGGATGATTACGAGAAGAACTCAATACCATACGGCAGTTTAAGGCCGAATACACCGGCTGCGGTTGCACAGAAGCCTCAGCCGCAGCAACCGGTTAATCAAACGCCAGCGCCACCACAGCAAACGCTGGAGAATACTCGAACGGAACTACGCTAGCCATGATCCCATCCGGCCATTTCGTGAAGGGTCTTCAGGTTAGCCTGGGTAATCCGTGAAGCAAATGCCCTGCTGATCTGGTACGCCGTTTGGATATCGACGCCGAGCAATTCCTTGATGACGGCCCAATCCCAGCCTCCGGCGGAATCGGTTCCGGCTGTTCGTCTTGAACCTTCCGCGTAGACGATCGGTTTGACGACCAGTGTCGCGTACTCCGCCGACTCAGCGAGCGCTCACCTGGACCAGTCGGACCATTCTGGATCGCTGGTAGCCACGTCGAGAAAGACATCACTGTCCACCAGCACGCCGCGGCACGCGCTCAGGCGGACGCGCAAATTGGGTATGGCCGGTGTCACTTGCGTCGTTTCGGGCGGCGCGCGGCGCCACGGGTCAGGGTCAGGATCTCGTCCGTGCTCATACGGGCGTCGGCTGTGCCGCGGAGAGCATCCAGCACAAAGCGTCCCCGGCTGGCTCCCCGGTCCTCACTCCGGGCCTTGCGAATGCGGGCGTGATCCCCAGCAAGTTCGAATTCGACATTTGTATACGGCAAAAGACCGAGCCGGTTACGGATCTCCTGAGGGATCGTGACCTGGCCTTTGCTGGTGACCTGCCTGGTAATGCTCATCTGATCTAGCCGATCCTGGTGCCGATGCTCTCGCCCATGGCGATGCGCATGATATTGCCGGTGATGTTCAGATTGAAAACGATAATGGGCAGCTTGTTGTCGCGGCACATGGCAATGGAAGTGGCGTCCATCACGCCCAGGGCCTGCGACAGCACCTCCAGGTAAGTGATCTTCTGGTATTTGACCGCCTCGGGGAATTGCAGCGGGTCCTTATCGTAGACGCCGTCGACGCGCGTGCCCTTGGCGATGACGTCGGCGCGGATTTCGAGCGCGCGCAACGTGGCGGCGGTGTCGGTCGAGAAATAAGGATTCGAGGCGCCGGCCGCGAAGATCACGATGCGGCCCTTTTCCAGGTGGCGGATGGCGCGGCGCCGGATGTAGGGCTCGGCCACCTGGTGCATCTCGATGGCGCTCATCACGCGCGTGGGAATGCCCATCTGCTCGAGGGCGTCGGAAAGGGCCAGCGAGTTGATGACCGTGGCCAGCATGCCCATGTGGTCGGCGGTCACGCGGTCCATCTTCTGGGCGGCCGCCGCTACGCCGCGAAAAATATTGCCGCCGCCCACCACCACGCCCATCTGGACGCCCGCGGCGGCGACATCGGCCACTTCGCGGGAGAGCGACTTCACCCGGGCGGCGTCGATGCCAAAAGCGGCGCCGCCGGCCAATGCCTCGCCGCTCAGCTTCAGCAGGATGCGCTGGTAGGCGGCCATTTACTCGGGAGGGTTCTCGTGGCCGGCTTCCATCGCCGCCACGTCGCCCACTTTGAAGCGGGTGAAGCGCGAGATGCCGATGTTTTCCTTCAGCAAGGCGATCTTGGTCTTCACCAGTTGGCCGACCGTGAGGGTGGCCTCCTTGACGAACGGCTGGTCGAGCAGGCAGACTTCCTCGTAGAACTTGTTGATGCGCCCTTCGACGATCTTGTCGAGGATCTTCTCGGGCTTGCCTTCGCCCAGGGCGCGCGCCCGCGCGATGTCCTTCTCCTTATCGAGGACTTCGGCGGGAACATCCTCTTTGCGGATGTAGCGCGGGTCGGCCGCCGCAATGTGCATGGCCACGTCGTGCACCAGTTCCTTGAAGGCGTCGGTGCGCGCCACGAAGTCCGATTCGCAGTTGACCTCCACGAGCACGCCGAGCTGGCCGCCGTGGTGGATGTAGCTGCCGATCAGCCCCTGCCGGGTGACGCGCGAGGCCTTCTTGCCGGCCGATGCGATGCCCCACTTGCGCAGCAGGACCTCGGCGTCGCCGATGTCGCCCTTGGATTCCACGAGCGCCTTCTTGCATTCCATCATGCCCGCGCCGGTGCGATCGCGCAGGTCTTTGACCAATGCCGCAGTTATTTCCGCCATAATTCCGTCTTGATCCTGAATGGGGCAGGCAGCCCCACCTTCCTAATGTCCGCCTTCGGTCAGCGCCGACTCGGGGGCCGGTTCGGCGGTTTCCGAAGCCGGGCCCTTACGCGGCGACTGCTGCGCCGGCTCTGCTTCCAGGCTCATGCTCTCCGCCATGATCTTCTCGGCATACTTGGGATCCACGTATTCGGTGTACTCCATCATGGCTTCTTCGGCCGGAGTTTCGTCCTGGACGATCTTGTCGGCGGTGAAATCCTGCTCGGTCGCCAGCGCGCGGCCTTCGATCACCGCGTCGGCGATCTTGCTGGCGAACAGGCGAATGGCGCGCAGCGCATCGTCGTTGCCGGGGATGACGTAGTTGACTTCGTCCGGGTCGCAGTTGGTATCGACGATGGCCACCACCGGGATGCCCAGCCGCCGCGCTTCCTTCACGGCGATGGCTTCCTTGTTGGAATCGATTACGAACAGCACATCGGGCAGCCCGGGCATATCCTTGATGCCCGCCAGGTTCTGGTCCAGGTGCTTCCGCTCGCGCTCCAGCCGGATCACTTCCTTTTTCGGCCGGCCGGCGTAACCACCTTCGACCGCCGCCATTCCCTCCAGTTCCTTCAGGCGCTTGATGGATTTCTGAACGGTGAGCATGTTGGTGAGCAGGCCGCCCAGCCATCGCTGATTGACGTAGTACATGGCGCAGCGCTTGGCCTCTTCGGAAATGGCTTCCTGCGCCTGCCGCTTGGTGCCCACGAAGAGCACGTTCTTGCCCTGCGCGGCCATCTCGCCCACGAAGCGGGCGGCGTCCTTGAACATTTTGAGGGTCTTCTGCAGGTCGATGATGTAGATACCGTTGCGTTCGCCGAAGATGTACTCTTTCATCTTCGGATTCCAGCGCTTGGTCTGGTGCCCGAAGTGAACGCCTGCTTCGAGCAATTCCTTCATGGATATTGCGGGCAAACTACCTCCTAGTCAAATGAAGAAGGGCCAACCCTTCCTTTCGAAGCCTTCCACCACCGCGCGGCCCAAAGCGAGATTTGCGCCGTGGAAACGAAACGGAAGACCGCTGAAACAGGCGTAAGAGCTGGACCAGTTCCAGCCCTTGCCTGGGGAACCTTAACGTTTGGAGAACTGGAACCGTTTGCGAGCGCCCTTCTGGCCGTACTTCTTGCGCTCGTGCTTACGCGGGTCGCGGGTCAGAAAGCCGAGCTTCTTCAGCCGCGACCGCAGTTCCGCATTGAACTCCACCAATGCCCGGGAGATACCGAGGCGGGCCGCGCCCGCCTGGCCGGCGACACCGCCGCCGTCGGTGAGAATCAGAATGTCGAACTTGTCCATGGTCTCGGTGGCCGCTAGCGGCTGCCGCACCGCGGCACGCGTGCTTTCCGTGGGAAAGTAATTCTCGAACGCGCGGTTGTTGACCTTGATCTCGCCCTTGCCGGGCCGCAAAAACACGCGAGCCACCGAAGTCTTCCGGCGACCCGTACCTAAATATTGAACGATCGTGGCTGCCACTAAACTTGTACCTTCCTGCTATTTCACGGCCAGCGCGGCCGGTTTCTGCGCCGCGTGCGGATGCTTGTCGCCCGCGTAAACCTTCAGTTTCCGATACATCTGTTTGCCGAGCTTGGTCTTGGGCAGCATGCCGAAGATGGCGTCTTCCACCAGGCGAATGGGCCTTTCGGCGCGCACCCGCTTCAAGCTCTTTTCCACCAGTCCGCCCGGATACCCGGTGAAATGGCGATAAACTTTGTCTTCTTCTTTGCGGCCGGACACGCGAACCTTATCGGCGTTGATGACAATCACGTGATCGCCCGTGTCCAGGAACGGCGTATACGATGGCTTGGTCTTGCCCATCAGAATCATGGCCGCCTTGCTGGCGAGCTTGCCCAGAATTACATCCTGGGCGTCGATGACATGCCACCGGCGCGTGAAGCCGTTCTTGGAGGGGAACTCGGTACTCATTGACACACGTCTCCAACTAATCGGTTACAAAATATTTAGCTTACGGGGCGGAAGGGTGCGTTGTCAAATCGGCCCATGGCCGCCGCCTCATCCTTGCGGGCGATTCTTGGCCTGCTCCATGGCGATCTGGTTGATATGCGACAGCGCCTTGGCCCCGCTGGCCCCTTCGATGGCCTTTACCGCGATGTCCTGGACCTGCTGCTTGGCCTCGGCCAGTTGCTTCTCGAGCGCGGCGATCTGCGCCTGCTGGCGGGCCACCGCCTCCTCGAGCGACTTCCCCTGTAATTCGGCCAGCCGTCGCTCGGTCTCGGCGTCCTTCTTCAGGACCAGCACCTGTTGTTCGAACTTCGCCTCGGTCTCGCGCCGCGCCTGCGCCGCCGCCGTTTCCGCCTCTTTCTGCAAACGGAACGGGAAGCCTTCCACATCCTTCCGCAGCCGGGCCGATTCCTCCTCGCGCTCCTTCAGCGCCGCTTCGCGCTGCTGCCAGCCCTTCTCCAGGGTCTCCTGCTTCTCATGGTTCCGCTTGTCGGCAAGACGCGTTTCCTCTTCGTATTTGTCCTGCGCCTTTTTGCGTTCCAGGGTCTTCTTATACTCGTAATCTTCGATCTCGCGCTGCCGCTGCTTCTTGAGATTCTCTTCCTGCTCCTTGCGCTCGCGCTCGATGCGTTCGGATTCCCCCTCCCAGGCGGCTCGGGCGGAGGCAATTTCCGATTCCAGGGTCTGTTTCTGGCGCGCGTATTCCTGCACCATCTGGTCCAGAGCGGTGGCCGCCACATCGATCTTGTGCAGGCGCTCCAGTTCTTTCCGTTCGAGCGCCACGGTGTCGCGCACCGCGGCCAGCAGTTGCACCTCCTCGGTGAGTTTGCCGGCGATCTCCGAGAGCGCTCTGGAAACCTCCAGCCCGAGCCCGGAGATTCGCTGCACCACGCCCTCGACGGTGACCGCGTCGGCCGCCTGCCGCACCTCGGCTTCGCGCAGCCGCGCGGCCTCCTGGCCTTTGGCATCCGGCGTCTGGCGCGCCTGTTCCACCTGCTCCTGGATCTCCTCGAACTCCCGCTCGACCTCCGCTTTGGTGCGTTTCGGGCGTACAGGCGCTTTGGCGGCTCTGGGTGGCATGAACGGCGATTCCTCCGATAGGGCAGATTAGCAGATTCGCCACCCCGTGGGGCAGCTTGTCAAGCTGCGGCCGATTGGCAATCGGCCCACTGCCGCCCTCGCCGCGTGACGGCGGCGGTTACCAACCGCCGCGCAGGATCTCATCCTGCCCCACGTTGTTATCATGGTGAGTTGATTGTCACCCTCACGATCAACCCTGCCATCGACCGGATTATCAGCGTAGACCGCCTCGCCTTCGAGGACCGCGCGTATATCAAAGCGAAGCGCGAATCGCCCGGCGGGCGGGGCATCAACGCCTCCTGCGTGATCCACTCCTTCGGCGGCGAAACGGTGGCGGTGCTCATCTCGGGCGGCGATGCGGGGCAGCGTCTGGAAGGCCTGCTGCAGGGATGCGGATACCGCACCACGGTGGTGCCGATCGCGAACGAGATCCGCACCAATCTGACCATCACCGACCGGCACGGGCTCACTGTGAATCTCAATGAGACGGGGCCGGCCCTTTCCGCGGCGGAGGTGACGCGCGTGGAGCGCATGGTGCGGGAGGCGCTGGGCAAGGCTTCGTGGCTGCTGCTGTGCGGCAGCATCCCGCCGGGCGTGCCGTCTTCGTTCTACGGCAAGCTGGTGGCCATGGCGCACCGGAAAAACGTGAAGACGCTGCTCGATGCCGATGGCGCTGCCTTGCGGGAGGGCATTGAGGCGCGGCCGACGGTGGTGACGCCCAACCAGCAGGAGGCCGAGCGCCTGCTAGGGCGCACGCTGCTCACGCGCACGCAATACCTGGAGGCGGCGGCGCAGATCCGGGCCATGGGCGCGGAATCGGTGGTGCTGTCGCTCGGCAGCCGCGGCGCCGTCGGCGCATTCGCCGACGGCCTGATCGAGGCCGTGCCGCCGCGCATCGATGCGTTGTGCCCCATCGGCTCGGGCGATGCGCTGGTGGCGGCCTACGTCTGGTCCATACGGCGCAAGCGCAACCCGGCGGATGCGCTGCGCTGGGGCGTTGCGTCGGGAACGGCCTCGGCGCGCCTGCCCGGAATCAGTTTCGCCAGCCTGCCGGAAACCGAGGAGATCTACCGTCAGGTGGAAGTACGGCGCGTGGAATAAACTGGGGAGAGTTCATCATGGCTATCGAAGAAGAACAGGCGCCGGTTCCCGCCGTCGGCGAAGAGACGCCGCTGGAAGAAGCGCCGGTCCTCACGGTGCGCGATACCGTGGTTTTTCCCGGAGCGCTGCTGCCCATCACTGTGGGACGGCCGGCATCGGTCGCGCTGGTGCAGTCTCTGGGCGAAAACCGGTCGCTGGCGGTGGTATCGCAGCTCGACCCCCGCGTGGATGCGCCCGGCCCGGACGACCTCTACATGGTTGGGACCTTGTGCGTCATGCACAAGGCCATACGGGTTCCGAAAGACAATCTGCTGTTGTTCTGCGAAGGCGTGGCGCGCATCCGCACGGGCGAGTTCACGGCGCGGGAGCCGTTCCTGAGGGCGCGCGTGGAGCGCATCGCCGACGTGGAGCCGGAAATCACGCCCGAGGTGGAAGCGCTCAGGCAGAACGTGCTGGGCCTGTTCCAGCAGATTGTCTCGGCATCGCCCAATCTCTCCGACGACCTGTCGTCCAGCGCCTCCAGCATCAACGAGCCCGGCCGGCTGGCCGATTTCGTGGCCGGCAACCTGCCCGGCCTGGTGCACGCTGAGCGGCAGCGGCTGCTCGAGGAGGTGGACGGGCACGCTCGCCTGCACGACATCCACCGCCACCTGACACGCGAGCTGGAGCTGCTGGAGCTGCGCGGCCGAATCCAATCCCAGGTGCAGGGGCAGCTTTCGCAGAGCCAGCGGGAATTCTACCTGCGCGAACAGTTGAAGGCCATCCAGAAGGAGCTGGGCGAAGGGGACGAATCGCAGCGCGACACCGAGGACCTGCGCAAGAAGCTCGAAGCCGCGGGCATGCCCGAGGAAGTGAAGACCGAGGCCATGCGCGAGCTGAGCCGGTTGACGCGCATCTCGCCCGCCTCGCCCGAATACGGCGTGGCGCGCACCTACCTGGAATGGATGGGGAGCCTGCCGTGGAGCGTCTCCTCCGGCTCGCAGGTGGACGTGAAACGGGCGGCCGAGATCCTGGACGAAGATCATTACGACCTGGAAAAGGTGAAGGACCGCATTCTGGACTATCTGGCCGTGCTGCAGCTGCGCCCCGTGCTGAAAGGGCCGATCCTGTGCTTCGTGGGGCCGCCGGGGGTGGGAAAGACTTCGCTCGGGCGCTCGATTGCGCGGGCGCTGGGCAGAAAATTCGCGCGCATCTCCATGGGCGGGATGCACGACGAGGCGGAGATTCGCGGGCACCGGCGCACCTACATCGGCGCCCTGCCGGGGCAGGTCATCCAAGGGTTGCGGCGGGCGGGGACCAACGACCCGGTCTTCATGCTGGACGAAGTGGACAAACTGGGGCGCGACTTTCGCGGCGACCCCGCGTCGGCGCTTTTGGAAGTGCTCGATCCGGAACAGAACTTCACCTTCCGCGACAATTACCTGGACGCGCCGTTCGATCTTTCCAAAGTCCTGTTCATCACCACGGCCAACGTGCTCGACCCGGTCCCCGACGCGCTGCGCGACCGCATGGAGATCATCCCGCTCGAAGGCTATACCGAGCAGGAGAAAGTGATCATTGCGTTCCGCTACCTGATTCTGCGGCAGACCAAAGAGAACGGGCTCGAAGCGGAAACGGACATCCACTTCAGCGACGAGGCGGTGCGCTTCATCATCCGCCGCTACACGCGCGAGGCGGGAATGCGCAACCTGGAGCGGTTGATCGGCACCATCTGCCGCAAGCAGGCGCGGCGCATCGCCGAGGGCACGCGCGAGAAGACGGAGGTGACGCCGGAGCTGGTGGAGAAGGACCTGGGCGCGCCGCGCTTCCGCACCGACACGGAAGTGGCCGAGCGCACCCGGCGGCCGGGGGTGGCGGTGGGCCTGGCGTGGACGCCGGTGGGGGGCGACGTGCTGTTCATCGAGGCGGGCAGGATGCCGGGCGGCAGCAAGGGCCTGATCATGACCGGGCAACTGGGGCCGGTGATGCAGGAATCGGTGCAGGCCGCGCTCACCTGGGTGCGCGCCAACGCGACGAAATACGGGATCGATCCCGACCTGTTCAAGACCAGCGATATCCATATCCACGTGCCGGCGGGCGCCATTCCGAAGGACGGCCCCTCGGCGGGCATCACCATGGCGGCGGCGCTGCTCTCCATGCTGACCGACCGCCGCGTGCGGCAGAACCTGGCGATGACCGGCGAGATCACCCTCACCGGGCAGGTGCTGCCGGTGGGAGGCATCAAGGAGAAGGTGCTGGCGGCGAAGCGCAGCGGCGTGCGCGAGGTGATTCTGCCGTTCGAAAACGAAGTGAACGTGCGGGAAGATCTGAAGAGCGAGCAGATCGGCGAGATGCAGGTCCACTACGTGAAGGAAATGACGGAAGTGGAGGCGCTGGCGCTGGAGAAGAAGGAGGGGTAGCCGGTCTGTCGGCCACATGGCGCCCGTGAGCCTGATATAGTGGAAACGGGGCTGCCCTATGAGTCGCGTGGAGAAGATCGAAAGCCAGATCAGTGAGCTCTCTTCGGCGGAACTCACGGCTCTTCGCGAGTGGTTTGTCGAGTTTGATGCCAGCACCTGGGATCGGCAATTCGAGGCCGACGTGACAGCTGGAAAGCTCGACAGTCTGGCCGAGAAAGCCTTGAACGATCACGTTGCCGGCCGGTCACAGGAACTTTGATCCACCACGCTTCTCCGGCGTTCTGGGTGTGCTACAACGCTCTTCCTGTGTCCGTCAGGGGACTTGCCGACCGGGCGTTTGCCCTGCTTAAGCGCGATCCGCGACATCCATCGCTTCACTTCAAGAAGGTTGGGAGGTTTTGGTCCGCCCGCGTGGGCCTGCATTATCGCGCGATCGGCGTTGAAGTGCTCGACGGAGTGCTCTGGTTCTGGATCGGAGCCCACTCAGAATACGATAGCCTCGTCGGGTGACAATCTCCCTGGTGTAGACGCCCGATCCGCGGTAGCGGCCGTTCCCAGCCTGACTCCGCCAGCTTCCCACAACCCGACTTCGCTCCCGCTTCCCGGCGCGTATCGCCGAGTTGGGCGCTTTTTCGCCCAGACTGATTGGATGCCGACCGGCCTTCTCCCTGAAAGGGTTGCGGCATATTGCGGCAGCAGTAAACCCCGCCGCCTCCCCCCCGCAATTCTTCCGAGATTTCCCCCCTCCTCCCCCCACTACCTTTTCTTAGCCCCCATGCGCCTCGCCGTCCTCCTCGCCGCCTGCGCACTCGCCTGCGCCCAGGCCCCCGACCTCGCCTTCCAACCCCTCGACCGCGCTTACTCCGCCCTCCACGCCCGCGATTACGATGCCGCCATCGCCTCCTTCCTCGCAGCCATCGAAGCCGCCCCGGCCCGTGCCGCCATCCGCAAGGACCTCGCCTACGCCTACCTCAAAATCGGCGAAAACTCCCTCGCCCGCGGCCAGTTCCACCAGGCCATGCTCCTCGATCCCGCCGACCACCAGGTCGCCCTCGAGTACGCCTTCCTCTGCTTCGAATCCAAACAGCAGGCCGAGGCGCGCCGCATCTTCGACCGCATCCGCACCACTGGGGACGCCCCCGCCCGCGCCACCGCCGAGCAGGCCTTCCGCAACATCGACGCCCCCCTCGCCGCCGCTATCGAACGCTGGCGCGCCGCCATCGCCCTCGGCGCCGATAACTTCAGCGCGCATTTCGAGCTCGCCACCCTCGCCGAACAACGCGACCAGCTCCCCCTTGCCGCCGAGCACTTCGAAAAGGCCTGGCGCCTCCTCCCCGACCGCCGCTCCGTCCTCGTCGACCTCGGCCGCGTCTGGCTCGCCATGGGCCGCCCCGACGATGCCTCCGCCGCCCTCCTCGCCGCGGTCTACGGCGGCGAGCCGCGCGCCGCCGCAATGGCTCGTGAGCTCCTCCCTCCCCGCTATCCCTTCGTCCCCGAGTTCCGCCGCGCCCTCGCCTTCGACCCCGCCAACATCGAGCTCCGCCGCGAGCTCGGCTTCCTTCTCCTGCGCATGGACCTCGTCCCCGAGGCCGAACAGGAATTTCGCATCCTCGCCGATACCGCGCCCTCGGATCTTCTCGCCGCCACCCAGCTCGGCTTCCTGCTCTATGCGCGCGGCGACCAGACCGCCGCCCAGCCCCTGTTTGATCGCGTCCTCGCCGGCCCCGACCTCGATCTCGCCAACCGCGTGCGCGCCGTGCTCCGCATTCCCCAAGTCGCCAAACAGCCGGCGGCCGCCGCCCCCTCCGCCCCCGACGCCCGCGAAATGGCCGAGCGCAGCATCAAGGCCGGCTATATGAAGGATGCCCTCAAGTACCTCGAGCTCGCGCACGCCGCCGACCCCTCCGATGTCGCCGTCGTCCTCAAACTCGCCTGGACTTCGAACCTCCTCCACCAGGACCGCGACGCCATCCGCTGGTTCGATCTCGCGCGCGCCAGCACCGACCCGCAAATCGCCTCCGAGGCCGCCCGCGCCTGGAAAAACCTGCGCGTCTCCAACGAGCGCTTCCGCACCTCCCTCTGGCTGTATCCCATCTTCTCCAGCCGCTGGCACGATCTCTTTTCCTACGGCCAGGTCCGCACCGAACTCCGCTCCCGCCTCCCCATCCTGCCCTACGTCAGCGCCCGCTTCGTGGGCGATTCGCGCGGCGCCATCGGCGCCCTCTCGCCGCAGTATCTTTCCGAAAGCTCCGTGATTGCCGCCGCCGGCCTGCGCACCGTCCCCTGGCACGGCGTCACCGCCTGGTTCGAGGCCGGCTCCGCCATCGGCTACCTCTCCGGCCACATGCTCCCCGATTACCGCGGCGGCGTTTCCGCGGCCCGCGCCACCGGCGCCACCCTGAACGGTGAATCCTCCGGCTGGTTCGCCGCTACCACTCTCGACGGCGTCTTCCTCAGCCGCTTCGGCAAAGACTTCCTGCTCTACAGCCAGTCGCGCTTCGGATACTCCGCCGGTCCCCGCACGCTGCGCGCCCAGCTCTACGGGAACGCCAATCTCACCATCGACAACCAGCGCCAGTACTGGGCCAACTTCGCCGAAACCGGCCCCGGCATCCGCTTCGCCAGTTCCCTCCTGCCCCGTTCCGTCTACCTCACCTGCGACCTGCTGCGCGGCGTCTACCTCGTCAATGCCGGCAATCCGCGCCGCCCCAACTTCAACGATTTCCGCGTCGGACTCTGGTATGCCTTCTCTCGCTAGTCTGTTGCTGCTTCTCATCGCATCGGCCGGCCTGCGCGCCGCCGGTCTGCCATATTACACCGTCCTCTCCGCCGAGCCCGGCGCCTGGCCCGCCATCCTCTCCTCCATCGGCTTCCAAGCGCAGCCCGCGCCGCTCGCCCGCATCTCGGTGGCACGTCCCGGCGCCCCGGCCTCCCCCGACTGGCCCGCGCGCCTTCAGAACGGCGCCGTCCTCATCCTCGAGGGCGAATCCCCGCTCGCCGATACCTTCGGTTTCCGCCGCGGCACCCGCACCGTGCTCGCCGGCAGTCTCACCGACGTGCACCAACCCGCGCTCCCTATCATCTGGGAGAAGTCCCTTGAACTCCCCGTCTTCGATCTGCCCCCAGGCGCCCAGGTCTTCGCCCGCGAGCGCTGGACCGGCGCACCGCTGATCGCCGGCCTCCGCCGCGGCGCCGGCGCCGTCCTCTGGGTGGCCGCCTCCCCCGGCGAGCGCGGCCACGAGCGCTTCCCCTATCTCCTCGCTGCCCTCTGCGATCTCGGTGTCGATCCCCCTTTCCGCTCCTCCCGCCTGTGGGCCTTCTTCGATTCCGCCTATCGCTCCCGCGTCGATGTCGACTACTTCGCCGCCCGCTGGCGCCGCGCCGGCATCGCCGCCCTCCATGTCGCCGCCTGGCACTTCTACGAGCCCGACGCCGGGCGCGACGCCTATCTGGCCAAACTCATCGAGGCCTGCCACCGCGAAGGCATCCTGGTTTACGCCTGGCTCGAACTGCCCCACGTCAGCGAGCAGTTCTGGAACGACCACCCCGAGTGGCGCGAGAAAACCGCCGTCCTCCAGGACGCCCAGCTCGACTGGCGCAAGCTCATGAACCTCGCCAACCGCGACTGCTTCCGCGCCGTCTCCGCCGGCGTCGCCCAGTTGATCCGCCGCTTCGATTGGGACGGCGTCAACATGGCCGAGCTCTACTTCGAATCGCTCGAGGGCATCTCCAATCCTTCCCGCTTCACCCCCATGAACGACGATGTCCGCGCCCAGTTCCGCAAGCAGGCCGGATTCGATCCCCTCGAGCTGTTCGCCTCCCGCTCCGGCGATGCGCCGCGCCGTGCCTTCCTGGACTTTCGCAGCAACCTCGCCCGCCGCATCGAGGAGGAGTGGATCGCCGAGCTCGAAGCTGCCCGCCGCGAGAAGCCCCACCTCGACCTCGTCCTCACCCACGTCGACGACCGCTTCGACACCGGCATGCGCGATGCCATCGGCGCCGACGCCGCCCGCCTCCTCCCCCTCCTCGACCGCCACTCCTTCACCTTCCTCATCGAGGACCCCGCCACCGTCTGGAACCTCGGCCCGCAACGTTATCAAACCATCGCCAGCCGCTACCGCGCCCTCACCCCCCATCGCGACAAACTGGCCATCGACCTCAACATCGTAGATCGCTATCAGAATGTTTACCCCACCAAACAACAAACCGGCACCGAGCTCTTCCAGCTCGTGCACCACGCCGCCGCCAACTTCCAGCGCGTCGCGCTCTACTTCGAGAACTCGCTCCTGCCCGTCGATCTGAAACTGCTGCCCTCCGCCTCGTCCGCCGTCACCCGCATCGAAGCAACCGGAACGAAAACCACGATCGACTCCGTCTCCGGCGTCGGCCTGCCCTGGAAGGGTCCCGCTATAGTAGACGGCCTACCCTGGCCGGCCGCCGACGATGAAACCGTCTGGCTGCCCTCCGGCGTTCACGTCGTCGAACCCTCGCCCGTCCCGGCGGGCGTCCGCCTCCTCTATCTCAACGCCGACCTGCAATCCGCCCGTGCCGTCAGCCCCACGGCCATCGAATTCACGTACGAATCCTCCGCGCGCGCCATCGCCATCCTCGACCGCGCCCCGCGCCGCATCCAAGTCGACGGCGCCACGCAAACGCCCCCATCGTCCTGGCCGGCCCCCATCCTCCTCCCCCGCGGCCACCACCAAGTGACCATCGCCACCGAGTGAACCGCAAGTGGGGTCCGCCCCGCGCGCCCCCCGTTCTCGCGCACCCGCACCCGCTCGTAGGCGGCGCCGCCGGCCAGCCCCTTTGACGGGCGATTTTTTCGCACCTTCTGAGTCTGAGGCTGAGCTGAGTCTGAGGGCCCGGTTGTCCAAGCCGCGCTACTGTAGGAGTAGTGCGCATCCTCGGCGTCGAATCCTCTTGCGACGAAACCGCGGCCGCCGTGGTGGAAGATGGGGAAACCGTCCTCTCCTCGGTGGTCGCTTCGCAGATGGACACCCACGGCAAGTACGGCGGCGTGGTCCCGGAACTGGCCTCGCGGGAACACCTGCGCGCCATTGTGCCCGTGGTCCGCGAGGCCCTGGAGCGCGCGGGCACGCGTCTGGACGATCTGGCCGCCATCGCCGCCACGGTGGGCCCCGGACTGGTGGGCTCGCTGCTGGTGGGGCTCACCTACGCCAAGTCGCTCAGCTTCGTGCGCGGCGTGCCGCTCATCGCGGTCAACCACATCGAAGGCCACATTCACGCTGTGGTTCTGGAAGCGAAGCGCGCCGGTACACCCATCGAATTTCCCGCCCTGGCGCTGGTGGTGAGCGGCGGCCATACGCACCTGTTCGAAGTGCGCGCGGGTTTCGCGTACCGCCTGCTGGGCAAGACGCGCGACGACGCCGCCGGCGAAGCGTTCGATAAGGTCGCCAAGCTCCTGGGCTTCGCATACCCTGGCGGCCCGGTGATCGACCAGTTGGCTCCGTCGGGCGACCCCGGCGCGGTGCGCTTCACCTTCGCCAGGATGAAAGGCAATACGCTCGATTTCAGCTTCAGCGGCCTGAAGACTGCCGTGCTGCGCTGGGTGGAAGCGCGCAGCATGGAAGCGGAGATCGCCCGCCGCCGCGCCCTGCTGCGCGAGTGCCCTCACCCCACGGCCGCGCAATGGCTGGCGGTGACGCCCGCGGCCACGCTCGGCCTGCTGGCTTCGTTCCAGCGCGCGGTCATCGCCGAGTTGCTGACGCGCGCCGCCGCCGCGGCCGAAAGCATCGCGGCGCGCAGTATGATTGTGTCCGGCGGAGTGGCTTGCAACTCCGGCCTGCGCGCGGCGGCGCAGTCGGCCGCCCTGCCCTACCCGGTCTACTTCCCCTCGCCCGGGCTCTCCACCGACAATGCCGCCATGATCGCCGCCGCCGCCTTCCCCAAGCTGGCACGCGGCGAATTTGCGCCGCTCGAAATCGCCGCCGCGGCCAGCCTCACGCTGGCATAGGCCCGCGCCTACAAGGCCGCGATCAGCTTGGCGATGAGCGCGGTGCGGTCGGCAATGCGGTCCAGCAGAATGCTCTCGCTGGCCGCGTGCGCCCCTTCGCCCACGCCCCCCAGGCCGTCGAGCGTCGCCACGCCCAGCGCCGCCGTGAAGTTGCCGTCCGAGCCGCCGCCGGAGAGCGATTCCTCCAACTCCACATCGAGATCCTTCGCCAGCTTCTGCGCCTTTTCGAAGAGCTTTACGATGCGCCCCGACCGCTCCATCGGCGGCCGGTTCAAACCGCCCGCGACCTCGAGGGTGCACCGCCGGTCGAACGGCCGCAGCGCACGGAATTTCTTTTCCACCGTGTCCGCGTCCTTCAGGCGCACGATGCGCATGTCGATCTCGGCGCGCGCTTCGGCCGCCACCACGTTGGAGCGCGTGCCGCCCGAAACTACCCCCGGATTCACGGTAATGCCCTGCGCCGTCTGCGTGAAACCCGCGACGTGATTGATCAGCCGCGCCATCTCGACAATGGCGCTCGCTCCCGCGTCGAAATCGACGCCCGAGTGCGACGCCTTGCCCTTCACCACCAGGGTGAAATAGCCGACACCCTTGCGCGCCGTCTTCAACTTGCCCTCCAGGCCCGTGCCCGGTTCCAGCACCAGCACGGCTTTGCTTCGCGCGGCGTTCTTCTCCGTGAGCGGCCGCGAGGATTCGCTGCCCACCTCCTCATCGGAGTTCAGTTGCAGCACGACGTGGGAGGCGGCGGGAATCTCCAACTCGCGCAGCGCGCGCACCGCGAAAATGAAAAAGACGATTCCCGCCTTCATGTCCAGTACACCGGGCCCAAACAGCCGCCCCCCCGCTTCGCGGCACGGCATGGTGCGCAGCGTGCCCAGTGGCCACACGGTGTCGGAATGCCCCAGCGCCATCACCTGCCCGCTCTTCTTCCGGCCGGGCAAGTCCATTTCGCAGAGCAGGTGTTTGCCGAACCTGCCTCCGGAAAACGTCTTCGCACGCGCGAAAGGCGCCACCGTATCCGACACCAATTGCACAAATTGGTTCACCGCTGCCGCGTTGTCGCTGGGCGACTCGCATTCCACGAATTGCCGGATCAAGGCCACGATTTCGGACTGGTGCGCCCGCGTGTAGGAGAGTATGGGATCCACGGCTGCTATGATAGCCGCTTTTTGGATTCGGGCGGCAGACGAGCCAGCGGAGTTACTGGTTTTCGAGATCGTCGATGCGCTACTCGTGAGCGAGGGCGATGTTCTCCAGGCGCTTGATGGAGTCCAGGGCGATTTCGAATGTGTGGGTGACCTGCCCGAAGCGCTCATGGAAGTCGCGTTGCATCAGTTCCACCGTTTGGGCGAGGGCTTCGTGCCGCCGGGCGAGGGCTTCCTGGCGCTGGGTGAAGGCTTCGTCGCGCTGGGTGAAGGCTTCCAGGCGGTGGGTGAAGGCTTCGTCGCGTTCCGTACTCGTGCGCTGCATGGCGGCGGTGATCTCCAAATCCCGGGTAAGGGCTTCGTGGCGTTCCGCGAGTTTTTCCAGGCGCTCGTCGATGTTCATGCTCTTGTCTCCATGATACTGCGACGGAAAGAGCCAGGCCGCCGGCCGTGCGATAATAGCCTCTTCCATGACGATTCTGGATATCAACGAGATCCGCGCCATTCTGCCCCATCGCTACCCGTTCCTGCTGGTGGACCGCATCGTCGAAATGGAGCCCGACCGCATCGTGGGCATCAAGAACGTCACCCACAACGAGCCGTTCTTCACCGGCCACTTTCCCGATTTTCCGGTGATGCCCGGCGTGCTCATCGTCGAAGCCATGGCCCAAACGGCCGGCGTGCTGGTGCTGAAGAATATGGAGGACCGGCACACCAAGCTGGTGCTGCTGGTGGCCATCGAGAACGCGCGCTTCCGCCGGCCGGTGGTTCCGGGCGACACGCTGCGCATGGAAATGAGGGTGCTCAAGCGCAAGGCGAGCGTCGCCAAGATGGCGGGCGTGGCCACGGTCGATGGCGTGGTGGTGGCCGAAGCGGAAGTCATGTGCAAGCTCGCCGATAAGGAAGCGAAACCGGCCGCCGAAGTTCCGTAGCAATGCCGATTCACCCGACTGCCATTGTGGACCCGCGGGCGCGGATCGCGGAGAGCGCCGAAATCGGCCCCTATTGCATCGTGGGTGCGGAAGTGGAGATCGGCGCGCGCACGCGGCTGATGGCCAACATCTTCCTCGAGGGCCCCACGTGGATCGGCGAGGACAACATCTTCTTCCCGTACAGCACCGTGGGCGTAGCGTCGCAGGACCTCAAGTACCAGGGCGAGCGCGCCGAAACGCGCATCGGCCACCGCAACCGCATCCGCGAGTTCGTCACCATCCATCGCGGCACCGCGCGCGGAGGGCTGGTCACCGCCATCGGCAGCGACAATCTGCTGATGGCCTACACCCACGTGGCGCACGATGTGCGCATCGGCGACCACACCATCCTGGCCAACGGGGTAACGCTGGCCGGCCACGTGACCATCGGCGATTGGGCCGATATCGGTGCGTTCACCGGCGTGCACCAGTTCTGCCGCATCGGGCGGCACGCCATCGTGGGCGGCTACAGCGTAGTCACGCAGGACGTGCTGCCCTATTCCAAAACGGTGAGCGAGCGCGAAATCAAAGTGTTCGGCGCCAACCGCATCGGCCTCGAGCGCCGCGGATTTTCCGCCGCCGCCATCGAGCCGCTGCAGACCGCCTTCCGCCTGCTGACGCGGTCGCAGCTCAACACCTCGCAGGCCATCGAGCGGATCCGCTCAGACGTACCGGCCTCAGCCGAAGTGGAGGAGTTGATCGAATTCATCCACGCCTCCGAGCGGGGCGTCATCAAGTAAATGCGCTACGGCCTCATTGCCGGAAACGGACGCTTCCCTCTGCTGGCGCTCCAGAGCGCGCAGCGCCTGGGGCATGATGTGACGGTGATCGCCATCGAGGAGGAGGCCGGCCCCGAGGTGGCCGCCCTGGCACCGCGCTGCCACTGGATTTCGCTCGGCCAACTCAGCCGGCTCATCGAGATTCTGCGGGAGGAAGGAATCACCGAGGTGGTGATGTGCGGGCAGGTGAAGCACGCCCGCATCTTCTCGTCGATCGTTCCCGACTGGCGACTGATGAAACTGCTGGCCGCGCTGCCCTCGAAGAATACCGATGGGCTGATCGGCGGGGTCATCCGCGTGCTCGCCGGCGAAGGCATCCATCTGCGCGATTCCACGGCGCTGCTGAAGCCGCTGCTGGCGGCCGAGGGCGCGATGACGCGGCGCCGGCCCACCCGCGCCGAGGCCGCCGACATCCAATATGGCCGCCGCGTGGCCAACGCGCTGGCCGGACTCGACGTCGGGCAGAGCGTGGCCATTTGCGAGCGCGCCTGCGTGGCCGTGGAGGCCATGGAGGGCACCGACGCCATGCTGCGGCGCGCCGCCGGCCTGGTGAACGGGCGCCCGCTCACGCTGGTCAAAGCGGCCCGCCGCCGCGAGCACCTGCTGTTCGATGTCCCCGTGGTGGGGCTCGATACCGTTCCCGTGATGCGCGAGACCGGCGCCACCGCGCTGGCGGTGGAGGCCGGACGCACCCTGATGCTCGACCGCGAAGCGATGATCGCCGCGGCCGACGCGGCCGGCATCGCCATTTTGGGGATCGAAGGCTGACCTATGCCCAAAACACGCCTGGCCGTCGTCGGCGCGGGACAATTCGGGAAGAACCACTGCCGCGTGATCCACGAATGCGATCGCGCCGAGCTGCGCGCGGTGGTCGATATCGACGCCACGCGCGCCGCCGAAATGGCCAGCCTCTATGGCGCGCAGGCGCTCTCCGGCCTGGGCAAGCTGGCGGGCCAGGTGGACGCCGCGGTCGTCGCCGCGCCCACCACCGTCCATGAAGAGATCGGCTGCCGCCTGCTCGAAGCGGGAATCGACGTGCTGGTGGAGAAGCCCATCGCCGCCGATCTCGCCTCCGCCGCCCGCCTGGCCGAGACCGCCCAACGGCACGGGCGCATTCTGCAAGTCGGCCACCTGGAGCGCTTCAACCCCGCCGTTGTGGAACTGGAGCGCCGCGCCACCCTGCCGCTGTTCTTCGAGATTCACCGGTTGAACCTCTTCAGCCCGCGCAGCCTGGACGTGGATGTGGTGCTCGATCTCATGATTCACGACGTGGACATCGTGCTGGCGCTGGCCGGCGCCGCGCCGCGCGAAATCCGCGCCGCGGGCATCTCCATCCTGTCGCCCAAGGTGGATATCGCCAACGTGCGGCTTCAGTTTCCCAACGGCTGCGTCGCCAACCTGACGGCCAGCCGCATTTCCACCGAGCGCGTCCGCAAGCTCCGACTCTTTCAGCCCCATCAGTACCTTTCGCTGGATTACGGGCGGCAGGACCTGGCCATCTTCTCGGTCGCGGAAGGCGGCGGCCAGCCCGCGTCTCCCGCGATCGGCTTCGAGCAGGCGCCGGTGGCCAAGGCCGAGCCCCTGAAGCGGCAGCTCGAAGCCTTTCTGGACAGCGTGGCCACGCGAAATCCGCCGAAATGTTCCGGCCCTTCCGCGCGTCAAACTCTAGGGGCGGCGCTTGCGATTCTTGATAAAATTAAAGAGCACTCGGAACTGGTCTCGCAATCCCTGGTAGCTGGATGGAAACCGTAGTACCACCTCCTGCTGACGCCGAACTTCACCTGCTGACCGAATGGCGCGAGCCGGGCTCCGCCTCGCGCACGCGCAAAGCGGCGGTCGGTTCCGTCCTGGCTCACATAGGCGTGCTGACGCTGCTCTCGGTGTTGCCTTCGAGTATCTTCGGGCCGGCCCAGCCCCCCGTGGAGAAGCTCCGCCAGGTGACGCCGCTCATCGCGCCGCTCACCGAACTGACCCAGAAGGATCCCAACACGGGCAAGGTCCGCAAGGAGTTCGATACCGCCGAAGCGCGCCCCCGTCCGCGGGTCCAGATTCCGTTCGTGCCGCCTCCAGCGCCGAAGCCGCGCCCCGCCGAAATTCCGCCCCTGCCCGCCGCCAAGCCCCCGGCGCCTCTGCCCGAAGCGCCCAAACTGGAGGCCGCCGCCAAAGAGCCGCCCAAGATCGAACTGCCCGCGGCCGCGCCGCCCCCGCGCATCCAGGCCGATGAAAAACCCCCGCTCGCGCTGGAGAATGTCGGCCAGCCGCCGCCCCCCGTGCCTCCCAATCAGCGCCGCGTGGCCGTGCCCAACCCGTCGGTTTCCGACGCCATCCGCCACGCCAGCCCGGGAATCAACGACCCAGGTTCGCAGGCGCACAGCGGTTATGGATCGGGCGTCAACCCGCCGCAACTGCTCAGCGATCCGCGGGGCGTGGACTTCCGCCCGTATTTGAAGATCGTGCTCGACAGCGTCCGCCGCCACTGGACGGCGGTGATGCCCGACAGCGTCCGCATGGGCCTGCGCGGGCAGGTCTCCATCGTGTTCTCCATCACGCGCGACGGCAACGTGGGAAAACTGGTGATCGCGACCTCCTCCGGAAACATCTCGCTCGACAGGGCGGCGGTAGTGGGCGTCGATGCCGCCCATCCCTTCCCCCAACTCCCTTCCGAATTCCGGGGCGACGAGATCCGGCTCCAGTTCAACTTCTCCTACAACATGCCCAAGCAATAGGACGCCGCACCGCGCTTCGCATGACGGTCACTACGCGCCGCCCTACGGCCGTCATGTATAGCGCCCGTGAAATTACGCTGCGGCCTTTCAGCCGCAGGCTCGCCTGATTTTGAAGGACGCCCCGCCCTGCTTGTGAGGAAGGGGCCGCGGGGCCGATTATACTGGATGCAATCTATGGCCACCCGCCCCAACCTGGAACCCACGCTCGAAGCCGCCCGCGCCGACCGCAGCTTTTTCGGCCATCCGCGCGGGCTGGCGACGCTCTTCTTCACCGAGATGTGGGAGCGCTTCAGCTACTACGGCATGCGCGCGCTGCTGATCTATTACATGACCCACAAGATCGCCGAGGGCGGGCTGGGCTTCCGCGATTCCAAGGCCGGGTCCGTGTACGGCCTGTACACTGCCATGGTGTACCTGCTGTGCCTGGGAGGCGGTTGGGTGGCGGACCGCATCACGGGGCAGCGGCGCGCCGTGCTGATCGGGGGCGTATTCATCGCCGCTGGAGAGTTCTGCCTGGTGGCGCCCTCCGAGACGTCGTTCTACGCCGGTCTGGTGTTGCTGATGATGGGCACGGGGTTGTTGAAGGGCAACGTGAGCACGATCGTGGGCCAGCTTTATGCTCCGGGAGATCCACGCCGCGATTCCGGCTTCTCCCTGTTCTACATGGGGATCAATCTCGGGGCCCTGATCTCGCCCATCATCTGCGGCTACGTGGGGGACCGGTACGGCTGGCGGCTGGGGTTCGGCGTGGCGGGGGTGGGCATGCTGGCCGGGCTCGTCCAGTATGTGCTGGGCGGCCGGCACCTGGGGAGCGCGGGTCTCCATCCGGCCAGCACGGGCGACGCGGTCGAGGACCGGCGTCAGAAGCGGAACGCCGCACTGGCCGTGGGCGGCGGGTTGAGCTTTTTCGCGATTCTGGCCGTGTTGGGCGCTACCGGCGCGATCGAGTTCACCGCCACCTCCATTTCCAACGGGCTCGGCTGGGGGCTGCTGGCGATCGCCGTGGTGGTCTTCTCCTGGCTGATTTTCGGCAAGGGATGGTCGCTCGAGGAACGCAAGCGCTCCGCCGCGGTTTTCGTGCTGTTCGTGGCCGCCTCCCTCTTCTGGGCATCGTTCGAGCAGGCCGGCTCCACTTTGAGCTTGTTTGCCGAACGCTCCACCAACCGCAACGTTCTGGGCTTCGTTTTTCCGGCGAGCTGGTTCCAGAACGTGGAAGCCACCTTCGTAGTGGCGCTGGCGCCGGTCTTCGCGTGGCTGTGGCTGGCGCTCGCCCGCCGGCGTGCCGAGCCGTCCAGCCCCACGAAGTTTGCCCTGGCCCTTTTCTTCGGCGGGTTTGCGTTTGTGATTCTGGTTCCCGCGGCTTTGATGGCCGCACGCGGCACGCAGGTGGCGCTGTGGTGGCTCATCGGCACGTACCTCCTGCAAGCCCTGGGCGAACTGAGCCTCAGCCCGGTGGGTCTGAGCGCCATGAGCAAGCTGGCGCCGGCACGCGCGGCCGGCTTCATGATGGGCATCTGGTTTCTGTCGAACAGCATCGGCAACTGGCTGGCCGGCAAGGCAGCTTCGTTTTACAGTTCCGTGCCGCTGCCCACTCTGTTCGGCACCGTCGCGGCCTTCACCTTCGCCGCCGCCATCGCGCTGGTGATCCTGATCAAGCCCACCGTGCGCCTGATGTCGGGAGTGAAGTAGTACGGGAGCCGGGCTACCCCGGCACCACGGTCACACGCGCGAAGCCCTCCGCGGTGGCGGGCGGCGCCAGCTTCTCGGCCATTTTCGCCAGCGCATCTTCGGGCACCACGCGATGCCGGCGTGCGTTGCGCTGGCGGCAGACCTCGAGCGGCACGTCGAAGAAGACGGCCTCCACTTCGCAGCCGTACGCCTGGCCGATGCCGATGTACGGCCGGCGCTCCGCCCAAGTACGCAACTAAGGCGCTGCTAAACAATAAACTGTACAATAGGACTGCTTGAGGCAACGACGTGAATCCAGGTGCGCGGTAAGAGCGTGTAGTTCCACGCGGGATGAACTTTGTGTCGCTTGAGGCGGAGTTGATCGATATCTTCCTTGGATACCTCAACGCCCGTCTCATACTGATTCGTATCCAGAACCGCCTTGACTTTCAGCCCGCCACGTCTGTGGGTACCGCGTAGTTGATAAGCGGCTTCCGCCCGTTTAGCCTGGCGGCGGGTGGGCTTCGGTGGGAGCTTTGTGGCTTTTCGAC
>JAIQEX010000235.1 GCA_020073615.1 Terriglobia bacterium
CCCCCGCCGCGCCCGCCGGTTCCAAGGCCGCCCCGCCCGCCGCCGCGGGCCGCGGCGCGGCGGCGGGGGGCCGGGGTCTGGGCGCCATGGATATCGCGCAGATGCTGGAAATGATGCCCGCCACCAAGCTCGAAGACTTGAAGCCCGGCGAGACCATCGTCGTTTCCAGCACCAAAGGGGCGCGCACCGATGAGGTGACCGCCATCATGTTTCTGGCCAACGCGGACCTGCTGATTCAAATCGCCTCCGCATCCGGGCGCGGCGGCATCAGCCAGGTGGACCTGGCCGCGGCCATGGCCGGGGCGGGCGGCGCCGGCGGATTGGGCATCGGCGGTATCGTGCCTTAACCCGGACAGGCACTCACAGGAATCTTCTATGAAACGCTTCTCCACATTCATCGCACTGGCACTCTTTGTGGCGGCGCTCGCCGCGGAGCAGACTTCGCCCGCGCTCCACGGAACCGTCACCGATCCGTCCGGCGCCGTGGTGCCGGGGGCTCTGGTGCAGTTGCGCGGCCCGGGCGGCGACCAGCGCCAGACCACCGACAGCGCGGGCACGTATTCGTTCCCGGCGCTCGCCCCCGGCAAGTACCACGTCCGCGCCATTGCCAAAGGCTTCACCGTCGGCGAGAAGCCCGATTTCGAAATCGCCGGGCCGGTCGCGCTCGATTTCCAGCTCACCATTCAGGTGGAATCCCAGGTGGTGAACGTGGAGGACGAAGCCAACAAGGTGAGCGCCGACCCGGCGGCCAACGGCGGCGCGCTGGTTCTCAAACAGAAGGAGCTCGAAGCGCTGTCCGACGACCCCGACGAACTGCTGCAGCAGTTGCAGGCCATGGCCGGTCCGGGAGCGGGGCCGAACGGCGGGCAGATTTACATCGACGGATTCACGGGCGGGCAGTTGCCGTCGAAGTCGTCGATCCGCGAAGTGCGCATCAACGCCAATCCATTTTCCCCGGAGTACGACAAGATGGGCTTCGGGCGCATCGAGGTGTTCACCAAGCCGGGGACGGACCAGCTTCACGGCCAGTTCTTCGGGCAGTTCAACAAGGAGGCGTTGAATTCGCGCAGCCCGCTGCTCGCGCAACCCAAGCGGCCGCCTTACAAGCAGGAACTCTATGGCGTCAATCTGAGCGGCCCCATCAGCAAGCAGAAGGCCTCGTTCGTGTTCGACGGGCAACGCCGCAGCACCACCGAGAACGCCTTCGTCCTGGCGACGGAGCTGGATGGCAACCTGAATCCGCAGACCGTCAACCAGGCGGTGCTGACGCCGCAGACCTTCACCACGCTGGCGCCGCGCCTGGACTACGCCATCACGCCGCGGCATAACCTGACGGTGCGCTATCAGAACACGCGAGTGGAGCGCGACCAGGTGGGCGTGGGCGATTTCAGCCTGGCGTCGCGCGGCTACAACCTCAACAGTTCGGAGAATACGCTGCAGGCGACGGAAAATGCGGTTCTGAGCCCGCGCTTCATCAATGAGACGCGGTTCCAGTACATGCACACCAGCCTGGCCGACACGGGCGGCAGCGCGCTGCCCGCGCTCGTGGTGCAGGGTGCCTTCACGGGAGGCGGCGCGCAGGTCGGCAACTCGGGCAACCGGGCGAATCTGCTGGAGCTCACCAACACCTCCACGTTCACGCACAAAAAGCACACCATCAAGTGGGGCGGGCGCCTGCGGCAGTCGTACCGCGATAGCACCTCGGTGAACAACTTCGGCGGGACTTACACATTCTTGGGCGGCCAGGGGCCGGCGCTCGATGCCAATAATCAGCCCATCCCCGGCACTGCGATCCCGCTCGAAGCGCTCGAGGTGTACCGCCGCACGCTGCTGTTCGCCGGGCTCAGCGACGCCGCGATCCGGCAGCGCGGGGGCGGCGCGTATCTGTTCACGCTGGCCGGGGGCACGCCGGCAAGCTCCGTCAACCAGTTCGATATCGGCCTGTTCCTGAACGACGATTGGCGGCCGCGGCAGAACCTGACGGTCAGCTTTGGGATGCGCTACGAGACGCAGACCAACATCGGCGACTTCCACGACTGGGCGCCGCGCGTAGGGGTGGCATGGGGCATCGACGCCAAGGGGAACAAGCCCGCCAAGACTATCCTGCGGGCAGGGTTCGGGGTATTCTACGACCGCATCGCCGACGCCGTGATTCTCAACGCGCGGCGATTCAACGGCGTGACGCAGCAATCGTTCGCAGTGTTCTTGCCGAACTTTTTTCCCGCGATTCCCTCGGCGGCCTCGCTGGGAACAGCCCGCCAGCCGCAGACGCTGCAATTCGTGGACTCCGCCATCCGTGCGCCCGAGAACTACCAGGCCAGCCTGGGCCTGGACCGGCAGATCAACAAAATGTTTCGGATCAGCGTCAACTTCATTGGCGGCCGGGGCGTGCATCTGCAGCGCTCGCGCGACATCAATGCGCCCATCGGCGGCCTGTTTCCGTTCGGCGATCCGCAACTGCGCATACTGACCGAAGCGACCGGCTTCAACCGCTACCACCTCATGACCCTCACCCCCAGCGTGAGCTATAAGAAGGTTACGGTGTTCGGCTATTACCTGCTGTCGCACGGCATGACGGATGCGGAGGGGCAGCCGGCCAACCCCTACAACCTGCGCGCCGAGTGGGGGCCCTCATCGCTTTCCGATATACGGCACACGGCGGTGATTGGCGGGAACGTGGTGCTGCCCGCGAAGATCTCCGTGAACCCGTTTCTGATTTTGCGGACGGGGTCGCCGTACAACATCACCACGGGCCTGGACAGCAATGGCGACAGCATCGCGGCCGAGCGCCCGGCTCTCACGGCGGGCGTGGGGACGGCCGCTTGCGGCAGTCCCGGCCTGGTCTTCGAGCCGGGCTTCGGCTGTTTCAACCTGAATCCCGGCCCCGGAGTGGCGACCATCGAGCGCAACTCGGCGCGCGGTCCGGGAAACATCTCGACCATGCTGCGCCTGGCGAGGACGTGGTCGTTCGGGCACAAGGGCGAGAACGCCAGCGCCGGCGGCGCTTCGGTCTCGGCGGGGAATGCGCGAGCCGCCGCGCAGGCCGCGGCCTTCGGCATTCCCGCGGGCGCCCTCGGTCTGGGCGGCGGGGGCGCCAACCGGTTCAACCTGACGCTGAGCATTTCCGCGGCGAACCCGCTGAACCATGTCAACTTCGCGCCGCCCAGCGGCGACCTGTCGTCGCCGTACTTCGGAGCTTATCGCGCGTTGAACAGCCTGCTGGGCCCCTCGAGCACTTATAACCGCAAGGTCGACGTGCAGTTGCGGCTGGGGTTCTGACGGTCTCATGGGCCCCATCCGGCGCGCGCAACCGGCCGACGCCGAGGCCATCGCCGCGCTGATCAACCTCGCCTTCCAGGTGGAGCGGTTCTTCATCGACGGCGATCGCATCGGCCTGGAGCAGGTGCGGGACTTGCTGACGACGGGCGAGTTCCTGGTGGAAGAAGAAGGCGGCGCCCTGGCTGCGTGTGTCTATGTCGAGCTGCGCGGCGAGAGGGCGTATCTCGGACTGCTGTCGGTCGGTCCCGCGCTTCAGGGCCGCGGCGTGGGTTCGCGGCTCGTCGCCGCGGCCGAAGAGCACTGCCGCGGCCGGGGCTGCCGCTTCCTGGACCTGCAGATCGTGAACCTTCGAGAGGAGTTGCCCGAGTTCTACCGCCGCCGCGGATACGTTGCGGCCGGCATGGCGCCGTTCCCGTCCGGCGTGCCGACGAAGCTCCCGTGCCACTTCGTGAAGATGTCGAAACCGCTGTAGGATGGTGAAATCATGCGTCACCGTACCGTGCGGTTTGCTTTTGCGTGGGCGCTTTTCGGCTTTATTGTGGCGCCCGCGCAGGTGCGCCAACTCGATCCCGCGGCCATCGAACGCGTGGCCCTGGAGGAGTTGAAAGCGACCAACACACCGGGCGCGGCGTTGGCGGTGGTGTCGGGGGACCGCGTGGTGTTCGCGCACGGTTATGGCGTGGCCAGCGTGGATACGGGCGCGCCGGTATCGCCGGACCTGCTGTTTCGCCTGGGCTCGACCACCAAGATGTTCACCGCCACCGCCGTGGTGGGGCTGGCGCTGGAGGGAAAGCTCGACCTGGAGGCGCCCGTGGGCCGGTACATCTCCGGACTGGACGATGCCATCGCGAAACTGACCGCCAGCCAGTTGCTGAGCCATACCGCGGGCCTGCACGACGAGGCGCCGATGTTCGGCCCGCACGATGAGGCGGCGCTCGGCGCGGGCGTACGAGCGTGGAAAGCGGGATTCCTGTTCGCCGAGCCGGGGCGCATCTATTCCTATTCCAATCCCGGTTTCTGGCTGGCCGGCTTTCTGGCGGAAGCCGTCACTGGCCGCCCTTATGCCGACGTGATGGCGGAGCGCGTGTTCCGCCCACTGGGCATGGCGCGAACCACGCTGCGGCCCACCATGGCCATGACCTGGCCGCTGGCGCAGGGGCACGACGCGATCGGGGGCAAACCGCGCGTCGTCCGGCCGGCCGCGGACAATGCCGCCGGCTGGCCGGCGGGATCGATCTTCTCCAGCGTGCTCGACCTGGCGCGATTTGTAATCGCGTTTCTGAACGACGGCCAGCTGGACGGCCAGCAGGTGCTTCCCCCGAAATTGATTTCCCTGTTGCAAAGCCCGCACGCGCGCGTGCCGGGCACGGAGCGCAGCTACGGCTACGGCCTGGATCTGTTCACGGAACGGGGAGTGCGTTGGGTTGCGCATGCGGGGTCGCGTTCGGGCTACGGCTCGGAGATCCGCATGGCGCCGCTCCAGAAGTTCGC
>JAIQEX010000004.1 GCA_020073615.1 Terriglobia bacterium
CGAGATCTTGCGCCATTCGAACCAGGAAAGTTATAGAAAAGAAAAGGAGAACGGCGGGTCTGGACGCGATATGGAAATTTGGCTCCCCAGGTAGGACTCGAACTTCGAACGAAGCTGCAAACCTTCGCTTTGCCCGCCCGCCACCCTACGGCGCCGGCTCCACGTGCACCAGCACGTCCGCCACCCAATCCAGGCTTTCCACGATGCGCAACTGCACCTTGTGCGCAATCTCGTGAGACTGCCTGACGGTCATCTCGGGATCCACCTCCAGGTGCAGATCCACGTGGTACCGCAGGCCCGTCTTGCGCGCAAAGCATTTCTCCACGCCGCGCACGCCCGTGACCGTATATGCCGCCGCGCGAATCTGTTTCATGTGGCGCTTGTCGGGCATGGTATCCATCAATTGCAGGGCCGTGTCGCGCGCCACGCGCACGCCCACCAGCACCACGATCAGCCCTACGATCGAACCGCCGTAGCGGTCGGCATCGAGGAAGCGCACCGGATCGCTGCGGGTCAGGCCGACCGCCACCAGCGCCGCCAGGGCCGAGCCCGTATCCATGGCGTCGTTCCACGCGTCGGCGGTCAGCGAGATGCTCTTCAGCTTGCGGCCGTAACGGAACTTGAAGGTGGCCAGACCCGTCTTCGCCACCAGCGAGGCCAGCAACGGCCACACTACGAACGCCGCCGGAGGCGTTCGCGCCTCGCCCAGCCGCTGCAAGGAGCCATAGGAGATCAGCGCACCGCCGGCGGTGAGCGCCAGGCCGATCAGCAGGCCCGTCAATATCTCAATGCGCCCGTGCCCGTAAGGATGGTCTTCATCGGGGGGCTTGGCCGCCAGCGTCAAGCCGAGCAGCACGAAACCGGAGGCGAACACGTCGCTCGCCGATTCGAACCCGTCGGCCATCACTGCCGTGGAATGGCCCGCCATGCCCGCGTAGATCTTAGCCACCGCGAGGGCGCCCGAAACCACCATCCCGACCGCCGCGACGCGCTGCCCGATGTGCATGTGGTTTCCCCGGCGGCCGCCGGCCGTCAGGCCCTCGCGGGGTCGATCTTCTCGCTGTCGACACCCAACTCGGCGAAGGCTGCCCGGGCTTTCGCGACGTCGAAGACGCCCTCGCGCGACAGCCGCGAAAGCGCCGCCGCCGCGATCGATTCGGCGTTGATCTCGAAATGCCGGCGCAGATACTCGCGGTTGTCGCTGCGCCCGAAGCCATCGGTGCCCAGCGTCACCATCCGCCCCGCCAGCCACGGCGCAACCTGGTCGGCCACCACCTTCATGTAATCCGTGGCGGCGACGATCGGCCCCTCCGCGCCGGCCAGCGCCTGCACGATATGCGGCGTCTGCGCGGGCTGGTCCGGATGCAGCCGGTTCCAGCGCTCCACGCGGAGCGCTTCCCTCCGCAGCTCGTTATAGCTGGTCACGCTCCACACATCGGAAGGTACGCCGTACTTGCCCGCCAGAATCTGCTGCGCGCGCAACGCCTCGTTCAGGATCGGCCCGCTGCCGAACAACTGCACCTTCGCCTTGCCCTCTTCGGCCGCACGGAAGCGATAGATGCCCTTGAGCACATCCGCGGCATCCACTTCCTTGGGCATGGGCGGCATGGCGTAATTCTCGTTGTAGAGCGTGAGGTAGTAGAACCGGTCCTCCTGCTCCTGGTACATGCGCCGGATGCCGTCCTGCACCACGATGGCGATCTCGTAGGCGTACGCCGGGTCGTAGGTGACGCAGGTGGGCACGGTGCTCGCCAGCACCACGCTGTGGCCGTCTTGATGCTGCAGGCCCTCGCCCGCCAGAGTCGTCCGTCCCGCCGTCCCGCCGCACAGAAAACCCTTGCCGCGCGCGTCGCCGAAGGCCCACACCAGGTCGCCCACGCGCTGGAATCCGAACATCGAGTAATAAATGAAGAACGGGATCATGGGCACGCCATAGTTGGCGTATGCCGTGCCCGCGGCCGTGAAGGAGGCCATGGAACCGGCTTCGGTGATGCCCTCCTCCAGGACCTGTCCGTCCTTCGATTCCTTGTAGTACAGGAACATCTCCGCATCGTGCGGTTTGTAGAGCTGTCCCTGGCTGGCGTAGATGCCGAACTGGCGGAACAGCGACTCCATGCCGAACGTGCGCGCCTCGTCGGGAATGATCGGCACCACGCGCCGGCCGATCTGCGGATGCTTCATCAGCAGCGTCAGCACGCGGACGAACGCCATGGTGCTGGAAACTTCGCGCCCGCCCGATCCCTCCAGCGATTCCTTCAGATAATCGAGCGGCGGCGCCTCCACCGGGCCCGCGGGCGGCGTCCGGTAGGGCACATATCCTCCCAACAGACGGCGCCGCTCGTGCAGGTAGGACATTTCCGGGCTGTCCTCGGGCGGCCGGTAGAAGGAGGCGCTGCGCGCCGCCTCGTTCGGGATGGGGATCTCGAAGCGCGAGCGGAAGTGCGCGATCTCCTGCTCGTTGAGCTTCTTCTGCTGATGCGTGATGTTGCGGCCCTCGCCCGCCTCGCCCAATCCGTAGCCCTTGATGGTGTGCGCCAGGATCACCGTGGGCTGCGCTTTCTCCTCTACCGCCGCCTGGTACGCGTTGAACACCTTGCGCGGATCGTGGCCGCCGCGCCGCAGTTTCACCAGCTCGTCGTCGCTCAGATGGGAAACCAGGTCCAGCAGCGCCGGATACTTGCCGAAGAGATTCTTGCGAATGTAGGCGCCATCCTTGGTGACGTAGGTCTGGAACTCGCCGTCCACGGCCTCGCCCATGCGCTTTTGCAGCAGGCCGGTGGTGTCGCGATCGAGCAGCGCGTCCCAATCCTCGCCCCAAATGACCTTGAGCACCTTCCAGCCCGCGCCGCGGAACGCGGCTTCGAGCTCCTGGATCATCTTGCCGTTGCCGCGCACCGGTCCGTCGAGCCGCTGCAGATTGCAGTTGATGACGAAGATCAGGTTGTCGAGCTTCTCCCGCGAGGCCAACGTCAGCGAGCCCATCGATTCCGGTTCGTCCATCTCGCCGTCGCCCAGGTACGCCCAGATTTTTCGCGGGGTCGCCGGGATCAGGCCGCGGTTCTCCAGGTACCGCATGAACCGCGCCTGATAGATGGCGTTGATCGGCCCGAGGCCCATGGACACTGTGGGGAAGCGCCAGAAATCCGGCATCAGCCAGGGGTGCGGATAGGACGAGAGGCCGGGCTCCCCGCGCAGCTCGTGCCGGAAATTCTTCAGTTGCTGCTCGCTCAGCCGGCCCTCCAGAAAGGCGCGCGCGTAGACCCCCGGCGAGGCGTGCCCCTGGAAATAGATCAGGTCGCCGGGCTGGTCGTCGTAATGCGCGTGGAAGAAATGATTGAACCCCACCTCCAGCAGCGTGGCCAATGACGCATAGGTCGAAATGTGCCCGCCGATACCCGGATCGTACTTGTTCTGCCGCACCACCATGGCCATGGCGTTCCAGCGGATCAGGCTTTTGATGCGGCGCTCCATGGCGCGATCGCCCGGGTAGGGGACCTCATCCTCGGGGCGAATGGTGTTGACGTACGGCGTGTTCAGATGGATCGGCACTTCGCCGCCATGGGCGCGCGCCCGCTCCCCAAGCAGTTCCAGCAGGTATACGGCGCGGTCCGGCCCCGCCTCCTCCATCACCTGGTCCAGCGCTTCCACCCACTCCGCGGTCTCCCGCGGATCCAGATCCACCACCCTCTCGTTCCGTTTCTGGTGCATTTATGCTCTTATTATAATGAAACCGGGCAGGGGCCTTCTCCGCGGGCGGGTACAATGTGTATGAACGCACCGCGCCGCGGGGGTTGCAAAGTCCGCAATTTATCGTATAAGTGTAATATTTTGGGGAGGTGATCCATGGTCACGTGTCCGGTATGCGATGGCGCAATCGATGTGGATGAAGAAGACGTCGACGAGGGCGACACGGTCAGTTGTGACGAGTGTGGCGCGGACCTGAGAGTGGTGGGCACCGGTCCTCTGGAATTGGAATCGGCCGAACAACTCGAGGAAGAGGAAGAGATCGAAGAGGGCTTCCTCGAGGACGAAGAGGAAGAATCGGATGAGGACTGGAAATAAGCGGGCGCGCGCGCGTGTAACGGCCCGTATCGCCGCGGCGTCGAATGGTCAGGAGGCTCGCATGAGCAGGTTCGCTCCGGTTTTGCTGGCGCTCCTGGTTTTCTGCGTCCCCGCCGGCTTCGCCCAGAAAAAGAGCAAGGGCGACCAGAATACGCGCACCGTGCAAGGCGTTGTCACCGCGGCCGACGATACCGCCGTGGCGGGAGCGATCGTGCAACTGGAAGACACCAAGACCAAGACGGTACGTTCCTTCATCACCCAGGAAAAAGGAGCGTACTACTTCCACGGCCTGAGCCCCGATATCGATTACGAACTCCGCGCCAACCACCAGGGCGCCTCCAGCGGCACCAAGACCCTGAGCTCTTTCGATTCGCGCAAGGAAGCCATCATCAACCTGAAGCTGAACCCGAAGAAGTAGTGGTTGAGTTGGCCTCCGGACATTCACCTCGGAGACGCGGAGGCCGCGCGGAGCGGCAAAGAGGATTCCTGGATGAACCGCACGAATCGGGCCTCCCTGACGATGCCGGTTCTACATCTTCTCCGCGTAGTCTCGGCGCTCTCCGCGCCTCCGCGGTGAGTGGGAGACTACGTCAGGTCGCCTTCTTCTCCCTGATCCTGCGGATCTCCTCCAGCCTCTCCGCAATCCGCTTCTCCACCCCGCGGTCTGTCGGAAAATAATATCGGCGGCCCGCCAGCGAGGGCGGCAGGCACTCCATATCGGTGACCGCGTCCGCAAACTTATGGGCATGCTGATAGCCCTCGCCGTATCCCCACTCTTTCATGCTCCGCGTCGGCGCATTGCGCAGGTTCATGGGCACGGGCTCGGCGATGGTCTTCTCCACGTCCTGGGCGGCCGCGCCCATGGCCCGGTACGCCGCGTCGGATTTCGGCGCCGCGCACAGGTAGATGGCGGCTTGGGCGAGCGCCAGGTCGCCCTCCGGGATCCCCAGGAAATGCACCGCCTGCATGGCCGCCACCGCCTGTTCCAGGGCGCGCGGGTCGGCTAGGCCGATGTCTTCGCTGGCCATGCGGATCAGGCGGCGCGCAATGTACAGCCGGTCCTCGCCCGCCTCCAGCATGCGCGTGAGCCAGTACAAGGCCGCATCCACCTCGCTCGAGCGCACCGATTTGTGCAGCGCCGAAATCAGGTTGAAATGCTCTTCCCCGCCCTTGTCGTATAACAGCACTTTGCGCTCGATGGCGTCCTGCACGGCCGCTTCGGTCAACTGCGCGGAGCCTCCCGAGCCAACGGCTGCCGCGGCCGCTTCCAGCGTGTTATAAGCCTGGCGCGCGTCGCCGTTGGCGTAAATGGCGATCTGCTCCAGCAACTCGCCGGTGGCCTCGAGCCCTACCACCGGCAGCGCGCGCCCCAGCAGCGTCACGATCTCCGGCACCGTGAGCCCGCGCAGCGCATAGACGCGCGAGCGCGAGAGCAGCGCGGCAATCACTTCGAACGACGGGTTCTCGGTGGTGGCGCCGATGAGAATGATATCGCCGCGCTCGACATACGGCAGAAACGCGTCCTGCTGCGCCTTGTTGAAGCGGTGGATCTCGTCGATAAACAGAATCGTGCGCCGGCCCATGCGGCGCAGGCGCTCGGCATCGGCCATCACCGCTTTGATTTCCTTGATGCCGCTCAGCACCGCGCTGAAGGGGATGTACTCGCAGCGCGTGATGCGCGCGATGAGCTTGGCCAGCGTGGTTTTGCCGACGCCCGGCGGCCCCCACAGGATGATCGAGCTCAGCTCGTCGCGCTCGATCTGCCGGCGCAGGGGCTTCCCCTCCCCCAGGATGTGCTCCTGGCCGACGAAGTCCTCCAGTTTTTGCGGTCGCATGCGCTCGGCCAGCGGCCGCTTGCCGCCCGCCGGCTCCGCTTCGGGCAGCGTGGTGTCGAACAGGCTCACGGCCGCAGCGCCCTCTGGCGGCGGGCCTCGTAAAGCAGGATGCCGGCCGCCACCGCGGCGTTCAGCGATTCCACTCCCACCGTGGGGATGGAAATATCGAGCGCCGCCGACCGCAGTTCGCCGCCCACGCCGTGCGCTTCGCTGCCGATAATGATCCCGCACCGCGCCGTGAGATCGACGTCGGCCAGGGAACGCGCCGCCGCCCCGGCGTGCGCCGGAACGCCGGCGTACAGCGCCACCTTGTTCTGCTGCAGGGCGGCGCGCGCCAGAGCGGGGTCCACGCCATGCAGGAACGGGATGCGGAACACCGAGCCCGCCGACGCGCGCAGCGTTTTCGGATTGTACGGGCTCACCGTGCCTTTGAGAAACATCGCGCCCGTGGCGCCGAAGGCTTCGGCGGCGCGCAGGATGGCGCCGGCATTTCCGGGGTCCTGCAAGCCGTCGAGCACCACCACCAGCGACCGGCCGCGGAACAACTGCTCCAGCTTCCACTCCGGCGGCTTGACCAGCGCCATCACGCCCTGGCTGGTCCCGGTATCGGAAACCCGGCGCAGCAGCGCATCGGCCACCACCACCACGCGGATGCCCGACAGGCGGCGCACGTGCGCCTCCGCGGCCGACCGCACCGACTCGGCCACCAGCACCGCCTTCACTTCGCAATCGCTGCGCAGCGCCTCTTCGAGCAGGTGGAACGTCTCCGCCACGCACCACCCCTCCTGCGTGAGGCCGCCGCGCACGATGGCGCGCCGCACGTCCTTCAGCAGCGGATTGGCCGCGCTCGTGATCGTCTCGGCCTTGGGCATCCGATTACAATGGTTCTGAACGATCAGAATACCGCAGATGAAACGTGTCGTATGGAACGCGGCCGCCGTCGCTCTGGCCGCGCTGCTCGTTTCGATCGCCTGGTTCTCGGCGCGCATCGAACAGCAATCCACGCGCGATGAGGCCCAACCGGCCGACGTGATCCTGGTGCTGGGCGCCGCCGAGTATCGCGGCCGCCCGTCCCATGTGCTGCGCGCGCGTCTCGACCACGCACTCGAGCTCTACACCGCCTCGCTCGCCCCGCGCATTCTCACCACCGGCGGCGCGGGCGGCGACCCGGTGTTCACCGAAGGCGGCGTGGGCCGCTCCTACCTCATCGGCCGCGGCGTGCCTTCGGAAGCGATCATCGTGGAAACCGAGGGCGAAAGCACGGTCGAATCCACCGCCATGGCCGGCGAAATCATGCGCCGCATGGGCCTGCATTCGGTCATCGTGGTGAGCGACGGCTACCACATCTACCGCGTGAAGAAGATGCTGCAATTCCGCGGCCTCAACGTCTACGGCTCGCCGCGCAAGGAGCACAATCCCGAACCGCTCCATGAACGCTGGAACTATGTCAAACAGGCCATCGGCTACCTGCTCTGGCGCGCCGGGGTGGCGGTGTAGGATAGGACGGTGTGGTGCGGGCGCCTCGGAGTACCCTGCGGGTCCGGCGCGGGGAGTTGAGATAAGGCCGAACTCGTCTGCTGGAGGGTATCTCTGCCCGCGGCACAGACTCCAGAATGGCGTTGTTGGACCGCCGGCCAACATCAGTCCGAGTCGGCGACTTATCGGGGGTAATCCTGCGGCTTGCGCCCATGATCAACCCCGGGGGGTTGCCCAGGTGATGGAAAGGGCCGAACAAGCCGACACCCGTTGACAGGTCCAGCTAGCGAGGTGTCCCACCACCGAGGCGCCGAGCCGCCGAGAAAAGAGCGAAAACCCAGCGGCAATTCGAGCGCGGGTGGGCCGGGAGCGCGGAGAATTCTCTGCTCAACTCGGCGCCTCGGCGCCTCGGCGGTAGACTGCGGTCCTTACAGCCGGTTGATCAGGCTGGCGACGTAGCCCGCGCCGAAGCCGTTATCGATATTCACCACCGTCACGTTGCTGGCGCAACTGTTCAGCATGCCGAGCAGCGCCGCGAGGCCGTGAAAGCTGGCGCCGTAACCGACGCTGGTGGGAACGGCGATCACCGGGCACGAGACCAGCCCGCCGATGGCGCTCGGCAGCGCGCCCTCCATGCCTGCGCAGACCACGATGACACGCGCGGCGGTGAGCCGCTCGCGGTTACTCATCAGGCGGTGAATGCCGGCCACCCCGATATCGTGGATGGTTTCCACCTGGTTGCCCATCACCTCGGCCGTGATCTGCGCTTCTTCGGCCACGGGGATATCGCTGGTGCCGGCGGAAACCACGGCGATGGTCCCCTTGCCGTGGACCGCGCGGTCGCGCCAGAAACGAATGGCGCCGGAAAGCGGGAAGTACTCGCCGCAGGCCAGTTTCTCCGTCACCGCCGCGCCGCATTCCCGGTCGGCCCGCGTGATGAGCACGTTCTGCGAGTTCTCCAGCAGCCGCTCGGCAATGGCCACCACCTGTTCGGGAGCCTTACCGCGGGCGAAGATCACCTCCGGGATGCCGTGGCGCAGCGCGCGATGGTGATCCACCTTGGCAAACCCCAGGTCTTCGAAGGGCATGTGGCGCATACGGGTCATGGCCGCGTCGATCTCGATGGCGCCCGAGCGCACCTGCTCGAACAACGACCGAAGCTGGTCCTGATCCATGAGGCCAGAATATCAGAACGCGCCGGGCAGGCTCGCCGGCAGCGGCGGGCCTCGGGTTGGGCGGTGTCTCGGGCATGCCCATATCTTTTGGTCACAGATGTTACGAAAGTACCGGGTGCCTTAGCCAGATTGGGCCTTTCGGTCTATTGTGAGAAACCATACGGAAACGCATCATAGAAATCGACATATGGAAATGAGCATGAATTCGGATACGGGCCTGGACGATGTCAGCGCCAATTTCGGAGGCGAAAGCGAGCGTCGTGGGAACAGCCGCTTTCCGGTTCGAGAAGAGCTAAAGTACCGGGTTTTGCACACCAACCTGGAGGAGACGGACGGTATCGGCACGACGTTGAATATCGGCAGCCGGGGAATCCTCTTCAGCACGGAAGGCAAACTGCCGGTAGGTCGCATGGTGGAATTGTCCGTGAACTGGCCGGCGCGGCTGGACGGAATCTGCCCGCTAAAATTCGTAGCGTTTGGCCGGGTGGTACGCTCGGAGGCTGGAAAGGCGGCGGTGCGGATTGAGCGCTACGAGTTCAAGACGCGCGGCAACGGATCGGCTGCGGCCGCCGGCCGAATGTAGACTTCACAAGGTTCACAAGGAGGAGGACTTGCCGTCCCGTTCGGGTTCTCGGTATACTGGCTTTTTCGCTGAGACGTTTTATGACGGCGAGAGACGAATTCGATCCACTGGCGCCCCAGCGGGAGGCTGCTTTTTTCTACGGGCTTTTTCTGAGAGGCCATGACAGCGAGACCCTCCGCCAGGACATCGACGTGCCCCGGTCGATGATGGACAAATGGATGAAGGCCCACGACTTCGAGGCCTCATTCCGGGAAAACCTGCAACGCGTGTACGCCTATCGCAAGCAAGTGCTGGCCATCTTTGACGGTTTGATTTCCAACGAACAACTCCGCACCCGGGTGCAGTAATCGGCAGCTCTCGGCGAATCGGCTGCCCCGCGCTGACGGGGCTGACAGGCCGACGGCTTTATATCACCAGCACGCCGTGGTCCGGACAGTCCAGTTGGATGGCTTCGTAGATCTTGCCGACCAGGTCCAGCCCGTGCCTGGCCACAAATGGCAGGATGGAGTAGAGGCGCTCCTGCAGGTGACCCTCGGGATATACCAGGCCGTAGAGCGAGCGTGCGTCCTGGGTGGCTCGCGCATCGCGCCGCAGGGCCTCGCGAGCCGCTTTGCCTTCCACCTTGCCGAACTGATAGTTGATTTTCCGCAGGCTGCGCTCCAGGGCCGCGGCCAGCGTGGGATCGAACGCGCCCAGTTCCCGGCGGAGGCGCCCGGCGGCTTCATCCACCTGCGCGGTGGTTTCGCGCATCGCTTCGGCGAGTGATGGCGGAATGAGTTTCGCGGAGAGGCGCGCGCGCAAGGTTTCCTCCCCGTGGAAGAAATCCGCCAGGCACAAGCCGTACCGCTCCATTTGCCGGTGGCTGCGCGCGTCCAGAATGGTGAAGCCGCTGCGTGGCACGGCCACCGGCATGCGCCCCAGAATGGCGCGGTAGGCCACTTCCGACTGCGCCAGGTAAGCCATCTCCGCGGGACCCACAATGGCCGCCACCGAGGGCAGAATCGAATCCTGCACCACCGGCCGCAGCAGGGCGTTGGGAGAGAGCGCGTCCGCGCGGTCCATCAACTCCTCGGAGGTGAAGCGGCGGCCGTTGCGTGCGTACTCCCGCTGCCGGCGGCGCAGGGTCAGGCGTTGGCCGTCTTCGAGCAGGAAGAACAACGACGTGCCGTCTTCCAGGTGCACCTGCGCGTGGTATCCGGCGCGAGTCAATTCGCCGTTGCGCGCGAGCACCTGCGCGGTCAACTCCGGCGCCGCCTCCACGGCGGTACGCATCGCCGGTGCGGCGAGACGGCGAAAGGCGGGCAGCATGGGGTCCACCTGGAGGATGTCGAATCCCGCCAGGAGGCGCCGCAGCAGTTCGCCGAACGACCGGCCCATGGTGCTGCCCGCGCGGTAGGTTTCTGCGGCGAGTTGGGCCGCCTCTTCGCTGAACGGCAAGCCGAGCATGGCCGCGCGCAGCTCGTCGATGGGAGGCTCCGCCAGCACCACATCGCCCACCGGCTGCGCGCCGGCGGAGCGCGCCATTTCCACCTTCGCGGGCTGGTGTTCGGAATTGAAGACCCACGCGTGGTTGACTTCCGCAAAATCGTGATCTTCCGTGGCCAGCCAGAATACGGGCACCGCCGCGATGCCGGCATCGGTCAGCCACGCGGCCAGCCGGGCGGCATGCAGCGCCTTGTAAATGGTGTATGCCGGACCGGAAAACAGCCCCACCTGCTGGCCCGTGACCACCGCCACGGTGCCCGGCTGCGCCAGCCGCTCGAGCGACGCACTTTCCGGATTCTGTATGCGCAGCGCCGCGATTAAATCCGCGCGCCGTTCCGCAGTCATTTGGATCTCATCGGCGGCCGCCCGGTAGGAAGCGAGATCGCGATGCGGGTGCCGGTAGAAAGGAGCGGTGCGATCGGGGTGATACAGCACGTCCGCGAACAGCGCCGAAAGGTGCGGCAGATCGGACTGGCGGACGCAGGTACAGTGCATGTCGAGGATCAGCTTAGCAGATGATTCCCCGTGCCCGGAAGATTCATGGGGCGATCATCCGGCGGGCAGGTAGCGCGAGATATCGTTGTAAATTACGAAGGCGACCAGCGCCATGATGCACACGAAACCGACCTTAAACACTGCTTCCTTCACATTCAGGCTGAGGTCGCGCCGCATGGTCATCTCCACCAGCAGCATGAGGATCGTCCCGCCGTCCAGCACGGGGATGGGCAACAGGTTGAACAGCGCCAGTTGCAGGCTGACCATGGCCATCAGCGCGAGATACTCCGTGGCGCCCTGGCGCGCGGCGTCGCCCGAGAGCTGAATCATGCCGATGGGCCCGGTGAGGTTCTTGGTGGACATGCGGCGCTCCACCATGCCCTTGAGGACCTGCACCATGAGGAACGCGCCGGTCCAGTTCTGGCGCAGCGATTCCCGCAGGGCATCGGGCAAGGCCAGCCTGGTGGTGGTGATGTGCAGCTTGGGCACGTGCCCCACGCCGATCATCCAGCGCGCGGGCCCGTCCAGCTTGGCGTAAACCGGCTGCACGGTGACCGTTTGCCTCTGGCCGTTGCGCTCGAATTCGATGTCGATCGGCCGGCCGCCGCTCGATTTGGTAAGCTCCTGGAACTTGATGCGGGAATGAATCGGCTGGCCGTTGACGGCCACCAGCACATCGCCCTTCTTGAGTCCGGCCTTGTCCGCCGGGTAGCCCGGCTCGATGGACTCCAACTGGACCTCGCCGCGCTCGTCCCAGCCGGCCGAGCCGACGCCGAAACGCTCGCTCAGAATCGGCGTCACCGTGGTGTCGAACCGCTGTCCGCTGCGGTCGATGGTGAGGTGCATGGGCCGGTACGCGCTGGTCAGCTCTTTGAGGCCGACGTCCTCCCAGGTGGGATTGTTCTTGCCGTCCATCTTCACGATGCGGTCGCCGTCCTGAATGCCCGCCTTGGCGGCGGGCGAATCGGGCATCACATGGCCGATAATCGCTTCCATGTCGGCATCCGACACCTTCTGGTACTTCACCATGTAGAGGCCGGTCAGCAGTCCCACGGCCAGCACCACGTTCATGAACGGGCCGGCAAAAGCGATGAGCAGCCGCTGCCAGCGGGGCTTGGCCAGGAAGGCGCGCGGATCGTCGATGCCCGCATCCGTTACTTGCTCGCCGGCCATTTTCACGTAGCCGCCAAACGGGATCAGGGAGAAACGGTAGTCCGTCTCGCCGCGGCGGAAGCCGAACAGGCGCATGCCAAAGCCGAAGCTGAAGGCGTCGATCTTGACGTCGAAATAGCGGGCGACCCAGAAGTGGCCCATCTCGTGGATGTTGATCATGACGCCGATCAGCACCAGAACCCACAGTATGTCTTCCAGAAAAACAAGCATAGGAACCTTAAGCCGTCACCGCGCCGGCCGCGCGCGCGGTCACCAGCTCGCGGGCCAGCGCCCGCGACTCGCGGTCGATCTCCAGAATTTCGCCCACTGTGCGCGGGCTGCGCGGCGGCATCCGCGCCAGCGCCTCGGAAACAATCTCGTATATGGACGTAAAGCCGATTCTCTCCCGCAGGAATGCGTCCACAGCTATCTCATCGGCCGCATTCAGGGTGCAGGTGGCCGCTCCACCAGCCTCCTGGCACTGGTACGCCAGTTTGAGCAGCGGGAACTTGCCGAAATCGGGCGGCAGAAACTCCCATTGCCGGGCCTCCGCCCAGTCGATCTTCGGAACCGGCGCCTCCAGCCGGTCGGGGTAAGCCAGCGCATATTGGATGGGCATGCGCATGTCGGTCGCCGATATCTGCGCAAGCACACTGCCATCGCGGTACTCGATCATGGCGTGCACCGTGGATTGCGGATGGATCACCACGTCGATCTGGGATGGAGAGAAATCGAACAGCCAGCACGCTTCGATCACTTCGAAGCCTTTGTTCATGAGGGTGGCGCAGTCGATGGTGATGCGCTCGCCCATGCGCCAGGTGGGATGGTTGAGCGCCTCGCGCGGCGTCACCGATGCCAGCGCTTCGGTGGGCGTGTTGCGGAACGGCCCGCCGGACGCCGTGAGGATGAGCCTGGTCACCTCGGTACGGTTGCCCGCCCGCAGGCACTGGTGCGCGCCATTGTGCTCGCTATCCACCGGCAGCAACTCGGCCCCGTGTTCCCGGACGGCATCCATGACCAGCCTTCCGGCCGAGACTAGAACCTCCTTGTTTGCCAGCCCCACCCGCTTTCCCAGCCGGACCGCCGCGTAGGTGGCCTCCAGACCGGCCACTCCTACAATCGCCGAAATAACGGTATCCACCTCCGCTGCGGCAGCCACTTGAACGCGCGCCTCATCCCCCCAGAGCAGTTGCGGCCACTCGGCCCGCGGCAGTCCTGCCTCGAGCAGCCTCTCTGATAGACGGGCCACACCGTCGGACGTTGCTACCACGGCCACCTTTGGGCGGAATTCCAGGATCTGCGAAGCCAGCACGTCCACATTCCGCCCGGCCACCAGGGCATACACCTGATACTGGTGGCGGCTGCGCCTCACGACGTCCAGCGTATTGGTTCCGATGGATCCGGTTGAACCCAGAACGGTGAGAGTCCTCATTTCAGCGGGGTAGGCCTCCAGGCCTGCCCTTTCTTCCAAGGGGCATCAGCCATCATATCAGGTATTGCCCGGCCCACCGCAGGCCCAGTGAAATCATGAAATCCACGGTGCTGCCGCCCGCACCAGACCGAAATCCACGGTGCTACCGCCCGCACCGGACCGCCGCTGCTGCTTTTGTTTTTCTTTTTTGGAAGACCCTCTTGCCCTTTCGGGCGCCGGGGAGGATTGCTTCAGGGGTCTTTATTTAGAGGTTAGTCTCGCTTTGGTGGGAGTTGCCTCCCCGGCTTACTTCCAATAATAGTAGATTCTGAATTTGGAATCAACAAAAATCTGTATTTTTTTATGAAGATTTTACTTCGACCCCCGCAAGTTCTTCCAACATGTTGATTGTAGAGCACATATCATCGTCCCCATGGCCCGCCGAGATAGCGGTCTGGAAGAGCTGATGTGTGAGCGATGTCACAATTAGGGGAACGCCGAGCTGTTTTCCCGAGTCGAGCATGAGCCCGATGTCCTTGTGCATCCATTTTGTGGAGAAATTCGTCGAAAAATCCCGGCGCAGGACGAACGGCGCCTTATAGGCGATCAGCCCCGACTTGGCGGCGCTGTTTTCCAGGATTTCGAGCATGAGCTGCGGGTCTACACCTCCCTTGGTGGCCAGCACCATGCCCTCGTTGAAGGCCATCAAGATGTTGCAGAGAATCAGGTTCTGCGTCAGCTTCGCCTGCAGCCCCAGACCCGCTTCGCCGCAATAGTAGAGCCGCTTGCCCATGGGCTCGAACAACGGCTTCACCTTTTCGAAGACCGCCCGGTTGCCGCCCACCATGAAAGTAAGGTTGCCGCTCTGAGCACCTGGAGTGGAGCCCGTGCAGGGTGCGTCGAGAAACTCAACACCTCGGGCCGCGAGGGCCTTACCGATCTGGCGGCTTTCGCTGGGACTGATGGTACTGGCGTCCACCACCACGGTGCCGGGTCGCGCGCCCTGGATAATCCCGTCGGGCCCGAGGATGATCTCCCTGGACATGGCGGTATCGCCTACGCAGAGGAAAACGCACTCCGCAGATTCGGCAACCTGCTTGGGAGACTCGCAGAAGGCAGCCTTCTCCTCGGCCGCGAGTTGGCGCGCCTTGCCGGCGGTGTGGGACCAGACCGCCACTTCGTGTCCTGCGCGCAGCAGGTTACGCGCCATGGGATAGCCCATCAGCCCGAGGCCCAGAAATCCTAGTTTGGCCATAGACAGGGATTGTACCGCTACGCGAAGAAGGCGCGCCAGGTTGTGACCGCCAGGGCGTGCGTTACCATGCCCGCGCGAATACTGCCGGCCTGGTTGCGCGCGCGCCCGCAGAACCAGCCGAGCACGGCCACGATCAGCGACCACCGCCAGTTGGGGAAGCCGCGGAAGCCGAGATGCACCAGGCCGAACGCCGCCGAGGCGATAGCCAGCGCCGCTTTGCGATTCCACCGCCATTCCTCGAGCCACTGTTGCAGCACGCCGCGGAAGAAGAACTCTTCGGAAAGGGCCACCACCCAGAGCGTTCCCAGGAACGTCGCGGCGATGTACCAGATCGGCCTGGGGGCGCCGAAACGCACCGCCTTGAGCAGCAACGCAAGAGGAAAACCGATGGCCGCAAAGTACAGGTAGTGCAGCGCGCCGATGCGCCACTCCTTCCAACTTGGCGCCAGGCCGAACCCGGTCTCGTGCACACGGCGCTCCACCATCAGCGCCATCACCGCCATGACGATGAGCGATAGATGCCCCAGGACGATCAGATTCTTCAGGTCCTTGAACCCGGCATAGAGGGGCGCATAGACGGGATCGAAATATTTCCCCAGCAGCACGCACGGGACCAGCGCCAGGAAGGCAATGTCGAACACCGGCGCCACCGGCAGCACCCGGTACCACAGGCCGAGCGCCAGGGCGAGTGCCAGCAGGCGCACCAGGCTGGCCCACTGGAACGCAACCGCGCCGCCGCAGCAGACCAGGTAGGGAGCCACGGCCGCGGCCGCCAGGAAAACGGGGAGGCGGCCGCCGCCAAACCGCTCCCGGAGATCGGGAAAGGCCGGGACCAGATAGAATGGGTATTCCACGAGGAAAGCGGCCAGCGCCGGCAGGGCCGCCCAGATTGGAATGCCTCTCGCCCGCGCATACAGCACGCCCGCGGCGCCCAGCGCTGTCCAGCCCCACAGGAGAGCCGCCCGGAAGCCGCCGGGCAATTTCGTCATTGGCCTCATTCTAGCATTCGCGCTCGCGGCGCCCGGCGCGCGGCCTTCCGCGGCCTCCGACGACCCTCCCGCGAACCTGGCAAAACTCGTGGCCGCGCGCGAGACCGAATCCGAGACCGAGCGCAACCAGTACATGTACCGGCAAACCGTCACCATCCACGAACTGGACGGCCGCGGCTCGACGCGCGGAGAATATCGCGAGGTCCGGGACATCATCTTCTCGCCCGAGCGCGAGCGCACCGAAGAGGGCATCGGCAAGCCGTTGAACACCCTGAAATCCCTGCAGCTCACCGCGGAGGATTTCCGCGATATCCGCGACATCCAGCCGTTGGTGCTGACCGCGGACCGGCTGTGGAATTACGAGACCAGGTTCCGCGGCGACGAGGTCATGGACGACGTGGATTGCTGGGTGCTCCAAGTGCGCCCCCGCCAGATTCTCGAAGGGCAGAGATTTTTCGAGGGCATGATCTGGGTGGACAAGAAGGAATACAACATCGTGCGCATGGAGGGCAAAGCGGTGCCGGAGATGCGCTCCATGAAATCGGAGAACCTGTTTCCGCGCTTCACCACCATCCGCAAACCGGTCGATGGCAAGCACTGGTTCCCGGTCTACACCTATGCCGACGACACGCTCGAGTTCCGCACCGGCCCGTTGCGCGAGCGGTTGAAGATCGAATACAGCAACTACAAGCGATTCGGCGCCGAATCCACTTTCACGCCGCGATAGCCCCAGATCCGGCTACTACGCCGCGCACCATTTGCCTGGCCCGCACACCAGCGGCCCTCCGATCCGGCTATTCCGCCGGCGCGGCGAGTTGTTGGAACAAAGACGCAAAGCACAGCCGCGAACTGCTTCCATTGTGATCCTATTTACAAACAGCCGTTTCTTCCCAGTACTCCCGCAGTACAGTTGGCTTGCTTTGGCACTGGCGTACAGCCTGTTTCCGTGCGATAACTACGGAAGGTCTGAGAAAATGAACTACCGGCATCTGGCGCTGTGCTGCCAATGCGGCACGGTTCCCGAACATCTCGACGAGGTCGGCTTCAGCGACGATCATCAGTTAGTCATCCATTGGTGGTGTACGGCATGCCAGCGCTTAGTGTACACTTCCAAACCGCTCGCCGAATGCTGGCGCGACTGCCCCAACCCGGCAAGCACTCTGGAGGCGGCGCTGCAAAAACTGGAAGCCGCGTATGCCGCCGAAGACGCCAGCTTCCTGCGACAGATGGGCGTGAAAGCTAGCTGAAGGTCCCGCCCAGGTGCTTCCGTCTCCGCCTTCTGCCGCGCCCTCCCGCTGCCCGGTCCCGCAGGCTCGGAGGAAGCAGAAACTCCTGATCCAAACGTTAAGGGCGGTGGTTAGGCTGGAATGGGCGCCGGGTCAATTGGCGTACATGCGAATGATGCGCTCGATGGCGCGGCGGCATACCGCGCAGAAGCCCACTTCGTCGCGCGTGAACATGATGCAGTCCTGCTGCGGGCGGTAGTAGCCGCGGGCCTCGTACATGGCGCCTTCGAAGGCGCCCACTTTCCCCGCGTTGGGAGGAGCGGCCAGCAGTTGCGTGATGCGCTCGCGCTCCTCGCGGAACAGCGTTTCCATCACGTCTTCCGGGCGGTGTTGGGCGCGAATCTCATGGCGGCGCTTCTGGATCTCCCGCTCCATCTGCTCGAACGGCAGCTTGGGCCAGGGCGTCGGCAACCCGACGCCGGGGCTTAGCAGCGGCTTCCACTTGGCGGCCTGCGGATCGGCGGTAACGTTGGGCTCCCAGGGCTCGGGGCGCTCGGCGGGGCTGCCGTAGGCCACGTCGGAGGTGTAGTATTCGTCCGCCAAGCCGGCGAAGTGGTGGCCGAACTCGTGAACGAACACATAGGGCGTAAAAGCGTTGTCGGCGGCCACGGTGGCGTACAGGTTGAAGATCCCACCGCCGCCATACTTGCGGTCGTTCACCACGATTTCGATGAATTCATAGGGCGCCGCCGAAGCGATGCGCCGCAGCCGCCGGTTGTCGAACGACAGGACGTATCGTTCCGACCCGAAAGCATCATAGGAGGCGCCCAGCGGGGAGTGGCGGTACACGCCATCGGAAGGCCGCGAGACGCCGCTCTCTTCCGCCGGAACATCGATCGCCCATACGTTGAAATCCGCGCGGTGCTCCTTGAAAGGCGGCACGGCGAAAAGGAGCTGGGCGGTGCGGCGCGCGTCGCGGTGCCACTTCTCCATTTCGGAGGCGGTGTATCCGTCGCCCAACAGCAGGAGGTCGACCTTGTCGCGCGGCGCTCCGCTCTGGACCACGGGCCAGACGTTCAGCCTGGGCGGCAGGCTGCGGTCGATGGCCGGGTCCGCGGGATCGGCCATCACCGACCAGACATCGTGAAACTCGCCGCGCGCATCGCGCTTCTGAATGACCACATCCACCGGAGTAGCGGGCGCGGGAAAGCGGACGCTTTCGGAAAAAACGCGGCGTACCTGCTTCGCTTCATCGGTGGTTTCCCACTCGCCGAAGATGGTGGCGAAGCCGCGCGAATACAGGCGGCGGTGGTTGGCGCGATCCAGCACCTGGAAGCGATACTTGCCGAGATTGGTGTCGTCGATCCAGCGATCGAGCGGTCCCGGCCAAGCGCCCTCGAGAACCATACCGTCGAGTGCGAACTGCTCCTCGGAGGCGGTCCCGGTGTGCACGTAATCGACGCGCAGGGTCCGCGGCGCGGCGGGCTGGGCGGAAGCGGAAGCCACCGCGGCCGCCATCAGCCAAAGATACCGGTTATTTCGATTCATATCGGAGTCGCATCCCACATGATATCTCCCGGCGGCTTGCCGGCGGTCACGCTGCGTGCGCGGGCTCTCTGATGTGTGGAGTACCTCAACAACTCCGCGTGACGAGCGCTGGAACTGCCGGTGCGTTCCTGACGCTGCTGCTGCCGTTGATCCGGGAGAAGTGTATCCTTTCGGCCACCGTTTTCGTCCTGTGTACGGGACCGGAGTTTGGATGGTAAAGTGCCCATGACAGCGGCGGGCGACACAACCGAGGCGGGCGGCCTGTTCACCGCCTACCACGACCGGATCTATCGCTATGTCGCCGGCATGGTGCAAGACCCGTCGGAAGCGGAAGATCTCACGCAGGACACATTTCTGCGTGCGTATCGCGGCCGCGAGTCGCTGCGCGATCCCAACGCCGTTCGCGGCTGGCTGTACCGCATCGCGACGCATGTCTGCCTCGACCGCTTGCGCCAGCGCGTGCCGCAGGTTTCGATCGACGGCGAAGAGGGCGCCCGCCAGGTGGCATCGGTCCGTTCGGAATCGCCATCGGCCCTGGAGATTACCGAGCGAGAGGAGACCAGCGCCTGCGTGCAGCGCTGCCTGGATTTTCTTCCCGACAGCTATCGCGCGGTGATTCTCCTGCATGAGGCGCATTCGCTCACGGCGGCCGAGATAGCCGGCCTTCTGGGCGTGAGCCTGGCCACCGTCAAAATCCGGCTGCATCGCGCCCGCCGCAAGCTGCAAACCGTGATGGAGATCGGCTGCGCCATCTCCAGCAGCAGCCGCGGCGTGCCGTGCTGCCAGCCCAAGCCCTGAGCAGCCGCCGGTGTATCCCTTTGCTCGTCCGTTTCGTCCTGGTAATGCCTGTTCACGGGGGTCATTACCATGTTTCGAAAGAATGTCGGCGGCGCGGACCGGGCGGTGCGCCTGGTGCTGGGCCTGATCCTTTCCCCGGCAGGACTCCTGCTGCTCTCGGCAAAGCACAGCTACGGTCTGATCGTCCTGATTGCCGGCCTGGCCGGGCTGTTCACTGCCCTGACGGGGTTCTGCGGGTTGTACCTGCCATTCCGCTTTTCGACAGCACGAAGGGAGAAGGTAGGACAGCCGGTGTCCCCCTTTCGCAGCGCCTGAGGGATCGCCGGAGGCGCCACTTATGCCGGAGTTGGACGAGCTTTACCCCGCCGCCATTCTCGAGCATCACAAACGCCCGCATAACTTCCACGCCATGGAAGGGGCCACCTGCCAGGCCGACGGCTACAACCCGTTATGCGGCGACCGGCTGACCTTGTATCTCGATATTCAGGGTGGCGTGATTCGCGATGCCAGTTTCCGGGGATCGGGCTGTGCCATCTCGCAAGCGTCGGCGTCCATGCTGACCGACGTGGTCCAAGGCAAGACGGCCGGCGAGGCGGAGAACGTTTGCGATTCCTTCGGCCGCCTGATCGATCCCGAGACCGGTCCCGGAATTGATCGAGGCTTGCCGAGCCAGTTGGCGGCCTTCGCATCGGTGCGCCGGTTCCCCGCGCGCATGGCATGTGCCGGCCTGGCGTGGCAGACCCTGCATCTTATGCTGCACTCTGCCGACGACGGATTGGCTCCGTAGGGCTCTCCACTACGAGCGCTGGTACGACCGGCGCATTCCTATCGTGACAGTAGGGCGCTAACTTCCTCGAGAACGCGCCTGGCGGTCGCCAGCGCCACTATCGCTTCACTTTCGTCCAGTTCGCGCGGGGCGCACTGGTCCCAGTTCATTCAGGTCGTGCGTCTTGCGGAAGGCCGTATCGTGAAATGTGAGAAACGCCTTGGCGGCTTTCTCACCGCCTGCTGGCTGTAAAAAACTGACCTGGACGGCTCCTCCGATGCCAGTAAGCGGGCGGCGTTGAGGTCCTTCCGGGCCTGCGCAAGCCAACGCGCAGCCTCGTCACGCCGCGACTCTTCGGGCGTCATAGAGCACTTTTCCCTCTCGCAGGATCGTTGCCGGCAGGGACGCTTTCACATGAGCGGCGCGCATATCGAAGTCGCTTGCCGGCCATCGCACTACGTCGGCAGCCGTGCCCAGATCCCATAGAGCGCGATGCACACCTGGCCGGTAAAGAGCCGGAGGCGCATCGTCCGGCAAGACCACGCAGAAATCGAGATCGCTGTCCGGACCGCCGTCTCCGCGGGCGGCGGAGCCGCACAGATAGATCCGCTCGGGGTGGTAGTAGTCCACCAGACGGCGCGTAATCTCCGCGATGGCTTGGTCCTGGGTCATCCCCCTCTATTGTGTCACTGAAACCCGCCGGCGCTATTCGTACCGCAGGCAGCGCATCAGGTCTACGGCGATGGCGCGGCGGGCTGGTCCGAGCGACGCCAGCAGGCCGGCGCCGGCCAGGACCACGATCACGGCCGCGAAGCTGAGTGGGTCGGAGGGGCTCAAGCCGGGAACGAGGAACAGCGATAGCGGCCTGGTCACGATCAGGGCAATCGCGAAACCAAGCGCCGACCCAACAGCGAGCAAACGGCCTGCCTCCAGAAGAATCATGCGGGAGATTTCGCGGCCGGTGGCTCCGACGGCTATGCGGATGCCGATTTCCTGCGTGCGCCCGGTGACCGAATAAGCCAGTACACCGTAAAGGCCGATGGCCGCGAGCAGCAGGCCCAGCAGTCCAATGCCGCCCATGAGCACCGCGCCGATCCGGGAGGGCAGAAAGGCGAGCCCCACGCTCGAAAAGAGAGTCGCCACCTCGAGCCCGGCGGCGGGCTCGAGGCGCCGCAGGACCTGCCGCACGGCGGCCAGTTGAGCGGCCGGCGGCGTCGCGGAGCGGAGCACGAACTGCAGGCGGGGCCGGTCCTCTTCGATCTGCGTGAAGGGCTGATAGAGCTGCGGGATGTCCCCTTCGCCGATGGTCAGGTTTTTCGTTCCGCGCACCACGCCGACGATCTGGTACGGTGCCTTGCCCGCTCCCCAAAGGAACCGGCAGCCCACGGGATCTCGAGCCCCGAGGTATCGCTTTACGAAGGCGGAATTGACCATCACGGCCGGGGTCGCCTCGTACCAGTGGAAGGCGCGGCCGGCGAGGATCGGGATGTCCATGGCGCGAAAGAAACCCGGCGAGACGGCGTTCCAGTGGAAGGCGGCCTCCCGCTCCTCGCCGTTGTCGGTGAAGGTCAGTCCGCTGTTGAATTGCGTGTTGTCCGTGAAGGGAACGATGCGCGCGGCGGCCGCGGCTTCGATGCCGGGAATCGCTTCCAATTGCCGCAGCGCCTGTTCCACGTACAATTCGATGCGGCGCTTATCGGCGTACCGGGCGGGTGGCAGGTGGACCTCGGCACGCAGGGTCCTCCGCACATCGAAGCCGGGACTGATGGCGGCGGAGTGCAGCAGGTTTTCGAGAAACAAAGCGCCCGCGGCGAGCACCACGAAGGAGACGGCAATCTGGGCGACCACGAGGCCGCGGCGAAGGCGAAGCTTGCGCGCGCGGTGGAGGTCGCGGGTGAGGGAGTCCTTGACCGACTGCCAGGCGGGCGTGAGTCCGCTGGCAATCGTGGTGAGGATGGCCAGGATCGCGGCATACGCGACCACCCGCCAGTCGGGTTCGATATGGAGCCGGAAGGGCATAGGAATGGGAAGCGGCACGGAGGCGAGAAATCGCGCCACGCCCAAAGCCAGGGCAAAGCCGAGCGCCGTACCGGCGAGCGACAGCACGAGGCCTTCGGCAAGCAGTTGCTGGAAGAGGCGCCCGCGGCTGGCGCCGAGCGAGAGGCGGATGGCAATCTCCCGCCGCCGGGCCGAGGATCGGGCGAGCAGAAGGCCGGCCACATTGATGCAGGCGATGAGCAGCACCAGTCCCACTACGGTCAGGAGAACCGCGAAGAACAGGCCGGCCGTCATCATTTCCTCAACGTCACCGAGGCGCGCCAGCCCCCCAATCGCGGTCATCTTCACACTGGCGCGGTACTTGTAGGGTTGGGGAAATGCTCCGTCGAGCCGTCCGGCAAGGGTGCGCAGAGCGGCGCGCGCCTCGCCCACCGACATGCCGGGCTTGCGCCGCGCGTAGATGGCGAGCGGCGTGTCGTCCAGGTAGCGCGGTACATACACGTCGGGCGAAAAGCCATAGCCGATGAGGGTTCGGTGGGCCTCCGGAAGGATGCCGATGACCGTATAAGCGCGGCCGTCCAGCTGCATGGCGCGGCCCAGGATCGAGGGGTCGCCGTGGAACTGTTTGCGCCAGAACTGGTGGCTGAGAACGGCAACCTCACTGGGGTCGCCCGCCATCCAGCCGCGGCCGCGAGCCACGGGAATGCCCAGGGCAGTGAAATAGTTCTTGGTTGCCTCGACGGCAAAGACGGGATGTGTCTCCCGGCCATCGTTCCAGTTGAGATACGTCTCCTCGTTTTCTCCGGCCACGTCCTGGAACACATTGCTTTGGCGAAGGAACTCCACCACCTTGGGGTCCGCGTGGCTGTTGCCGCCCAGACGAACGTACGTCACCGACCGGGCATCGGTAACCGAAGGCTCGCTGAGAAGGAACTCGACGGCAATGGAAAACATGGCGGTATTGACGCCGATCCCCAAGCCCAGGGAGAGCAGCGCGCTCAGTACCAGACCGGGACTGCGCCCCAGCGCGCGCGCGGCGTAGGCGATGTCGCGCCAGAGGTTCTCGACCCAGTTGAAGCGCCAGAGGTCGAAAGCCTGTTCCTTGATCGCCGCGGTATTGCCCAAAGGGATGGAGTTGCCCTGCGCGGCCGCCATTTCGCGGTGGAAGGCGAGCTCGCTTTCCAGGTCGCGATTCAGCCGGCGGCGGCGAACAAGCTTGAGAAACAAGCGGCGCATAGGGCATCACCTCGCGAGAACACGGTCGACGGCAGAGGAAAGCCGGCTCCAGGTTTCCTGTTGCCGGGCGATGAGTTTCCTGCCACGCCGGGTGATCTCGTAATACTTGGCCTTGCGGTTGTTCTCCGAAACACCCCACCGGGCGGAGATCGCGCCATCGAGCTCGAGGCGGTACAGAGCGGGATACAGCGAGCCTTCCTCGACGGTGAGCACGTCGTCGGAGAGTAAGTGGATGGTCTGGGCAACCGCGAAGCCGTGCAGCGGGCCGCGCTGCAACGCGTGAAGAATGAGCAGGTCGAGCGTGCCTTGGAGCAGTGCGGGCTCCCCCGATTTGGCCATGACCATCTTCTCCTATGACGATCTAGGGGGAGTATACCGGCGATTGCCCTAGATTGTCAAGGGAAAGGCGCCGGGGCCGGACGCCTGCGCCGGGAAGCCCCACGGAGTGCCGCCTCGCGCGTCTGACTCCGCTGGACAGTCATTCGATGTCGCCTCAAACCCGCGAAGCCGGGCACGCGCGGTTACTCCGTCCGCCCCCTGCCGGGGCGGCTTTCCGCCTTCCAACGCTACGCTCAAGATCCTGATAGCCGAGGCCTACCACGTCTACGATTTCCAGATCTCCGGCGGACCGAAATGCCTCGCCACCGAGCGCTACGACATAGAAGCGAAACTGGCGGAAGGCGCTCATCCCACCAGCGTGCAATTGCGAGGCATGCTGCAAGAGCTGCTGGCCGAGCGGTTCAACCTGGCAATTCATCGCGAGACCAAAGACCTTCCCGTCTACGCTTTGACAGTCTCCAAGGGCGGGCCCAAATTCCAGAGATCGCAGGATCCCGGGGGACAGCCGTATTACCGCCTGTTCCAGAGAAGGCAGATCACCGCGCAGCGGGCACCCCTGGCGTGGCTCGCCAATGATCCTGCCCGGCGGGGGTTCCGGCGCACTTCAAGGATTGACGATCAGGTAGATAAGCCGCGACTTCAGATCGAGCGGCACGTTATTCGGCGGGATCACGGCCGTACCCGTGTACGCGGTGATCTGCATGTTAAATCGCCCCAGGGCCGATAGCAGCTTATCGTGAAACTCGGAAAGCTTCTGCTCATATTCGGCGCCGCCGGCGTTCGTTATGGTCACGATCCGTTGGCCTATCGCCTGATTCCTGGCCGCGATTTCAATACTCCCCTGATTCGCGGTGTCATGGATCCACGCCACCTGAAAGATATCCAGCTTTTGCGCCTTCTGATCGGTGGTAACGAGCGCGATAACCTGGGTCATTGCTGTCCCTCCTGGTCGAGTATCCGCACGAAGCGTCCGCAATCCCGCGCCGCGACCGGCTCGCACACCACCACGGCCGTGCAGGGTCACGTGTCAAGCCGCGCGCTCACTTCTTTTTCGGCGGTGGGGGCGGCGCCGTCTTGTCGTCCACGATGTCGCCGTACTTGATGGTCGACTTCCCTTCGTACCGCTTGTAGTCCTGATACTTCACCGTCATCCGTATGCGCTGCGCCTCGCCGTCCGGGAAGTGCAGCGTATCGTCGGCGTGGGTGTAGGTCGGGAACCAGTACTTGCCGTCGATCTGCTCGCGGTAGGTTTCGAATTTGGGAAACTGGTTGTTCTTGGAGACGATGCCCACGCCCTTGCCGTAGGTCTTCACGATCTGCAGGTCGCGGTCGTCCACCCAGATCTGGCCCTCGAAGTAGCGCTTGTCCTTGACCATCTTCTTGGGTTTCACCGAAAAGGTGTAGCAGCCCACCTCGTCCACCTTCTCGCGTCCCAGATAAGCGATGTTGTACTCGGGAATTTCCGAAGTGGTGAGCACGAAAGGCTGCACGTCGCGCAGGTCCTGGGCGTCTTGCGGCGTCAACTGGATGTGCTGCAGGTTCACCACCGGCGCCCACACCACCTTCTCCATGCGCCTGCCCTCCGGACTGAAGATGATGTCGTCCACTTCCTCCCACTTGCCGATTTCGGGATTGCCGCCGGCGTCCAGTTCCTGCATCTTCACCGTCTGGCGATAGGTGTAGTTGTTGCGCGCCTCGCGGAATTCCGCCTCCTTGGCGGCGAACTTCTTGATGATCTCCTCGGCGTTGACGGTATCTTTGTTGTCGCCGTCGGCCGGCCAGGCGGGCACACAGATTGCCGCCACGGCCACCAGCATCAGGATTTTGTGCATGGGTTCCCTCGAATAATACGTATACAGATATTCTAGCAGGGGCGGGCCCTGGGACCACCCTGTTGATGGACGAGTTTACTTGCCCAGCAGTTTCTTGGCGATGGTCAGAAGCTGTATGTTGCTGGTCCCTTCGTAGATACGCCCGATCTTGGCGTCGCGGTACAGCTTCTCCACCGGGTAATCCCTGGTAATGCCCACCCCGCCATGCACTTCGATGGCCTGGGACGCGGCCTTCTCGGCGATCTCCGAGCTGTAATACTTGGCCATGGCAGCTTCCATCAGGAAGGGCATTCCGGCATCCCGCAGCCGCGCCGCGTTGTACACCAGCAGGCGCGCCGCTTCAATTTCCACGGCCATCTTCGCCAGCGTGAACTGCACCCCCTGGAACTCCCCGATGGCTTTGCCGAACTGCTTGCGGTCGCGCGCGTACGCCGTGGCGTGCTCGAGCGCGCCGCGCGCCAGGCCAATCATCTGCGCGCCGATGGCGATGCGCCCTTCGTTCAACGTCTCGATGGCGATCTTGTACCCTTGCCCGACGTCGCCCATGACGTTTTCGCGCGGCACGCGGCAACTGTCCAGGATCAGCTCGCAGGTCGAGGACGCCCGCAGCCCCAGCTTGTCCTCCTTCTTACCCACCTGGAAGCCGGGAAACTCGCGCTCCACCAGGAACGCCGTCACACCCCGGTATCCCGCCTCCGGGCGGGCATTGGCGAACAGCAGGAAAAAGCCGGCCTCGGCCGCGTTGGTGATCCACAGCTTGCGGCCGGTCAGCAGGAAATGATCGCCGTGGTCTTCGGCGCGCGTCGCCATGGCGAAGGCGTCGGAGCCCGATCCCGCTTCGGAAAGGGCGTACGACGCCACCATGTTGGCCGCCAGGCGCGGCAGGTATTTGGCCTTCTGCGCCGCCGTGGCCCATTTCAGCAGGGCGTTGTTGCAGATGGTGTTTTGCACGTCCACCACCACCCCCGCCGAGGGGTCCACCGCGGAAAGCTCCTCCACCGCCAGAATCGCCTGGAAGAATGTGCCGCCCTGCCCGCCGTACTCCTCGGGAATCTCGATCCCCATGAGACCCATCTCGAAAAACTGCTTGATGAGGTCCTTGCGGAATACTCCCGCCTCGTCCATCTCGCGCACGTGCGGCCGGATCTCCTCGCGCGCGAACTGGCGCACGGTCGTCTGGAAGAGCTTCTCGTCTTCGGTGAGCGCGGTCAGGGGCAGTGGCGGCGCTTCTATGCGTTCAATTGCCGGCATGTAGAGAAGCTTACTCCACGGCGGCCAGTTCGCGCCACTGCCGGCCCTGCGATTCCGCCACGCCCACGTGCGTCACGTAGCCGTTGTACGTGTTCACGCCCTCGCGCAGCGCGGCGTGCTGCTCGCAGGCGCGCTCCAGCCCGTGGTTGGCCAGTTCCATCAGGTACGGGAACGTGGCGTTGGTGAGTGCCAGCGTCGAAGTGTGCGGCACCGCCGCCGGCATGTTCGACACGCAGTAGTGCAGCACGCCGTCCACGAAGTAAATCGGCTCGGTATGCGTGGTGGCGTGCGAGGTCTCAAAACAGCCGCCCTGATCGATGGCCACATCCACCACCACCGCTCCGCGCTTCATGGTGGCGATCATCTCGCGCCGTACCAGCTTGGGCGCCGAAGCTCCGGGAATCAGCACCGCGCCCACCACCAGGTCCGCGGTCTTCAGGTTCTCGCTGATGGTCCACACGTTGGACGCCAGGGTCACCACTTGGCCGTTGAAGATATCGTCCAGCTCGCGCAGCCGGTTCAGGCTGCGGTCGATGATGGCCACATGCGCGCCCATGCCGATGGCGATCTTGGCCGCGTTGGTCCCCACGATCCCGCCGCCCAGGATCACCACGTTGCCCGGCGCCACGCCCGGCACGCCGCCCAGCAGCATGCCCCGCCCGCCGTTGGGCTTCTCCAGATACTGCGCGCCCACTTGCACCGACATCCGCCCCGCCACTTCGCTCATGGGCGTCAGCAGGGGCAGCGAACCATCCGCTTCCAGAATCGTCTCGTAGGCCACACCGCTCACGCGCGTGGCCAGCAGCCGGTCCGTCAATTCCGGCAGCGGCGCCAGGTGCAGATAGGTGAACAGGATCAGCCCCGGACGGAAATATCCATACTCGGACGGCTGCGGCTCTTTCACCTTCACGATGAGGTCGGCCTTGTGCCACACCTCCGCCGCGTTCTGCAGAATGGCCGCGCCAACCTGCATATACTCGCGATCCGTGATGGAGCTGCCTTCCCCGGCATGCGTTTCCACCAGCACCTCGTGCCCCGCTTCGCGCAGCGCGGCGACGCCGCTTGGCACCAGCCCGACGCGCGTCTCGTGGTCTTTTACTTCCTTGGGTACGCCAATGATCATTGAAGCCCTTCCGCAGATTAGATTAGCACCACTACGTCGTGGTTGGAACCCCTCAGGGCGTCGTGCCGCCGTTGCCGCCCTTGCGCATGGAGTCGAGCCAAGATTGCATCTTCGTCTCGGTGACCTTCTGGGCTTCGGACAATTCCTGGAGCGATGAGATCAGGATGTTGATGCGATTCCCCTGTTCGTCCAGGGCGCGCATGCCTAACTGGGCCAGCCTGTTTATGCGCCGCTCGTTCCGGGCCCAGCGCCTGTCGTTCTCGGCCCAGCGCTTGTCGTTCTCGGCCCGGCGCTTGTCGCTCTCAGCCCAGCGCTTGTCGCTCTCGGCCCAGTTTGCCTCATGCCTGGCCTGCATCTCCAGGATAAACTGCATGGTCCGTTCGACGTCCATAGGTTGAGCTTACCTCGCGCCTCTTGCGCCGCGCCACCATGCGCACGCGCTGCGATGAGTCCCCTTAGAGTTCGTGCGTCGTGCCGCCGTTGCCGCCCTTGCGCATGGAATCGAACCAGGCCTGCATCTTCGTCTCGGTGACCTTTTGGGCTTCGGACAACTCGCGCAGCGATTGTTGCAATTCCGCCTGGGATGCGATCAGAATGTTGATGCGATTTCCCTGTTCCTCCAGAGCGCGCATGCCCAACCGGGCCAGTCTGTCGATGCGCCGATCCATCCTGGCGGAGCGCGCCTCATTCTCGGCAAAAGCGGCTTCATATTTCGCGTGGGCGGCCTCGTTCCTGGCATGGGCGGCTTCGTACTCCGCATGGGCGGTCTCATGCCTGGCCTGCATCTCCAGGATAAACTGCATGGTCCTTTCGACGTCCATAGGTTGAGCTTACCTCTTGCGCTGCGCCACCACGCGCACGCGCCCGGTTTCGGAGATCTCGCCCCGGGGTCAACGCATCGTGGACGATCTCGGCCTGCTCCTGCTGATGGCGCTTGCCCGAGCCCGATGCCGGGCTGGCGCTCTCCGGCCGGCCCACGTAGCGGACCTCGCGGTGCGTGGCTTCGAGCAGCGGCTGGATCTGCTCTTTCATGAAGCGCCACGGCCCCATGTTGCGCGGCTCCTCCTGCACCCATACGACCTCGGCGGTCTCCGGATAGCGCGTCAGAATCTCCGCCGCCTGGTCCGCCGCAAAGGGATACAACTGCTCCACGCGCGCCAGCGCCACGTGCTCCGCCTTGCGCTCCTCGCGCGCCGCCAGCAGGTCGTAGTAAATCTTGCCCGAGCAGAAGACCACGCGCGAACAGGCGTTCTCGGCGTCTTCGCCCAGGATCTCGCGGAAGCCGCCGCTGGTGAATTCGCCCGGCGCCGAAACCGCGCGCGGATGCCGCAGCAGGCTCTTGGGCGTGAACACCGCCAGCGGCTTGCGCGTGCCGCGCCGGTCGCTCCCGCCGTACATCTGGCGCCGCAGCAGGTGGAAGTATTGCGCCGGAGTGGTGCAGTTGCACACCAGCATATTGTTTTCCGCGCAGAGCACCAGGAACCGCTCCACGCGCGCGCTGGAGTGCTCCGGCCCCTGCCCTTCGTAGCCGTGCGGCAGCAGCATCACCAGCCCGCTCGGCTGGCCCCATTTCGATTCCGCCGAGGAGATGAACTGGTCAATCATGATCTGCGCCCCGTTGGCGAAATCGCCGAACTGCGCCTCCCAAATCACCAGCGACAGCGGATCGGCCACGCTGTAGCCGAACTCGAAGCCCAGCACGGCGTACTCGCTGAGCGAGCTGTCGAACACTTCGAACCGCGCCTGGTCGGGCGAGACGTGCGCCAGCGGCACGTAGCGCCGGCCCGTTTCCGAATCGTAGAACGCCAGGTGCCGCTGGCTGAAGGTGCCGCGCCCGGAATCCTGCCCGCTCAGCCGCACCGGCGTCCCTTCCAGCACCAGCGTGCCAAATGCCAGCGCCTCGCCGAATGCCCAATCCAGGCTGCCCGCTTTCTCCAGCACGCCGCGCCGCCGCTCGACGAACCCGCGCAGCTTGGGATGCAGGTGGAAATTCTCGGGGAAGTGCGTCGCGGCCCGGATCACGCGCTCCACCACCTGCCGGTTCACCGCCGTCCGCGGGCAGAAGCTCCCCACGTCCTCGCTCGCCACGGCGCTCAGTTCCTGCACTTCGTAGCGTTCGGCCTTCTTCTGCGCCGCGTCGTAAGCTTCGCCCAGCCGCTGGGAGGCGGCCGTGCGCATGGCCTGCGCCTGTTCGGCGCTCACCACGCCCTCGCGCACCAACCGCTCGCTGTAGAGCGCCGCCACCGAGGGATGCTCCTTGATCTTGCGGTACATGATGGGCTGCGTATAACTCGGGTCGTCGCCTTCGTTGTGGCCGTGCCGCCGGTAGCAGAACATGTCGATCACCACGTCCTTCTTGAACTGCTGGCGGTAATCGAAGGCGATCTGCACGACGCGGATGGCCGCTTCCGGGTCGTCGCCGTTTACGTGGAAAATGGGCGCCTGCACGCCGCGCGCCACGTCGGTGGAATAGGGCGTCGAGCGCGCTTCCTCGGGCGTGGTGGTGAAGCCGATCTGGTTGTTGATGATCACGTGGATGGTGCCGCCGGTCGAATAGCCGTCCAATTGCGCCAGGTTCAGCGTCTCCCACACCACGCCCTGGCCCGCGAAAGCCGAGTCGCCGTGCACCAGCACCGGGATCACGCGCTCCCGCCGCGTGTCGCCCAACCGGTCCTGCTTGGGCCGTACCAGGCCTTCCACCACCGGGTCCACAGCCTCCAGATGGCTGGGATTGGGCGAAAGCGATACCGCGATCGCGCGGTTGCTCTCCATTTCCCGCACGCCGGTTGCCCCCAGGTGGTACTTCACGTCCCCCGACCCCTGCGTGCTCGAGGGATCAATGTCGCCTTCGAACTCCGAGAAGATCTGCTTCAGGTCCTTGCCCAGCACGTTGGCCAGAATGTTCAGCCGGCCGCGGTGGGCCATCCCCATCACGATTTCGTTTACCTCGCTGGCCGAAGCCTGCTCGAGGATCTCTTCCAGGATGGCCAGCGCCGTTTCGCCCCCCTCCAGCGCGAACCGCTTCTGCCCCACGAAGCGCGCGTGCAGGAAGTGTTCGAACTCCTCGGCCGCAATCACGTTGCGCAGAATGCGCACGCGCGTCCGCGGGTCCAGCGGCCAGTTGTTGGCTTCCGGCTCCATGCGCCTTTGCAGCCACAGCTTCTGCTCGGGCACCTGAATGTTCATGTACTCGCAGCCGATTTTGCCGCAATACGTCTGGCGCAGCGTTTCCAGAATCTCGCGCAGGGTCGCGACCGGTTTCGGCGCGCCTTCGCCGATGGCTTCGCCCAGGCTGCCGGTGAGGAATTCACGGTCCAGGTCCCAAATGGTCAAGCCGTAGGTTTCCGGATCGAGCTCGGCATGATAGCTGGGCTCCGAGCCCAGCGGGTCCAGGTCCGCGATCAGGTGGCCGCGCACGCGGTAGGCGTTGATCATCTGCATGATCCCCGCCTCCTTGGCGATCTCCGCAGTGCGCGCGCCGGTCATCCCCGGCAACAGCGGCTGGCGGTCGGTCTCCCAGTGCACCGGCTGGTGCGGCATGCGCAAGTGCTCGAAGACCTCTTCGTAGAAGCTGTCCTTGCCATCGAGCAGCGCCTGGATCCGGCCCAGGAACGCACCCGATTCCGCGCCCTGTATGATGCGGTGGTCGTAGGTGCAGGTGAGGGTCATCACCTTGCTGAGGCCCAGGATGGCGCGCGTCTCTCCCGCGGCGCCCTGGTATTCGGCGGGGTAGTCTATGGCCCCGGCGGCGACGATGGCCCCCTGGCCGGGCATCAGCCGCGGGGACGATGCCATGGTCCCCACGGTGCCCGGATTGGTGAGCGAGATGGTAGTGCCCTGGAAATCGTCCGGCGTCAGTTTCGCGGCGCGGGCGCGCGCCACCAGGTCGTCGAACGCCGTCACATATTCCTGAAAATTCAGCGCGCCCGCATTTTTTATATTGGGCACCATCAGGCTGCGCGTGCTGTCTTTGCCCGCCACATCGATGGCAATGCCCAGGTGCACGCGCGCCCGAACCACGCGATACGGCTGCCCGTCCTTTTCCGCGTAAGCGCAGTTCAGCGAGGGCATTTCCTCCAGCGCTTTCAAAATGGCCCAGCCGATCAGGTGTGTATAGGAGACCTTGGCGCGGCCTACGAGCGTGCGGTGCTGGTTGATGATGCGCCGGTTCTCGTCCATCACCTTCACGGCGATGGTGCGCTGCGAAGTGGCCAGCGGAATGGCTAGGCTGGCCGCCATATTCCCGGCGATGCGTCCCGCCGCCCCGCGCAACGGCTGGAGTTGCTCGCCCGGCGCGGCTTCGGCTGCCGCTTGCAAGGGCGCGCCCGCTTTGGCGGGTGGCGGCGCGCCTCCGTTGCCGGCCTCGAAAAGATGCTTCCAGCTTTCGTCCACCGTCGAGCGGTCGTGCAGATACTGCTGATACAGTTCGTCTTCGAGCCAGCTATTGATGCCCATTTCCGGATCGGGTTTGAGCGGCATGGAGTGGGGCGCTTTCTTATTTCATGATAGCGTGCGCCGCAACAACCACTGGGCTTGGGCGGTATAGTAAAATCCTCGCCATGCTGGTGCGCGGCTTCATTTTCCTAATCGCGGTAGCCGCGCTTGGGGCCTCCAGCCGGACAGCGGTTCCCGCGGTCGAAGCGAAGCCGCACCCTTGCCGCGTCCCCGGCGTGCCCGGGCAGGGGCTTTGCGCCAGCTACCCGGTTTGGGAGGATCGCGAGCGCGGCGCCGGACGGAAAATCGGGCTGCAAATAGTCATTCTGCCGGCGCTCGGCGGCAATCATGCGCCCGACCCGCTATTTATCCTGGCGGGCGGTCCCGGCGCGGCGGCCACGGAAATGATCCCCGGATTTTCGCGCAACCGCGCGCTGCGCGAGCGGCGCGACCTGGTATTTGTCGATCAACGGGGCACCGGCGGATCCAATCCGCTCGATTGCGATTTCTATGGCGACCCGCCCGACCTGCGGACCGTGGCCGGCGTATCGTTTCCCGTGGAAGCCATTCGCCGCTGCCGGGAGCGCCTGTCGGCGATCGCCGATCTCGGGCTCTACACCACTGCCCTTGGCATGGACGATGTCGACGAGGTGCGCCGGTGGCTGGGCTACGGCAAGATCGATCTATGGGGCGGGTCGTACGGGTCCATGGCCGCGCAGGTTTACCTGCGGCGGCATGGGGCGAGCGTGCGCACCGTGGTGTTGGCGGGCGTGGCGCCGGTGGATGAGCTGATCCCGCTGCATCACGCGCGGGCGGGCCAGCGGGCGATGGACCTGCTGTTCGCGGCGTGCCGCGCCGATGCGCCATGCCGTGCCGCTTATCCGAAACTGAGCGACGAATTCCGGGCTGTATTCGAGAGCGTGCGCTCGGGCGTGGAGGTGGCGGTGCACGATGCCGAGGGCCGCGCGGTGCGCGTGCGACCGGGCGTTTCCGCGCTGGCGGAAGGCATTCGCCACTATCTGTACGGCGGCAATGTGGGCGCGTTGCCAGGCATGATCCACCGCGCGGCGGCCGGCGATCTGGCGCCGCTCGTGCAAACGGCCATCGCCGCGGAGCTCAATCTCATGCGGGGCATTTCACTGGGGATGCTGCTCTCGGTGACGTGCGCCGAACAGATTCCCTACATAGACGACGCCACCCTGGCGCGCGAGACCGCAAATACGTTCCTGGGCGGCCTGCGGGTGCAGGAACAGCGGGCCGCATGCCGCGAATGGGTACAGGGTGCGGTGCCCGCCGATGTGCACCGGCTGGTGCAGTCGAATGTGCCCGTGCTGCTGATCTCCGGAAATCGCGACCCGGTGACGCCGCCCGAATTTGGCGAACGGGTGGCGAAGCAGTTGCCGAACAGCCTCCACGTAGTGTTCCCGGAAGCCAGCCATGGCAACTGGGGCGCCTGCGGCAGACAGATCGAGGCGCAATTCATCGAACGCGGCGCGGTACAGGGGCTGGATGTTTCGTGCGCGGCGGCGCGGACGCCGCCGCGCTTCGTCATCGAGCCGGGCCATGCGGCTCAGCGCCGCTTTCCCGCCGCGATTCCGCCGCCACCGGCGGGCCTTTCGGCTGGAGGTAGCGCCCCGTGATGGTGCTCGGGGTCAAGTCCGCACTGCCGCGGCGTCCGCACCCGCGTGGTCCCCGGACGGCCGGCAGATTGCATTCACGTGCCGGGCCGGCGGCGCCACCGAAGACATCTGCGCCATCGGTAGCGCGGGAGGACAGCCGCGCCAGCTCACAAAGGATCCGGCGCGAGATACCATGCCGGCCTGGTCGCGGGATGGCCGCTGGGTCTACTTTGCGTCGGACCGCAGCGGCGACTTTCAGATCTGGAAAACGCGGCCGGATGAGACCGGACGAGCCGTCCAAGTGACCAGGAACGTCGGGTTTGGTGCGATAGAATCGGCGGACGGCCAATTCCTGTACTATGCTAAGAACCTGATGTCGAGTCCCATCTGGCGCGTGCCGGTGCAGGGCGGAGACGAAGTGCCGGTCGCACCTGAGGTCCGGTCTATTCGATTGCCGCAGAATGCCGCGGTCTCGGGCGACGGAATTTATTTCGCTTCCTCCCCCGATCCCGCGCGGCAATTCGAACTCCGATTCTATTCCTTCTCCACCCGGAGGACCAGGCCGGTTGCCCGCATCGAAGGCGGGCTTGGAAACGGCATGGCCCTCTCACCGGATGGACGTTCCCTGTTGTTTTGCGTCGAACAGCGGACTGGCGACCTCGTCATGGTGGAGAATTTCCGGTAGGGGGTTCATGATGCTCTCTTCGTCCAAACTCACCGCCTTCGTCAGCACCACCAACGCCGGCCGCGCGCGTGCCTTCTACCGCGACACGCTCGGCTTGCGCCTGGTTTCCGAGGACAATTTCGCCCTCCAGTTCGACTGTGGCGGCACGCCCCTGCGCGTGAGCATCGCGCCCGACGTGATTCCGGCCAAATACACCGTGCTCGGCTGGGGAGTGGAGGACATACGGGCGACGCTCCTGGCACTGCAAAATGCCGGTGTCCGCTTCGAGCGTTTCGGCTTCATGCAGCAGGACGAGCTGGGAATCTGGACCGCACCCGGCGGCACGCGGGTGGCATGGTTCAAGGATCAGGACGGCAATCTGCTTTCCATCTCGCAGCACCCCGCGGCCGCGGTTTAGCCGGCTGCTACCGGAAGACCACCTGGCGCAGGCGCTCCAGTTGCCGGCGCGCGATCTCGGCCCACTGGCCGGAACGGTCGAGCTTGAGGTAGGCCTTCCAGTGCTGCACCGCTTTGAGCGCATCGCCGGTGCGCTCGCACAGCAGCGCCAGGTTGAAGTGGGCGTCGGCGTAGCTGGGGCTCAGATCGAGCGCGCGGCGGTAATGATCAAAGGCTTCGCCGACCCGGCCCTGTTCGTCGTAGAGATTCCCCAGGTTGAACTGTGCGAGGGGATATCCGGGGTCGGCCGCGACGGCTTCGCGGTAATACTTCTCGGCCTCGGCGAACTTGCGCTGGCGATAGTAGATGGTGCCGAGGTTGACCAGCGCGCCGGCCGCGCTGGGATTGAATTCCAGCGTCTTGCGATACGCTTCCGCCGCCTGCTCGATGGGGGCGCCGGTCTCCTCGAGTTCCAGTCCCCTCTGAAACCAGATTTCCGATTCGCGCACGCGGTTGATGGCGGGCTTGCGCTCGGGAAAAGCCTTGACGCCGCCCAGCGCGGCAGCGTCGAAATCGAACAGGATCTGGCCGCTGATGGCTTCCATCTTCTGGCCCGCAACATGGACAGCGATCGTTTTGCCGTCGGACACGATGCGCAGCTCGGAGAGGGGCTGCTTCACCCAGTCCAGCTTCTGGCGGAGCGACACTAGGGCGCGGCCGATGTGGCGGGCCTGGATGCGGTTCTGGCGCAGCTTGATCAGGGTCTGGATGGCGATCAGGTCCGAGAAGGAATAGGATGCGGCGGCGCGGATCAGCTCCTGGCGCTCCCAGTTGCGGAGTTGGCGCTCGGAGAGGCCGAACTGGCGGCGCACTTCGGCGCGCGAGTATTCCTCCTTGGGCTTTGGGAGCACGCGAATATTCTACCAGGAGACCTCCGCGGGCACCCGCTTCCATGCTTTATGAGGAAAAGTACTTGAAAATACGCGTGAATCGGGGTAAGATCGGGACATGGCGACACCCCGCCCGGAACCGGTGGAACTGCATGCGCGCGCGATGGACAACCTGCGCTACATCCGCCAAACTCTGGAGCGGGCCGGCGAGTTCACCGCGGTGCCCGGGGTGGGTGGCATGCTGATGGGGTCGACGGCGCTGGTGGCCGCGTGGATTGCCGGCGCGCAGACCGGGTCGTGGCGCTGGATGGCGGTCTGGCTGGCGGAAGGCGGAGTGGCGCTGGCCATCGGCGTCTTGGGGGCGGCGTTGAAATCGCGGCGGGTCAGGATTCCGCTGCTCTCCGGACCGGGACGCAAGTTCCTGGCCGGCTTTGCCCCGGCCCTGCTGGCGGGGGCGCTGCTCACCCTGGTGTTCTTTCGGGCGGGGATGCCCGCGCTTCTGCCGGGAGTGTGGCTGCTGCTCTACGGGGCCGGCGTGGTTTCGGGCGGCGCCGCCTCGGTTCGCGTGGTGCCGTTGATGGGGGCGTGCTTCATGGCGGCGGGCGCCGTGGCGCTGCTGCTGCCGGCGGCATCGGGCGACGTGCTGCTGGCGGCCGGCTTCGGAGGGCTGCATATCGTGTTCGGAACGATCATCGCGGTGAAGTATGGCGGGTAAACAGAATACCGCGCGCCGCGAAAAAGAACGGAGGATGGAGCCCGGTCCCACCGGCGCCCCGGCGGTGGCCGGCGCGTCGAAGCTCGACCGGCTCATCCACGAACGGCTTCGTTTGGGAATGTTGAGCGCGTTATCGGTGAACGAGCCGCTCACCTTCAATGAGCTCAAGAAACTGCTCGACACCACCGACGGCAACCTGAGCGTGCACGCCCGGAAGCTGGAAGAGGCGGGTTACGTGGCGTGCAGCAAATCGTTCCAGGGGCGCATGCCCAAGACGGAATACCGCATGACGGCGGCGGGACGGCGCGCGCTGGAGCGGTACCTGGACCACATGGAAGCGCTGATCCAGGCGATGCGGGACAAGTGAGGCTCTTTTTTTATGGCTTTTAACTTTACCAATCAAAGTACTCTGCATGCAGGCATCATCATGGACGGCAACGGGCGTTGGGCCCTGGGGCGCGGGCTGCCGCGCGCGGCCGGCCATCGCGCCGGCGTGGCGACGGTGGAGCGCGTGGTGGAGGCGGCGCCGGGCGCGGGCATCGGCGTCCTGACGCTGTTTGCCTTTTCCTCGGACAACTGGCGCCGGCCGCCCGCGGAGGTGGACGCGCTGATGCGCATGTTGAGCTCCTACCTGGAAAAAGAGGTGGGCCGCTGCGTGGAAAAGGGCGTTCGGCTGCAAGCCATCGGACGGCGCGACCGCCTGGCGCCCGGGCTGTGCCGGGCCATCGCACAAGCGGAAGCGGCCACTCGTTCCGGGACCGGCCTGTGGCTGCGCATCGCCATCGACTATTCCGGGCGCGACGCGATTCTGGCGGCCGCGCGCGGCCTGGCGAACCTGTCTCGGGAATCGCTGGAACTGGCCTTGGGGCCGCCCGTGGATCTGCTGATTCGCACCGGCGGCGAGCACCGGCTCAGCGATTTTCTGCTGTGGGAGAGCGCCTACGCGGAACTGGTCTTCTCGCAGCGCATGTGGCCGGACTTCGGGCCGGAAGACCTGGAAGCGGCGGTGCGGGAATTCCGCGGCAGAGTGCGCCGGTTCGGGGGCATACCCGCGCCAACGCCTCGGCGGCAGGAGGCATGGCTGGATTAGCGCTGCCGGGTCATACGGAGGGGCGCGGCGTATCGCGCCTTACCCGCCCGCCGCCGCCCGCACGCGCCGCTCGACATCGGCGCGGAACCGGTCTACAAACCCCAACACATAATCCGCCGCCGAGAGGCTCGCATCCTGCACCAGCGGCGTCAGGTCCATGGCAAAGCTCAGCGCGGCCGCTTCATCGGTGCCATGCGAGGCGAAGTAGGTGGCGTGCGCCAGGCGCCGGCCGGCAGTCGCCAGGTCGTAGCGCTTGCCGCCGCTCACCTGGGAATCGAATACGCCCACCAGGGCCGCGGCGATGTTGGAACGCTCCGCCACCGGCAGGGCCTGCTTGTCCTCGTCAGGCAGCCAGTCCAGGTCGCGCCACACCTCGCAGCCGTAGACACGTTGCGGCTTCACGTCGTCCCGCGCACCGCGCAGGGCCGCAATGGCGCGCATGGCCACGCCGACGTGGGTATCGTGCTTGTCCGCCAGGTTGTGCAGGTACACCACCTCGGGCCGGGCCGCGCGCAGGATCAGGCTGAGGTCCTCCACCACCGCGGTGTTCTTCGAGTCCTTCACCGCGGCGCTGGGAAAGCCCAGTTGGATCTGGCAGGCGTACTCGCCCACATAGGCCGCCTTGCGCTGTTCCACCAGGCGCACCTGCTGCATCTCCTGGTCGGTGTAATCGCCGTAGATTCCCGCCCGCGGGCTGCCCGCGCCGTTGGTTACCACCACGCCGGTGAACCACTTGTCCTGGCGGCCGAAACACTCGGCTACGCCGTGGTAGGCCATGATCTCGATATCGTCCTGGTGCGCGGAAATGCACAGGTGCGTGGTGCGCGCCAGCGCCGCCTCCGGCGCCACGCCGTCGGGAACAAAAAAGTCCGCGCCCGGATTATGAAATTGCATGTATCTTCTCCTGTACTCCAATGGCCGGCAAACTGGCCGCGGCAATGGCCTGTCCGTGCCGCTTCTCTTTCTCGTCGGGAATGTGAAAACGGACGCGCTCCGCCACCTCCGGGAACTCCGCCCGCAGCACCTTCTCCGCCACCGCCAGAATCCAATCTCCGCCCTCGCCCGACATCACGCGCCCCAGCACCAGCAGGTTGCGGAAGTCGTATAGATCGGCGTAATGCGCGATGTTGTAGCCGAAATAGACGCCGATGGTCTCGTAGATTTTGCGCGCGCGCGCATCGCCCGCCCCCGACAGCTTCTGGACGTGCTCCAGCTTTACGGGGAGCGGCATATCCGCGGGAAGCTCGATGCCTGCCGGCGCGAGCAGGCGCCCCACGGCCTGCTGCGAGAAATACTGCGCCCCCACGCCGCGGTCGCCCGACCACTCGTCGGCCGGCGCATTGTCGCGGTAGTCCACGGGCACGAATGCCAGCTCATTCAACCAGGTCGTGATCCTGCCTTCCGGCGTGACGAACCCCGACGCCAGGCTGCTGCCCATGGCAATGCCCAGCACGGCATTGTCGCCGAGCGCCATGGACCCGGCCAGCGCCGTCACCTCGCCATCGTTCACCACGTCGAACGGCACCCCGCCCCACGCCGCCTGTAGTTCGAAAAACAGGCGCCGCACGCGACTGTCGAACAGGGGCTGCGGCACCCCGCGGTAGAGCGAGCCCACGCGCACCTCGTTGGCCACGTAGACGCCGGCGGCGCTGCCTCCGATGGCGTCGACGCGCGGCAACCGGGCGGCCGCACGCCGCAGCGAATCGTCGATGCCTTCGTAGTGATACTGCGGGTCCGCCTGCGCGCTTGGGCTCCACGGAACTTCTTCGCTGAAGATCACCGTCCCGCCGGCCACGGCGGCGCACTTGCGATCGCTCGCTCCCAGGTCGAAACCGATGCGATAGCCCTCCAGGTGGCGGCCCAGCGCCGCCGCGGTCTCTTTCTCCACCGGCGCCTTGTCGAATGCCGTGCTCGCAATGGTCATCGGCCGCCCGTACACGCGCTCGCCCATGAACTGGTAGTCGAACGCGCGCGCGCCCTCGGGCCCATACACACTCCGCAGGTAGCCGGCGAGGCGCGGCGCTCCCGCAATGGTGACGCGCCATCCGCCTTTCTGCCACAACAGAAATTTCAACAACCGCTCTACATAAAGGTTGTTGATCGCCACGCAGGCATCTTCATCGGGCAGGATCCTGGTGCGGTAGAGCGACACCGAGCCGTCGCTCCGCTCGAGAGCGATCGCCAGGTTCTGGCCGCCTCCGCTCTCGTGGACCATGGCGCGGTAAGCCCGGTTCCACAGCGCCGCCGGAGCGAACTCCGGGTCCAGAACCGGGCGGAACCGCGGCCACAGGGAAATGGTTGGGGTCATAATCGTCTACCCTTCATGGTGGTCCCGGCAACGCGCGTGTGTCCAGTTCACAACCGTTATTGGCTTTGTTACGGCGGTTCGTTACCGCCATCGAACATAGTTGTTTTGAGGGAGTTGCGGTGGCACCATAGAGGACTATGTGGCTCGGTGTGGATATCGGCACGGGAAGCTCCCGCGCCCTTCTGGTGGACCAGCGCGGCCGCGTTTGCGCAGGATATACCGCGGCCCACGAGGAAATGCGCATGGAGCGCCCCCTGTGGGCCGAGCAGCGCCCCGAAAACTGGTGGGACGCCGCCGTCGCCGCCATCCGCGGCGCGCTCGCGGCGGGCGGCATCTCCGGCGGCCAGGTCAAGGGAATCGGCCTCTCCGGCCAGATGCACGGCCTGGTGATCCTCGATGACGGCGGCCGCGTCATCCGTCCGGCGCTGATCTGGTGCGACCAGCGCAGCCAGGCGCAAGTGGACGCGGTCAACGCGAAGATCGGCCGTGAGAACGTCCTGAAGTACACCGCCAATCCCGTGCTCACCGGCTTCACGCTGCCCAAACTGTTGTGGGTGCGCGACCATGAGCCGCGGAATTTCGAGCGGGTGCGGAAGCTGCTCCTGCCCAAGGATTATGTCCGCTTCCGGCTGACCGGCGAATTCGCCTCGGAGGTCTCCGATGCCTCCGGCACCGCGCTTTTCGACGTGGTCGAGCGGCGCTGGTCGTGGCCCATGGTTGATGGCCTCGGACTGGATCGCGCCATCCTGCCGCGTTGTTACGAATCGAGCGACATCACCGGCGAGATCACGAGAGAAGCCGCGCAGCTCACCGGGCTCCAGGCCGGCACCCCCGTGGTAGGCGGCGCGGGCGACCAGGCGGCCAGCGCCGTGGGCAACGGCATCGTCGAACCGGGAATCGTCTCTTGCACCATCGGCACTTCCGGCGTGGTATTCGCGCACATGGAACAGGTGGCGTACGACCCGGCGGGCCGCGTCCACACTTTCTGCCACGCCGTACGCGACCGGTGGCACGTCATGGGAGTCACCCAGGGCGCCGGCCTGAGCCTGCAATGGTTCCGCAACCAACTGGCGCCGGGCACGGCCTACGATGCGCTCACCGCGCTGGCCGCGCAATCCCCGCCCGGCGCCCAGGGCCTCTTCTGGCTGCCCTACCTGATGGGCGAGCGCACGCCGCACCTCGATGCCGCCGCGCGCGGCGGCTGGATCGGCCTCACCGCCAGCCACACTCGTGCCGACCTGGTCCGGGCGCTGCTCGAAGGCGTCTCCTACAGCCTGCGCGACTGCCTGGATATCGTCCAGGAATTGGGCGTGGCCGCGAACTCCGTGCGCGCCTCGGGCGGCGGCGCGGTGAGCGCCTTCTGGCGGCAGTTGCTGGCCGACGTGCTCGACCAGCGCGTGGTCACGCTCGAGACGCAGGAGGGCTCGGCCTACGGCGCCGCCCTGCTGGCGCTCGCCGGCACCGGCGAATACGCCTCCGTACCCGAAGTGTGCCGCGCCGCCATTCGCGAAACGGGCTCGGTCTCGCCGGAGCCCGCCTCGGCCGCCTTCTATGAGAAGGGTCACCGCATTTACCAGGCGCTCTACCCGGCGCTGAAGCCGATTTACGGCGCAATCGGCTCCTAGTACTGCCGGGCGCCGAAGCGCAAGCCGTGAGCTCCCCGCGGCAAACCTGCGCTGCGATACCTCGCGGCGCATGGCCGTGGAACCCTCGCCAGACCCGACCCCGCAACCCCGTTTCCTCTATAGTAGTCGGAGGTGGAAGAGCCATTCGAGCAGGAGGGAATTCGCGGGGTCTGGCATCTGCCGGATCAGCCAAATGGCGATGGGCTGGCGCTGACGCACGGCGCCGGGTCGAACTGTAACGCTCCGTTGCTGGTGAGCATGGCGCGGGCCTTCGCCGAAGCCGGCTACCAGGTGCTGCGCTACGATCTGCCTTTTCGCTGTGAGCGGCCGAAAGGGCCGCCGTTTCCCGCCGGCGCGGCGCGCGACCGCGAAGGCGTCGTGCGCGCGGTGGAGATGGTAAGGCAGCGGGCGAGCGGGCGCGTCTTTGCCGGCGGGCATTCTTATGGCGGACGGCAAACCGCCATGGCAGCGGCCGAGCGTCCGGAACTGGCGGCGGCACTGCTGCTGCTGTCGTATCCTTTGCATCCGCCGCGCAAGCCGGAGCAGAAGCGGACCGCCTTCTTTCCGGAGTTGCGGACGCGGGTGCTGTTCGTGCACGGCACCGCCGATCCGTTCGCCACGCTCGAAGAACTGCGCGCGGCCATGACGCTGATTCCGGCGCCCACGGATCTGCTGGCGGTCGCGGGCGCGGGGCACGATCTGAAACGCGCGGCCGACCTTGCGCCCGAGATCCTCACGCGGTTCCTCGCACTGCTCTGCTATTCTGAGAAATAATTCCCGCCAGGGTCATGCTTATGCGCGAATACCGCTATACGACTCCCCACGGGATCCAGGTCGCGCGCACCGTCTCGAAGGCCGGTTTCCGGAAGGGCCTGAAGCACGTGCAGCGCGATCTGGACCGGCACCGGGGTATCTATCTCTCCTCGGGGTACGAGTATCCCGGGCGGTATTCGCGCTGGGATATCGCCTCCACCTGCCCGCCGCTGGAGATCGCCGCCTGGGACCGCCGCGTGGAATTCCGCCCCCTCAACGAGCGCGGCCGAAGGATCGCGGAGTTGCTCGAACCGGTGCTGGCCGGCCATCCGCACTGGGAGACGTTCGGGCTCGAGGAGGGCACGCTGGCAGGAGTGCTGAAGCCTTTGCCGAAGCTGTTTCCGGAAGAGGAGCGCAGCAAGCAGCCCTCGGTGTTCTCGATTCTGCGCGCGCTGGTCGAGGAGTTTCGCGGCGAGGAGGATTCGCGCCTGGGCCTGGTTGGCGCGTTCGGCTACGACCTGCTGTTCCAGTTCGAGCCCATCGAAAAGAAATTCCCGCGTAGCGGCCATAAAGATCTGCACCTGTTTCTCTGCGACGACATCTGGTTCATGGACCGCAAGAAGGAGCAGATCGAGCGCTACCGGTACGAGTTCGAGCGAGAGGGCGTCTCCACGCGCGGCCTGGCGCGCGATGCCGGGGAGATCGCGCGGCCTCCCAAATCAAAACCCGGCGAAATTGTCTCGGACCACACGCCCGAGGAGTACATGGCCAACGTGGAGCGGGTGCGCGAAGGCATGCGTCGCGGCGATTACTACGAAGTGGTGCTGCGCCAGACTTTCCGCACGCCCTATGCGGGCAAGGCGTCGGAACTGTTCGAACGGGTGCAGCGCGCCAGCCCCAGCCCCTATGAGTTCTTTCTGCAATTCGGCGACGAGCAACTGCTGGGGGCATCGCCCGAGATGTTCGTGCGGGTGGAGGGGCGGCGCGTCGAGACCTGCCCGATTGCCGGCACCGCGCAGCGGACCGGCGACCCGCTGCGCGACGCCGACAACATCCGCGAGCTGCTGAAATCGGCCAAGGAAGAGTCCGAGCTGACCATGTGCACGGATGTGGACCGCAACGACAAGTCGCGGGTGTGCGAGCCGGGCAGCGTGAAGGTGATCGGGCGGCGGCTGATTGAATCGTACGCCGGCGTGTTCCACACGGTGGACCACGTGGAAGGGACGCTCCAGGAAGGCTTCGATGCGCTGGATGCGTTCCTCAGCCACATGTGGGCGGTGACGGTGATCGGCGCGCCCAAGAAGGCCGCGGCGCAGACCGTGGAGGCGCTGGAGAAGGACGCGCGCGGCTGGTACGGCGGCGCGGTGGGCATGCTCTCGCTCAACGGTGACATCAATACCGGCATCCTGATCCGCACCACCTATCTGCGCGGCGGCGTGGCTTCCTACCCGGTGGGCGCGACCCTGCTCTTCGATTCGGTACCGGCCATGGAGGAGCGCGAGACGCGCTTGAAAGCCACCGGATTCTTCCGCACGCTGGGCGCGGAAGAGCCGGCGCACCGCGTGGAGCGCGAGGCGGAGCGTGGGCCGGCGGGCGCGGGCACCAGGCTCCTGCTGGTGGATAACGACGACTGTTTCATACACACGCTGGCCAACTACGCGCGACAGACCGGAGCCGAAGTGGTGACGTATCGCGCGGGGTTTCCGGCGGAGCTGATTGCGCAGGTGGCGCCGAGCCTGATCCTGATTTCCCCGGGCCCGGGCCGGCCGGCGGATTTCGGCGTGCCCGGCCTGGTGAAGACCGCCGTCCGTTTGGGCGTGCCCCTGTTCGGCGTTTGCCTGGGACTGCAAGGCATTGTGGAGGCGTTCGGCGGCGAGTTGGGCGTGCTCGATTACCCCATGCACGGCAAGCCCTCGACGGTGCGCCACCGCAATGTCGGAGTCTTCGAAGGTCTGCCCGAGGAGTTTCCCGCCGGCCGCTATCACTCGCTCTATGCGCGGCGCGAGACCTTCCCGGCGTGCCTCGAAGTGACCGCGGAATCGACCGATGGCGTGATTATGGGCGTGCGCCACCGGGAACTGCCCATCGAGGCGGTGCAGTTCCATCCGGAGTCGATCCTCACGGCCGAGGGCGGCCATGGGCTGAAGCTCATGGAAAACGCCGTGAAGCTGGGCAGGACAGTGAGGGCTTTCAAACCTGCTATACTGTGAACGTACACGAAGTCGATCCGCAATCTTTCTCCCCTCACCGGTAGCCGGCTCGCTGATTTCCTTCCACAAAACGAAAAATGAAAAGTTTCACCGAACTCACTCTCTCCGCCGTCTTACAGAAAAATCTGGTCAAGCACGGCTTTACTCAACCTACACCTGTACAGGCGCTGGCCATCGAGCCCGCGCTGGCGGGCAACAATGTCGTCGCCACGGCGCAAACCGGCACGGGAAAGACGCTCGCCTTCGTTCTTCCGATGATTCAATCGCTGCTCCAGGAGCCGCGGCCGAGCGGCCTCCGCGCCCTGGTGCTGAGCCCCACGCGGGAGCTCGCCATACAGACTCACGAAACCTTCACCAAAATGGCGGCGGGCACCGGCCTGCGGGCCGCGATCGTGGTCGGCGGGCTCGGCGAAAACCCGCAATTGCAGTCCATTCGCAAGGGCGCGCAAGTGGCCATCGCCACGCCGGGGCGGCTGTGCGATTTCCTCACGCGCAATCTGGTCAGGCTCGGCGCCGTCAGCCTGCTGGTGCTGGATGAGGCCGACCGCATGCTGGATATGGGCTTCCTGCCGAGCATCCGGCGAATCATGGCCGAAACCCCGGCGGGCCGCCAGACGCTGTTCTTCTCGGCCACCATCGAATCGTCGGTCAAACACCTGGTGGAAACGCACGTGCCCCACGCCGTGCGAATCGAAGTGGGCTCCACCACCAAGCCCATCGAGCAGGTGGACCTGCACTTCTACGAAGTCGAGCAGGATCGCAAACTCGGGCTGCTCGAAGACATGCTGCGACAGGAGGCGGGCTCGTTCCTGGTGTTCGCGCGGACCAAGCACGGCGCCGACCGGCTGGCGAAGAAGCTGGCGCAAGGCGGCGTGAAGACGGCGGCCATCCACGGCGACCGCAGCCAGAGCCAGCGCAACATGGCGCTCGCCGGATTTCAGGAAGGGCGCTACCGCGTCCTGGTGGCCACCGACGTGGCGGCGCGCGGCATACACGTGGAAGGCATCTCCCACGTGGTGAACTACGACTTGCCGCAAGTGCCCGAGGACTTCATCCACCGCGTGGGCCGCACGGGGCGCATGGGCGCGGCGGGAACGGCATCGACCTTCGGCACGCGCGCGGAGCGCAGCGAAGTTTCCCGGATCGAGCGGACCTTGGCCATACGGCTGGACCGGCGCAACGTGTCCGCGGATGTGGCGCGCGAGCAGGGCGGGATGGCCGGACTGGTGGAACTGCCGGCCCCATCGCGGCGCCCGGCCCGATTGGTATTCTCTTCCCGCCGGCGTCCCGTGCGCCGCGCGGTGTGAAGTTCCGCTTTCAGCGATCGGCTCTCCGCTTTCGGTCTCCCCGGCGGGGCGGCGCTTTCAACCAGTCACCGCCAGTTCATACAGGTACTCCACGTGGGACCGCACCGCTCCGTCGATTCCCTGAACCTTCGGATTGGCCGACTCCATCACGTAGTACTCGTCCGGCGCGTGGGCTCCGCTGCCGTGTCCCAGACCGAAGTGGCCCGCCGGCAGCCTCAGCGGTTCACCGGTGAACACATAGCCCGGCCAGGAGCCGGCCAGCCGCGGCCAGAAGACCGGGTCGAGACCGTGGCGCCGGTACACCGCGGCTTGCGCCCGGATCAGGCTGGAGGCGGCGGGCGTGGTGGTCGGATCGTATCCGCCCGTCATGTTCACCTCGATGTCTCCGAATCCACGACGGGCCAGATGCGCTTTGAGCGCGGCGAGGGCGCCGGCGGCAGTCATGTCCGGCACCAGCCGCAGATCCAGCTTCGCCGCCGCGCGGTGCGGCAGAATGGTCTTGCCGCCCGGCCCGGTGTATCCGCCAACCAGCCCCTCGATATTCACCGTAGGGCGTCCGGCGAGCAGCTCCAGGGACTCCAGCCAATCCACGTCGTGGACCCAATGCTCCACGCCCATCTGCCGTTTGGCGACTTCCTCGCTCTGGCGCCGCGCCCCTTCCCGAATCAGCGCTTTCTCATCGGCCGTAAGCGGGCGCGCCTGGTCTGCGAAACCTTCGATGGCCGGCGTGTGGCCGTCGGGCGCCACCAGGGTCGCGAGCGCCTGCACCAGGTGCCACGCGGGGCTGTCTACGCGCGCCTCATTGCTCGAGTGCAGATCCTGCCGGGGCCCGCGATGCCAGCGCTCGCCGCTCGCCACCAGCTCCAGCTCGACGACCCCCTTGGCTCCCAGGTTGATGGTCACCGAGCCATCCAGCGCCTGCATCGGCATGGGCATATATATGCCCGAGCACTTGCCGAGCGCCGCCAGAGTCTCCGGATTCCGGATCACCTGCGGGAAGTGCGGCGAGCCGATCTCTTCCTCGCCCTCCGCCACAAATACGAGGTTCACGGGAAGTTTCCGGCCGGCGGCCCGGAAGGCGTGCAGGGCGGCGAGCCACGTCGCTTCCGGTCCCTTTTGGTTGACCGCGCCGCGGCCGATCAGCACCTTTCCGAGTCCGGGCTTGTCCACTAGGGCCGCGTCGAACGGCGGCGACGACCATTCCGCGGGATCGGCCTGCTTGACGTCGTACATGAAATAAATGCCGATGGTTCGCGCCGCGCCCGCGTCGAGCGTGGCGAAGACGCCCGGGTGCCCATCGGTCGGCGCTTTGGCCACCTTGCCGAATCCGGCCTCGCGCAGCAGGCGTATCATGTGGTCGCACCCCTCGGTCATGCCCCGGTTCTCGGCGGCGATCGAGGGTTGCCGGATCCAGTCCTGCAGCCGATGGATCGCTTCGTCATGGCGCTTCTCGATCTCCGCCTGAATCGCCTTCAGATCGGCCTCATCGGCCGCAGGCGCGCGCCGCGCGGAAGCCCACACCGCCGCGGCGGCGGCCGTCCGCTCAAAAAATTGCCGCCGGCTCAATGGTGAAAACATGGGTGTACTCTAGCAGATTCTGAGCGACGGTTCAGGAAAAGGACCGTGCCCGCCGCCGCCTCAGCTCAGCCAACCGATTCTGCCTCCGCCATGGTTCGCTGTGGCTCCCAAAGAACCATGAGCTATTCGCAGCGCAACGCGCTATTGGGATCGAGGCGGATGGCGCGGAGCGCGGGGATATACGAAGCGAGCAGCGCGACGATAGAAAGAAGCACAGACGCGCCGGCGAATGTGATTGGGTCCGTGGCGCCGACTCCGAAAAGGAGACTGGACAAAAGGCGCGTGATGACGAAGGATGCGGCAACGCCGATGGCCACGCCGAGAACCGCGAGCCGGGCGCCTTCGCCCACCATCAGAAGCAGAACGTTGCTTCGCTGCGCGCCGAGCGCCATGCGAATGCCGATCTCCTGGGTGCGGCGCGTGACCGAGAAGGCCACAACGCCGTAAATGCCAACCGCCGCAAGGGCGAGCGCAGCGGCGGCAAATAATCCTACAAGAAGAAGCAGAAAACGGCGATCCGCGAGCCAGCCGCCCATTTCCTTCGCGAAGGTGGAGAATTTGACGGGAACATCGGGAGCGAGATCGTGGAAAATGCCGCGCGCGGCGGAAACGATCTCTCCGGGCGGTGCGGCGCTGCGCATCAGGATGGTGGGCGTTGAATTGGCGTTCATTCCGCGTTGGCGGTAATCGACGTAAATGATCGGACTCGGGGGAAAATCCAGGCCGCGCGCGCGAACATCGCCGGCGACGCCAACGATCGTGAGCGGCTTCGAGTTGCCGTCCATATTACCGAAATAGATCGCCTGACCGATGGGGTCCTGATTGGGCCAGCGCTGGCGAGCCAGGGATTCGCTGACCACCGCAACATGCGGCGAATTCCAATCGTCCTGTTCGCCGAACATCCGTCCGCGGATCAGCGGAATGCCCATCGTGCGGAAGTACGCTTCCCCAGCGACGCAATAATCGGCGTGTCCGACTTGCGAAGGATTTTGATGAAGCCGGTTCCATTCATCGACATTGGCGGGCGGCTCTTGGCCATGGAGTATCAGGAAATCTCCGCCGGCCAGATTGTCGCCGGCCGCGACGGGAAGCGCGCCGGCCAAGCCCACCGTCTGCGCGCCGGGAATTGCGTGAAGCCGGGTCAGTATGTCTTCCAGTAGATGGACCTGCCGCGCAATGGCGGACTGATCCATCGCGAATGCTTGCCCTTGCGGATTGGGAGGCGAAAACTCCATGGTTATCAGGTTTTGTGGGCTGAATCCAGGACTCGTGGAAATGAGCCGCAAGAAGCTGCGGCCGAGAAGGCCCGCTCCGGCCAGGATCACCAGCGTCGTGGCAATTTCGCCGACTACCACAAAGCCGCGGAACCGCTGGCTGGCGCCCGCGCCAGTGTAACTGCGGGAGCCGGCAGTCAGTGCTTCCTGGAGATCGCCCGCAGCGGCGCGCCAGGCGGCAAAGAGCCCGAGCGAAACGGCGACCGATACAATTGCGGCCAAAGCGAACAGCAGCACCGATGGGTTAATGGCGATACCCTGCTGCCGCGGCAGATTCGCCGGGAGAATTGCTGGAAGCATGCCGACCGCCCAAGCCGCTATCAAAATGCCGAGTACACCTCCGGCCAAGGAAAGCCAAAATGACTCCGCGAGGAACTGCTGAATGAGACGGCCGCGCCCAGCCCCCAGGGCGGCACGCAGGGCCAATTCTCTGCGGCGGGCGGAGTTGCGCGCCAAAAGCAAGCCGGCGACATTGGCGCATGCGACCAGGAGCAAGAGGCCGACGGCTGCCAGAAGCGTCAAGAGAGCGGTCCGCACATCTCCCACCATTGCGTCGGCAAGAGGCACTACCGCGGCATCGTTGAGGTCAACCTGTTTTCCGTACCGGTCTTGGATGCGGCGGGCAAGCGCGCTGAGATTCGCGCGTGCCTGGGCCACGGTAATCCCATCGCGGACGCGGCCGAGACCTCGCCCATTGTGCCCTGTGCGGCTGGGAAGTTCCGGAAAGAGCTCGCGCGGAATCCACGCGGCGGCGCGGGGCGGAAAATCAAAACTCTCCGGCATCACACCGACAACGGGATAGACCGCTCCCTCCATCCTCAAGTGGATTTTGGAGAGATCCGTTGTGCCACCGAGGTATCGCTGCCAATAGCGATAGCTGACGATCGCTGCCGGCGCGCCGTGGAGGCGCTGCTCCTCGGGAGCAAAAGCGCGGCCGCGAAAGGGCTCGACACCGAGGGCTTGAAAGAAGCCGCTGGAGACTTCGGCGATGTTGACTTGCACCGGCTCGCTGCCGCCGGAAACAGATACCAGCAGATCTTCCCATACCGCCAGGCCCGCGAACGTGCTGTTCTGAGTACGAAGATCGTCGAAATTCGGGTCCGCCAGGTTCATTCGGTGACCGTCAGGAGCCTGTTCCCACACGCGCACGATCTTTTGCGGATCCGGATAAGGAAGCGCGCGCAGCAGAACGGCGTCCACAACAGAAAAAATTGCCGTGGATGCGCCGATGCCGAGCGCCAGCGTCAGTACTGCGGCTGCGGCAAATCCGGGAGATTTTGTGAGCACCCGCAAGCCATAGCGCAATTCGCGAAGCAACGTTTCCATCCACGCCTCCGATGGGGACCGCCTTCCGGGCGACCTCAAGCGATCATACTGCAAACGTCCATTCCCGCGCGGCGCAGAGTTCTCGCCACACCGCTTGCGCCGGCCGATGCCGCGGTCCGCTCCGGCGCAACGCGCGCCGGCGGTTCTGCCGGGTCCTCTTGGCTGGTTCTGCAAGTGCCGCCGCACGCCGCAAGCGCGTCTCCGGGCGCTTGCTTGGAACCCGATCCTCCCACAGTGGTCCGCGCGTATTACCGGCGAAAGAAAACTCCAGTTCCCGCCGATGTATCGAAGCCCACTCCCGAATCAGGCGGAGCGTCTTCGACCGGGTGAGTCCGGCCGCCACCTTCCCCGTCAGATCGAACCCTGCCGGTGATCGTCACGACCGCCATCGGCACAGTCTCAGTTTACCGTGTCCGTTGGAACTGGCAGGTGAGGCCATGCGCTGCGGCGCGGGCTTCCGGATTCAGGGCGGGTCCGGGCTGAATAAGTGAAGGATCCACCCAGCCAGGATGGAGGTCCGGATTTGGGTTGCCGGGACAGCTTTGAGGTGCGTCCGCCCGCGCCAGGGCGGTGCCGCGCCGGCTACAGAAAGGTGGGAAGATGTTTTGGGGATTCTAAAGACCTTGCAAGCGCGTTAAGCTATCGGACAACTCCCCCGATGAGATTATTAGCAGCAGAGGCTTTCGAAAGGTGCTTCCGCAGAAACCACCAAGCCGACGTCCGGCGCCGAAGCCGCGTGCATCGCGGCCAATAACGACGATTCCCAGTCTATTCGCGGGTGACGGCCGGGTCCATCGCTTCGACGCCACGGAACAGGGGCGGATCGAGGACCTCTTTAGCGCAGGTGCCCGTACGTCCGCCCTGATCTGCGGGGATACCGATGCCGTCCTGTCAGTCCTGCCCGAATGCAGTTTCCAAAGCTGCATCACCTCTCCGCCATATTGGTCGCTCCGCGATTACAACATCCCCGGCCAGCTTGGACTTGAGGACTCGGTCTTCGCCTATATCGAGCACCTGGCCAGGGTGTTTTCCCAGGTGCGGCGGGTATTGAAGGACGACGGCACGCTCTGGCTTAACATCGGCGACTCCTACACTTCCGGGGGCCGCACCTGGCGTGCTTCCGATAAGAAGAATCCGGTGCGCGCCATGGACGTGCGCCCTCCGACTCCTGCAGGCCTGAAACCCAAAGACCTGATTGGCGTGCCATGGCTGCTGGCCTTCGCTCTCCAGAAGGAGGGCTGGTACCTCCGGGCTGACATAATCTGGAACAAGCCCAACTGTCAGCCGGAGAGCGTGAAGGATCGCCCCACACGGAGCCACGAGTACGTTTTTCTATTCAGCAAAAGCGAGCACTACCGCTATGACCCCGCCGGGGTGCGCGGCCCAAACGGCCGCAACATCCGCACGGTTTGGGACATCCATACGCGCCCCTATCCCGAGGCCCATTTTGCCACCTTTCCTCCAGCGCTGGTGGAGCCCTGCATCAAACTGGGATCGAGCCCTCACCAACTCATCCTCGATCCCTTCATCGGCTCCGGCACAACGGGCCTCGTGGCGCTGAAGCTGGATCGCCGATTCGTGGGGATCGAGTTGAACCCATCCTATCTGCAAATTGCCGAAAGCCGCCTGAATGGGGATCTCATCCGGTGAGCGTGACGCCGCTGAGCCCTTCGCGCCAGGTGATCTTCCATCAGATGCTGGTTGCGGCGCGCAGGACCGCGCTTATGGACGCTTTGAGCGAAGCGTTGGGCATGATCGATCCCAATCTGCTGAAGCAGCAAATCTCCCGCTATGTGCCGAAGGACGCTCAAAAACTCCTCGCCGCCGCAGGCATCCGCGACGAGCATGTGTTCCCGGTTCCCGCCATTCTGGAGCGGCAGCCCACACTGATTGGCTATTACCGCCTCCTGCTCGGTATCTCCCAGAAGCGTTTCTACCGCAAGGGCACCGATATGGGGCAGTTCAAGAGCATGGAATCCCGCGGTCTTCTCAATCCGAGGAAGCTGCCGGATCTGGACAACTATTGCGCCGTCATGGCCCGGCATCTCGCAGAGTTGGTGCGTCAGATTTCGCCCAGGATCACGGCACGGGACGTTTCCGAGCTGCCCTTGCTTACCCTGGGCGCGCAGCTCTATGGCAGCAACAACAATGCCATCGGCAGGAGAGCGACTCTCGACGTTTTTGTTTCGGTGGCGGAGATCGTGAAGGATTTCATCGTCAGCCAGCACGCCAAGAAGATCACGCTCATCAACGCATCGAGCGCAAAGTGGTTCTCACGCTCAGCACCGACCCGGACATCCGCATCCAGGAGGAGTTTGAAGGTAAGCTGCGCAACAAGGTGGCCATCGAGATCAAGGGCGGAACCGGCGTAAGCAATGCCCACAACCGCGCGGGCGAAGCGGAGAAGCCCCACCAAAAGGCCAGGAAGCAGGGTTTCAGGGACTTCTGGACACTCATTTCCAAGTCCGGCCTGAGCATGGAGAAACTGCAGCAGGAATCGCCCACTACGAATTCATGGTTTGACGTCGCACAGGTTTTGGCGCGCGATGGCGCCGATTGGCACGACTTCCGCAGCAGGTTTGCGGGGGAGGCCGGTATTCCCCTGGATTGAGCCTCTCACTTCTTCTCCATCCAACTCGCCCAGTACTCCTTCCATTCCACCTGTTCCCCCGCGGGCAGCACATGGATGGGGTTTAACCCGTCGAGCATCACGGCGTACTCGTCGGTGTGCGTTTTCTTGTGCTGGTTGGCCAGCGCCTTGGGATGCGGTCCGTGGTGGATGCCGCGCGGGTGTAGCGTGCAGTATCCCGGCTTGATGTTGTCCTTGCTGAAAAAATCGCCGTCGTGGTAGAAGATGAACTCGTCGTAGTCGGTGTTGCGGTGGAAGAACGGAACGCGCATGGCCGCGGGGTCCTGCTCCAGCGGGCGCGGCAGGAACGTGCACACCACGGCGCCTTCGGTCTGAAACGTGGAGTGGGCGCTGGGCGGCAGGTGGCCGCGGTGGCTCATGATGGGGCGTATGTCGCGCATGTTGATCTTCCACACCGTAAGATCGCCCTTCCAGCCGACCACATCGATGGGGTTGAACGGGTAGACCACCTTCGAGATCTCGTCGTCCACCTTGATGCGCACCTCCCATTCGCGATTGTCGTCGAGGTGCGGCGCGGGCTCGGGGGTCGTTACCACGCCGGGGTCGTAGAGCGCGTGGTGGCCGATGAGGCCCTTGTCGGGCGGCTCGAACTCGGTGCGCGATTGGATGATGAGGAAGAAATTGTCCTGCGTCTCCGGCAGCAGGCGGTAGGTGACCGCGCGCGGCACCACCAGATAATCGCCGGGCTCGAAGGCGAGCGGTCCGAAATCGGTCTCCATGGTTCCCTTGCCGCGATGCACGAAGATCAGCTCGTCGCCATCGGCGTTGCGGTAGTAGAACGGCATCGGTTGCGAGCGCCGCGAAACGTACAGCGTCACATCGTGGTTGCCCAGGAAGGCGACGGGCATGCCCTCGGGATCGTGGCAATCCGCCGGCGCCAGCTTGTTCAAATCGAACAGGTGCGGCCGCAGCTTCCCCTCGAAGCGAATCCAGCCCGTGGGCGGGTGCGCGTGATAGAGATGCGCGCTCTTGCCGTAGAAGCCCTTGCGCCCGTGCTCCTCTTCGTAGGTGCCCTCCGGGATGCCGACATGCGCCTGCGATGCGAATTTCCCCTTCTTGAGTGGGTACATACGCCCTCCAATTACAGGATACTTGCGATGCGGCGCAAGGGGGTATAGACTTTCCCCAATCAGGGAGGGTACACGGTGTCGCGACTACCGTGGTTCTAATCGACGGGCCCTCTTTCAGCGGCCCGGCCGTCCGAAAACTTGCGCTTCAAAAACGGAGAGCCGTGCTTGGGGATCGCGCCAGGCATGCGGGCCGAGCAGGCACTTGCGTGCCAGCGCGCGCAGGAACGCCTCGGCGGTCCACCCATAATGCGCCGCCACCTGCGGCAGCAGCAGACCGCAATGTCCGTTCAGACTGAGAAAGGCGCCATGGCGGCCGATGCGAAAACCTTCGCTGCCCCGCATGGCGCGGAAGGGCGTGAGCACGGAGATTTCGATATCGGCCGGCCCTTCAATGGCGACGCCCGGCTGGAAACGGGAATCGTCCAGCGCCGCCGCCAGCGCCAGGTGTCCCACTTCTTCGGACAGCGGCAGGTGCCCCGCGCAATTGCCCACGCAGCCGAGCAGTTCTTCGCCGCGGTGCAGGCTCACGAAAACCCCGCGCCGGGCGCAAAGCGCGGCCGACCCGTGGCGTGCCGCCACGGGCTGGCGGGTTCCCGTATCGCGCAACCGCCGGAGCGTCTCGCCGGCGCTATCGAGCAGCGCTTCCCGGTCCGGTGCTTCCAACTCGAAGGCGGAGCGTGGAAAGTAACCCAGGGCTGCATAGCTGACCGAGTGGCTGTAGTCGCCCGTAATTTCGCCGGAGGTCTGGTAGTCCAGGGTGGCCTGGTAAATGGTGTCGCCCGCGATGCGGTTGAGCACGTCCAGCAACAACGCGATGGGCCCCGATCCGCACACCGTGGCGCCGTTGGCGGAGAGGGTCTCCAGGAACCAGGACGAGTCCAGGCTGCCGGCCGCATCGATGCACTCGAAATCGAGCGCCCGCAGGCGCGCCGGGACGGCGGCATCGTCGGGGAAAGGCACGTAAGAGAAGCCGCGCCCGTAGTGCGTGAAGTCGCTCGACGCCACGAAGACCACTCCGGGGCGCCACACCGCGGCCAGCCGGCCGGCGGCCGCGTGCCGCTCGTCCTCGCTCATGTGTCCGACGTACAGCGGGGTGACGCAGCCGTGAGGCACCGCTTTTTGCAGGAACGGCAACTGGATTTCGAAGGAATGATCGCAGACGCGGCCCTCCGCCACGCGGTTAAACGGGCCGGCGAACTCGCGGTCGATGGCTACTTCGCCGAATGGCGTAGCGATCGCTTCGGTGTCCGGCGCCGCGATGCCATTCAGGCGGCCGTGGTGCGGAAAGGCCAGCACCACGATCCGCTCCGGCCGCTGTTGCTGGAGCGAGCGGTAAACCGCGGCGGCCACGGCGCCGGAATACCACGGAGCGGCGTGCGGCACGACGAACCCCATACCGCCCGCGGTGAGAAAAGGGCCGGTGCGCGCCCGCGATTCTTCGAAGCGCTCCTCCAGCAGGCGTTCCAGGTCCGCGGCGGAATCCGGATACCAGGGGCCGCTAAAGGGCGAAATGTGGACAGCACTCATGGCTCATCCGCAGCGAATGTGGACCAGGCCCGCATCCGCTTCCCGATGGCGCGGCAGCGCGCCCCAAACGCCCGGAATCGCGGCCCCGCAGCCCGGGCAATTTCCGCCGACGGCCATGCGGTTGCGCAACACGCGGAATCCACGCCGTTCGACGACCGTGACGCCGCAGGAAGGGCAGCGGGTGTTTTCCAGGTCCGCCGTCTCGCCGGGCAGGTTGCCGGCGTAGACGTAGTGGAGTCCCGCGGCGCGCCCCAGCGCGGCCGCGCGCGCCAGCGTTTCGGGCGGCGTGTTCTCCGGCCCCAGCATTTTGTAGTCCTGGTGGAACGCCGTGACGTGCCACGGGATGGCGGGCGAGATGCCGGCCAGGAACTCCGCGATCGCGCGCAGCTCGCCATCGGAATCGTTGAACCCCGGGACGACCAGGGTGACGACCTCCAGCCAGAAGCCCATCTGGTGAATGCGGCGAATCGACTCCAGGATCGGCGCGATTCTTCCTCCCAATTCGTGGTAGCGCCGGTCGTCGAAGCTCTTCAGGTCCACCTTGTACAGGTCCACCCAGGGGCGTATGAACTCCAGCACCTCCGGGGTGGCATTGCCGTTGGAGACGAAACCGGTGGCAAGGCCCGCGGCCTTGGCCTCCCGAAACACGGCCACGGCCCATTCGGCGGTGATCAGCGGTTCGTTATACGTGCTCACCACGCTCGCCGCGCCCTGGCGCACGGCCAAGCTCACGATCTCTTCCGGTTCGGCCGTCTGGAAATCCAGCGTCGAGCGGTAATCGCGCAAGGCCTGGGAGGAGACCCAGTTCTGGCAGTAGCCACAATGGAGGTCGCAGCCGAGCATGCCGAAGCTCAGCGCGCGCGTGCCGGGGAGGGCGTGAAAGAAAGGCTTCTTCTCGATGGGGTCGCTATACACCGCGTTGACGTAGCCGAAGGGCGCGTAGAGTTTTCCGTCGCGGTTATAGCGGACCTTGCAGACCCCGGCAAAGCCCGGGCCGATGGGACAGCGGTGGCCGCAGGCGAAGCACTCCACGCGCTTGCGGTCCAGCGGCCGGTATAATTGCGCCTCGCGGGTCTGGCGGCCGAGCTGTTCAGCCAGAGTCTGCATGGCCTTTCCGAGAGAAGGATCTGAATTTATTATAGCGCCGCGGGGCGGGCGCTCTCGTCTCGGGGCGATTGCGAGCCGCGCACCCGGTAGGGCTAGAGTAGAGTGATAGCGAGGCAACCCTCATGACTACTAGCAGACGCCATTTCCTGGGCGCCGCCGCGGGACTCGCCGGGGCGATCGAGCTCGCGGCCGCGCAAAGCAACACGCCCGTTTCTCCCAACGACCGCATCCGCATCGCGCTCCTCGGCGCGGGTGGCCAGGGAAGCAACGATACCCGCAACGCGCTCTCCCTGGGCGGCGTGGAACTGGCCGCGGTGAGCGACGTTTACGACGGCCGCCTGAGGCGCGCCCGGGAGGTCTGGGGCGACCACGTCTTCACCACGCGCGATTATCGCGAGGTGTTGGCGCGGAAAGATATCGACGCGGTCATCATCGGCGCGCCCGACCACTGGCACCGGCAGATGGCCATTGACGCCATGAGCGCCGGCAAGGACGTCTACTGCGAGAAGCCCATGGTGCAGCGCGTGGACGACGGCAAGGACGTGGTTGAGGCGCAGCAGCGCACCGGACGCATCCTGCAGGTGGGCAGCCAGCGTGTCAGCTCCGTCATTTATCGGAAGGCCAAAGAACTGCTTGCCGCAGGCGCCATTGGCGAGCTGAACGTGGTAGAGGCCTGGGTGGATCGCGGCACCGCGCTCGGCGCCTGGCAGTATTCCATCCCGCCCGATGCCTCGCCCGCCACCATCGATTGGCACCGTTTTCTGGGACGCGCGCCCAAAGTGCCCTTCGACCCGGTGCGTCTCTTCCGCTGGCGCAACTATCGCGACTACGGCACCGGCGTGGGCGGCGACCTCTTCGTGCACCTGTTCTCGGGGCTGCATTTCGTCACCGGCGCCACCGGTCCCACACGCGTTTACGCCACGGGCGGCCTCCGTTTCTGGAAAGACGGCCGCGACGTGCCCGACGTCCTGGTGGGCCTGTACGACTATCCGGCCGCGGCCGGCCACCCGGCCTTCAACCTCTCGCTGCGCGTGAATCTGATCGACGGCGCAGTGACGGAAAACCCGGGATTCCGGTTCATCGGAAGCGAGGGGTTACTGAGCATCGCGAGCGATGGCGTTACGCTCTCCAAAAGGCCGCGCGAGACCGAGCCGGGCTACACCATCGACACCTTCCCCAAGGCGCTCCAGGACCAGTTTTTGAAGGAATACCGCGAAAAATATCCGCCGCGGCCGCCTGCCGGCGCGGACCTGCAACAGGCGGAGGAGAAGTTTATGCCGCCGCGCGGCTACAGCGACTCACTCGACCATCACCGCAACTTCCTCCATGCGGTCCGCACGCGCCAACCGGTGGTCGAGGATGCCGTGTTCGGCTTCCGCGCCGCCGCTCCCGCACTGCTTTCGAACATCAGCCACTTCGAGCAGCGTGCGTGCCTGTGGAACCCGGAGACCATGACCGTGGGGTAGGCCCTTATGAAGTCCCGGATCATCTGCGCGCTCCTGTTGGGAACCGCCTTGGTCGCGCCCGCGCAGGCGCCACGAGCCAGGCTCCAGGCGTTGATCGTCACCGGCCAGAACGGTCACGACTGGCGCGCCACCACGCCGGTGCTCCGCAGATTGTTGGAGGACACGGGCCGCTTCGAGGTACGGGTGACCGAGGAGTTTCGCGGCGCGGGCCCGGAGACGATTGCGCCTTATGACGTGGTGATTTTGAATTACTACGAGAAGAAGATGCCCGAGCTTCGCTGGGGCGAACGGGCCGACACCGCGCTGGTGAACTACGTCCGCGGCGGCAAGGGGCTGGTAGTGTATCACTTCTCCTTGGCGGCCTTCGAGGGCTGGAACGAATTCGAGAAAATGTGCGGCGCCAACTGGCGTCCTAATAACGGCCACCACTCGGCGCGCCACGATTTCACGGTCGCCATCCAGGACAAGGAGCATCCCATCACCCGCGGCATGCCGGCCACCTTTCCGCAGGCCAACGACGAACTCTACGCGAACCTGAAATGGCAGCCCGAGGGCAGCTACCACGTGCTGGCTACCGCCTGGGACGATCACTCGCGGTACAAGCCCGATGAGAAACAGCCGCTTCCGGGACGCGGGCTCGACCAGCCCATGTTGTGGACGGTGAACTATAGCAGGGGGCGTGTCTTCGTCACCGCGCTGGGCCACGATCCCGACGCCATGAAGTCCGCAGGGTTCATCGCCACCCTCACGCGCGGCACCGAATGGGCGGCCACCGGGGGCGTGACACTGCCGCCTCCCTGAGGAACTGCTCCGCGCCTCGCTCGTTCCGCGGCCGCTACCGCTTCCCGATTTCAGCCAGCAGCTCCTTGACCGCGGCGTCCAGTTGCGAGTCCCGTCCGGTGTACGATTCGCCGATGGGGCGCGTAACGGCGATATCCACGGGCCGCGGATTGTTCTCCATGTTCTTGCCATCGGCGCCGGTGATGAGCGTGCCGGGCAGGCGCATGACGGTGCCATCGACCAGGTCCATCGAGCCGGTGTAGATGATCCAACCCGCGGTCGGCTCGCCCACCACCTTGCCCAATTTCAGAGTGCGATAGCCTTCGGTGAAATCCTCGGCGTCGGAGAGCGAATGCTGATTGACCACCAGGATGGTGGGCAGCTCGAGCGAGCGCTGGCCCAGCATGGTGCGCGCCGGACCAGCCGGCCCGTCGCGCGTGGTCATGGTCAGGTACGGGCGGCGCGCCAGCACATCGAGCGCGTAGGCATTCACGAAGCCGCCGTTGTTGTTGCGGATGTCGATCACCACGCCGTCGCGCGCGCGGTTCTCGGCGTCGAGATCCACGTAGAGCTGGGTGAGAGCCTGTTCCGACATGTCGCGAATGTGCACGTAGCCCAGGCGGCCGTTGCTGGTGCGCGCCACGTAGGCGCGGTTGTCCTCCACCCAATGGCGATAGATCAGGTCGGCGAGCGAACCCACGGGAAGCACGGTCACGTCCTTCCCGCCGACATCCAGCACGACGCGCTTGTCCACCTTGTGCTGCAACTGCTCGTCGAGGTTCCCATGCGCGCCCAGACGGACGCCGTCCACCGCGCGCAGCTCCTCGCCGGCCTTGATCCCCGCGAGCGCGGCGGGCGAACGCGGCAGCACCGCGGTGATGCGCAGAGTGCCGGACTTCTCGTATTCGGCGCGATCAAAGGTCAGGCCGAGCTGTCCGGCCACGGCGCGCGGCGCGGCTTCCCCGCCCCCGGCCGGCGGCGCCGACACGCCGGAATGCGACGAGTTCAGCTCGCCGACCATCAACCGGAGGATGCGCCGCATTTCGTCGGGCGTGCGCGAGCCCTCGATGAGCGGCGCGTACGTGCGCTTGATCGCGTTCCAATCGGCGCCGTGATATTTGGCATCGTAGAAGCTGTCGCGCTGCCCGGCCCAGGCCTCTTCGAACACCGCCAGCTTCTCCTGGTCGAAATTGACGTCCATCTCGGCGTTCACGGCCACGGCCCTGGTCTGGCGCGTGTCGATCGTGAGGGCCTGCACGCGCCCGGCTTCCAGGTAATAGATCTCCTTGGAATCGGGCGAGAACTGGAGATGACTCTTGGCGCCCGGCGTGGTAGTCAACTGCCGGGCGTTGCGCTCCGCGCCCCCGCGCCCACCGCCGCGTCCGCCGCTGCGGCCGGCTTCTTCGAGCGGGTATAAATACAGGTTCGACTGCCCGGCCACCGCGGCCGAAACCAGCAGCCACTTGCCATCGGGGCTGATCTGCGCGTTGGCGGCGTTGAGACCGATGGGCAGCATGGCGAGCCGCTCGCGGATGCCCTCGAATTCGATTTCGACCGGCTTCACCGGGGGCTTGGCGTCCGCCGCAGCGCCGCGTCCGCCGGTGCGCGGCGGCTCGGGTTTGAACAGCTCCTCGAAGCGCTCCTCGGCGAACTTCGGCTGGTGCGGCACCAGGTCGATGCGCGCCACCTGCGGAGGCTCGGTGCGCTGGCCGGTCTCGTAGAGCAGAAACTTCCCGTCCGGACTCCACAGCATCGAGCTGGCGCTGACATTGGCCAGGAAGCTGATGGGCCGGCCCGCGCCGCCGCTGGCCGGCACCACGTAGACGTTGCGTAGCGCCCGGTCGCCTGAATTGGCGTAAGCGATCCACTTGCCGTCGGGCGACCAGGCGAATCCGCCGCCCCGCCCGCCGCCGCCGATGAAGCCGGAGGCGAGCACGCGCTCCTGTTTGCCATCGACATCGATCACGCGCAGCTCTTTGCGGTCGCGCACGAAGGCGACGCTCTTGCCGTCGGGGGAGAATTGCGGGCCCTGGTCGGGGGCCCGGTCGCGCGTCAACTGCGTTTCGGCGCGGTGCGCGAAGTCGTAGAGGAAGATGTGGGTGACCGCGTCGCGCGGGCTCAGATAGGCGATGCGCATGGAATCGGGCGCCCACACCACCTGCGATTCGGGAGCCGGCGTGTGGGTCACGCGGACCGCATCGCCTCCGTCGCGCGCCGACGCCGCGAAGATCTCGCCATGGGCGACGAGGGCGATTTTGCGCGCGTCGGGCGACAGCCGCAAATCGGTGAACGTGTTGAGCGTGAGATGGGCCACCGCCGGACCCGCCGCCGAGCCCACCAGCGTGATGGGGAGCGCATACGCCTCGCCGCTCTTGATATCGAGCTGCCAGATCTTGAAATCGCGCTCGAACACGATCGCCTTGCCGTCGTAGCCGATGGACGGCCACAGCACGCGTCCATCGTTGAATTTGGTCACCTGGCGCGGTTTTCCGCCGAGGGCGAGCGCCCAAATATTCTGCGCGCCGCCGCGGTCCGACATGAAGTAGAGCTGGCGGCCATCGGGCATCCACATGGGCCAGGCGTTGCGGCCGTTCAAATCGACCAGGCGCTCATACGCCGCCGGCGAGCCTTCCTTGCGCAGCCAGATTTCCGATTCGTCCAGGTGGCTGTGACCGTGGCGCCACCACTGCTGATCGCCGTTGCCGCGCGCCGCGAAGGCGAGCGTGGCGCCATCGGGCGCGGGCGCGGCTTGAAATTCGTTGGTGAAGCGATCGGCGCTCACCGGCATCGGCGTGCCGCCCTCGGCGCTCACGCGATAGAGATCGTTCTTGCGCCCGACATCGTAGGTGCCGGTTGAGAAGTAAATCCAGCGGCCGTCGCGCGACCAGGCGTCGAGCTGGTCCAGCCCGTCGTCGAAGGTCAGCCGCTTGAGCTCGCCCGAGGCCAGAGTCAGGACGTAAATATCGCCGTTGCCGGTACGTGTGGAGATGAATGCCAGGCGCGTGCCATCGGGCGAATACAGCGGGCGGGATTCGTCGGCCGGATGCGAGACCAGAAGGTGGGCCTCCCCGCCCTTGGCCGGCGCCACCCAGATATCGCCGCCCGATACGAAGGCAATCTCGGGACGCGTGGGGCACAGGGCCGGCTCCGTCATGTAGGGCACGCCCGCGGCGAGCGCAGCCGTGGAGAGGGCGAACAACAGCAGGCAAGTACGCATTGGCCGATTTTAACTGCAATCGCCGCCGCGGGGGAATGGCAGGCGGCGGCCTTGCCCACCCGGCGCGCCAGTGGCGATCCAGGTCTGGGAACTCGGAGCGCGCGCGATGCAACGATTCCGGCCCGTGGCCTTCCGCCGCCCGCGCCGTGACGAAAGTCACCGGCTAGCCCTTAAAACTCGCGTAGCATGCAAGAAGGAGGGAAGCAATGCCCATCGTCATCGGAGCCAGGCCCGAGAGTCCGTTCACCAACCCGATCGGCCTGCTCGGCGATTGCCACCGCCGCATCGAGCGATTTCTGGATATTTTGGTCCATGTCGCCGAACATGCGCGGGGCGAATCGCTCACCGGCGAGCAGCGCAGCGCGTGGGACACGGCCCTCCGCTACTTTCGCGAGGCGGCGCCGAAGCACACCGCCGACGAGGAGGAGAGCCTCTTCCCCCGCCTGCGCGCGATCGACACTCCGCAAGTCCGGGCGCTACTGGAACGAGTAGCTTCACTCGAAGCAGACCACGCGTCCGCAGAAGCCATCCACGCCGAGGTGGACATTCTGGGCTGCGCGTGGCTGCGCCAGGGCACCCTGCCGCCGGAGCAAGCGGCGCGCCTCATCGCCATCCTCGCGCAACTGCGCGATCTATATCGCCGTCACATCGCGATCGAAGATCACGAAGTATTTCCGCTGGCAACCGCGGCCCTCTCCCCTTCCGATCGACAGGCCATCGGCCACGAGATGGCCTCGCGCCACGGCCTGAAAACCTCAGTTTAGATTTAGAGACCGCGGCCGGCAACAGTCCGAGATGGACGTTTCGTCCAAGCGGGATCGTACCGGCGGTCGCCCAATCAACGATAAACTAACAGTATGGACTGGAGCCTTTGCTGCGCTGTCGACCGAAACCCCGGAAAGCTGGGCGGGACATGGTGCTTCCGAAGTACCCGCCTGCCGGTTGCCTCGCTGTTCGAACACCTCGACCGCGGCTCGACCATAGACGAGTTCTTGGAGTGGTTCCCGTCTGTCTGTCGAGAGCAGGTGCATGACGTTCTTGCCTTCGCCAAGCATTCCCTCGATCAGCCCACGGCGGTGGCGTGAAGATCCTGTTCGACGCCAACACCCCGGCCCCACTTGCCCGGTTCCTGCGAGGACATCATGTGGAGCGCGCGGACGAACTGGGCTGGCAGGGTCTGGAGAACGGCGCGCTGCTTGATGCAGCCGAGCAAGCGGGGTTCGATCTCCTGCTCACCTGTGATCAGAATGCCCCGTATCAGCAGAATTTCGCGAGCCGTAAACTGGCTGTCGTCATTCTGTCCTGAATCACTGGCCAACGCTGCGGCAAATTGCCGCCCAAATCGCCACGGCCGTCGAATTCGTGCAACCCGGGCAGATCGTGCGCGTCGATGTTGCGCTGTTGTAGACGCGGTTCGCCCTGAGCGGTCGCCAGCGAAAAGAGGCATCGCGGGAGACTTCAAAGCTGGGCCCTCGCCGCAAAGACCGGCGACTCCACGTGACAGGGCCCCATCGGAGCCGCACCCTTGTTCCTCTCACAAAATGCTCCGGACCGGCCTTGCCCGCCAGAGCTCGAGTGCAAAACTAAGTTCAACGAGATTAACAGGTCTGAAAACATCGCTTTGCTATATAATAGATGCCAGCGGGGAAGCCGAAACGCAAGCCTTGGTACAGGCCGAAAGGGACTTTAGCGGGCGAGCCCAATGAATTCTACTGACGAGTCAAATGGCTTTGTGAATACCCCACCGAGGACTCTGGCTGCGTTGATCTTGTGGCTGCTCCTCGCAGCCCCCCTTCTGGCGGGCGATCCCATTGTAAATGTCACGAACCAAAACAGTGGGCTGGCCGCTGTGCAACAAATCGTCCAAGTTGGAGCGACGACAAAAGACTGTGTCCTCACGATGCCCCTGGATGGCACCATGGTCGGCAAGACTATCAAAGTAATCCTTGCCGCCGGTAGCACACACCATGCCATCTTGTCCTGGTCGCAGGGCGACACGGGCAACGGTTCCAACAGCCCGTACCATCTATCGGTAGGCGGTCTTTCGGTGACATTCATGGGAACGCCCACCGCCTCGCCCCTGGGGAATGGGGATTGGAAGCTTGTACCGGACCCATATGCCATCCCCCCGGCCCCAAACATACTCTCTGCAACGGCAAATGTAGTGTATACACCATGGGCAAATGCCACCTATTATTCGTTCTCTGGGTCAGTTAACCTGCCGATGAGCGACCACAACTACTCGCATTTGAAACGTATTCATATTCTATGGACGCCCGTAGGGGGCCCAGCGAAAGAGATTGACGTACTCACCAGCCCATTTTCCTCGAACATATTTGCCGGCCCGATTCCAGCAATTTTGCAAGGTACCACTAGTCTTTCCGGTACAGTGACATTCCTTTGCGAAAACGATGTTGCGGACGTCACAGCCAACCCGTTTACGATCCAACTCATCGTCGCTTCCAGTAGAGCGGCTCTGGTGCTCCCCACGACCAACCTGGAATTCACGACCCAACTTGGTCTCCCTCCCTTCCCTCCGAACAGGCTCTCACTGTTAACAGCACCGTTGCCCCACTTGCATTCACGACAGCGAGCGACGCGAGCTGGCTGTCCGTCTCACCACTAAGCGGGATCACCCCTTCGGTGTTGCTCATAAACGTCAACTCGGCACCTTTGGCCGTAGGCACTTATATAAGCACAATTACAATACGTCGATCTGATGGAACGTCGGCACAGACCACGATAGCCGTGACCTTAACAATCACCCCAGATGTTCCGGCTGTTGCAGCGGGTGGAGTGCTCAATGCCGCCAGCAATGCGACGGGACAGCCGGTTGCGCCTGGTTCATTAGTCTCGATTTACGGCTCGCATTTGGCGGATGCTCTAATCCAGGCCAGCAGCGTTCCTCTCCTCACTAAGCTGGGCAACACCTCCGTCACTTTCAACGGCATTGCCGCACCGCTGTGTTTTGTCAGCAGCGGCCAAATCAACGCACAGGTACCCTGGGAAGTCACTGGCAGTACTGCCGACATGGTGGTCACCAATGGTGGGGCCCCTTCGGCCCCGGTAAGTGTGCCCCTTACCACCGCCGGCCCTGGCATTTTTGTGACAGGCAGTCAGGCAATCGCGTACGGCAACTGGGACTACGTGTTTGCTGCGGCCCCCGGCGCGATTCCTGGCTTGATTACGCACCCCGCGAGAATCCGCGATCCCGCAACGCTGGTCATTCTGGCCACTGGATTAGGTCCAGTCGATCTTCCGGTAGAGACGGGAAATAGTGCCCCGATCGATGGTATCCTGCGTCGAACGGTGACAACTCCTGTGGTCAAGGTAGGGGGTGTACAAGCTCAGGTTGTCTTCTCTGGAATGTCTACGTATGTGGGTGTGTACCAGATCAACATCGTCATCCAGCCCGGCACGCCAACTGGCGATGCCGTGCCCTTAACCATCACGATGAACGGGATTACGAGCAATGCGCCTACCATCGCGGTCAGTAATGACTGACTGTCGCGTAGTCGCGTACTTTAGCAGAGCCATTGCAACCGTAATCCGGACGCTGTGATTCGAGATTTGGCCAAGCTCGCGGCTTTGCCACGACGGCTAGAAGGGTCTCACTCATGAGCTTCGTCGCATCCGTGTTGACTTATCTTCGACCATTATGACGTTCTGAGGCGTGCTATACGAACAAAGAACCTTGAGGTCGACAGGTGTCCGCTGGCCTATGCACAAAAACGCCGAAGGGGAGGCCCGTCTAAGTTCGATCCGTTAAAGTAACAGCTTTTAGTCTCAGGCCGCGCCTACTTCCGCCGCCAGCGCCTCCAAAACCTCCGCATAGCAGCCGCCGTCGGCGCTGCGGGCCACGCGGGCTGCCTTGCCCACCCAATGCGCCAGGTGGCGGTCCAGGAACTCGACGCGTGCGCGATCCAGCGATTCCGGGTCGGGGTTGCCGGCGGCCTTGCAGTGGTCCAGCCACGATAGGAATTCGAGCTGCGTCAGCAGGTGATCGGGGGCGGCGCGGCGGTCAATTTGCAGGCCGAAATTCTGGTAGAACAGCTTGTTCTCGAGTAGGACCTCGCCGGCCGGACGATTCAGCAGCCAGGCGCTTTCGAGCAGCGGGCACCGTGGCTGCGGCAGGCCGGCTTCGAACAGATCGATGTACAGCGATTGCAGCTCCGCCAGCGTGCCCGGAACATTCTCGTATAGCGCGGCGAAGCGTTGGTGGTGCCGCTCGTCGGGATAGGACAGCGCGAAACGGAAAACCGCCCAGGTGTTCAGCGAGGTCGAAACCATATGGTGAAGTACTTTCTGCCGTCGCGATCCTGTTGTGAGCCATTCCACACGGCAACGGCCAGCGGCGTTCCTTCGGGCCAGGCGGGCAGTTGCATGGTGACGGTCCACCGGCCATCCTTGTATTGCCCCTGAGCCGGGAACGATTGTCCCGTGCGTTTGGTGGTCTCCCGGCCGGACGCCTCCATGATGGCCGCGCCGCGCGCCGCGTCCCAGAGGAAAATGCGCACGGGGTGCTCCGCGTCGCCCATCTGCAAGGATGGGCTCAGATCGCCCACCACCGGCCTGGCGGGAATCATCACCGCGCAGGCATCGTTGAACCGGTTCGTAGCATCCGACTGCTTCACTAGTTGTTCGCTCTGCCACGCACGCTCCGCCTTGGCGATCGCCGCGGTGTCGTGCGTTTTGTCGGCCCACTCCAGGCGCACGAAATTGCCCGCCGCGCCGCGCAGGAGGCGCAGCTCCACCGACGCGATATCGAGGCTCGCGGGAGCGTCGGTGGAGTAGAGCGGCGGCGTGCGGTTGAGGGCGAGTGACACCGCCGCCGCGGATTTCCACTCGGCGGCGGATGGATCGAGCGGCGTCTGCGCCAGCGAAGCGGCGCAACCGGCCAAAATCAGCGCGAGGAACCTCATGCTTTTCGCCCCCCTGGAAGCTGGATCAGGTCCCCATGCTTGGGTATCTGGTAGCGTACCTGGTCGTCGCGCCCGATCAGCAGTTGCAGCACTTCGCTCTTGCTACCATTCTGCGCGCGCTGCAACTCACCCTCCAGGCGGCGGATGACGTCTATCACCTCGCCGCCGAACAGGTACTGCAGGTAATCCATCGGCATGCGCGGATCTTCCAGCACGCTTTTGCCGTAGCTGCCGCGGCGCGGCGGGTTGAAGGGCGGCACGTAGAACACGTTGGGCGCGGTTCCCTTTTCCGGGAACAGCCCCAGCGCCACCTTGTAGACGTGCACCAGCTTGTGGACCGCCGACGTCGGGTCGTCCAGAAAGCCCACGAACCGCAAACGGCCGGGGCACTGCCGGGCGCAGGCATTGGCCTCGCTATTCTCGATGCGCGGATAGCAGAAGATACACTTCTGTGCCTTGCCCAGTAACTCGTTGAAGTAGATCTTCTTGTACGGGCAGGCGCGCACGCAGTAGCGGTAGCCTTCGCACCGCTCCTGGTCCACCAGCACGATGCCGTCTTCGGCGCGTTTGTAAATGGCCTTGCGCGGGCAGGCTTCCAGGCACGCGGGGTTGGTGCAGTGGTTACACAGCCGCGGCAAGTAGAAGTAGTAATTCTCCCCCAGCGTCATCGCGCCCACGTCTTCGTCCCAGTTGGGCGTGTTGCGGACTTCTTCCTGCGGCATGGCCTGCGGTCCGCCCTGAAACAGGCGCTCGGCGTAGTTGTACTCGAAGGTCTGGCCGTAGTCTTCCTTAGTGGGAATCTCCGAAGGCCGTAGCTTGCCGTCTTCGAAGCCGCCGCCGATCTTGTCCCAGTTACGCGGATAGCCCTGGCCCGGCCGGGTCTCGACATTGTTCCAGTACATGTAGTCCATGCCGTCGCCATCGGTCCACAGCTTCTTGCATGCCATGGTGCAGGTCTGGCAGCCCAGGCACTTATTCAGGTCGAGCACCATCGAGATCTGATGTTCCGGCATGGCTATGCCTGCTCCTTCCCGGCCCGGCGGATGGTCCGCAGGTCCGCGGCGGTGGGCGTGTACTTCACGATGTCCACGCGCGCATCGCGGTTATTCCCGGTGGGCCCCCAGTAGTTCAGCCGGAAATTCACGTGGCCATAACCGCCCACCAGTTGCGTCGGTTTGATCTTGATGACCGTGGGCGATTGCCATCCGCCCTGCAGGAAGCCCAGGTAGCGCTCCCACCCGTGGTACATAGTAAGCCGCTTGCGCTTCTCCCCGGGCAGTATCTGCACTTTACTCACGAAGGCGCCGTTGTCGTTGAATACCTTCACCCAGTCGTTATCCTGTATGTGGCGCTCCTTCGCGTCGTCGGGGTGCATGTAGACGATGGGGATGCCGCGCTGCAGGCGCAACTGGTAGCGCGCGTCGCGCCACGTCGAGTGGATCGACCACCGCCCGTGGGGCGTGTTCCAGAAGAACGGATACTTCGCGCTTTCGCCCAGCGGTTCCTTGTGGACCGGAAGCTGTTCGCCGAAATCCAGAAACCAGGGATGGTCCAGGTAGAACTGCTGCCGTCCGGTAAGGGTTCGCCACGGACGTTTGTTCTCCACCTGGTGCTGGAACGGCGTGTAGGCCTGGCCTTCGCGGATGTCGCTGTTCCAGGCTTCCTCATCGATCTTCAAAAAGCGCTGCGGATGCTGCTTAAGCTGCTCGAAGGTCATGCCCTTGGTTTCGGGCGAACCATCCATGATGAAGTTCGCCCCATCCTCGGCCTGCTGGAACCTGCCATTGGCGCTCCAGGCGTCGTAGGTCTTGGTGAAGTCGCGGTCCCAGCCGAACTGCTCGTCGTGGTACGGCGCCAGCTTCCGTTCGCCGGCGATCTGTGACATCTTCCTGGCGAGGTCGCGGAAGATCTCCCAGTCGGGCTTGGATTCGTACAGCGGTTCGAGGACCTTGTTGAACGGGTGGATATAACTGTGGCAGTCGGTGGAGCTGATGTCGGACTTCTCGTAGTAACTGGCGGCTGGCAGAACCACGTCTGAGTGCAGCGCCGTGGTATCCATGCGGTAATTCAAGTCTACGATCAGGTCCAGGTCCTTCCACAGCGATTTCAGGATGTACTCGTTGCCCTTGGCCTGGTTGAGATAGTTGGCGCGCCACACGATGAGGGCGCGCGGCTTCTGCTGCCGGTTCTTGGGATAGAGCGGCATCCAGCCGTTCTTGACGCTTTCGTCTATGTAGTGCTCAATGGGCTTGCCGTTGTACAGGTGCGGGTCGTGGTTGGAGGAGTGCGTGTAAGTCCACAGCGTCATGTTCTGCATGCGCTGCTTCTTCACGCCCTCGGGAAACGCGTAGGCGCGGAATCCGCGCTCCGGCCAGACGCGCTCCTGTCCCACATAGTGATTGAAACCGCCGCCGTTCTTGCCGGTGTTGCCGCTAAGTGCCACCAGCAGGATGAGCGAGCGGTTGATGAGGTCGTTGTGAAACCAGTGGTTTGTGCCCGCGCCGTGGATGATCATGGCCGGCTTGCGGGTGGCGAACTCGTGCGCGAACTGCCGGATATCGTTGAGCGCCAAGCCGGTAGTTTCGGCCACTGACTCCAGTGTATAAGGCGCCAGCTTCTGGCGGAGCAACTCGAACACCGTGGTTACTTCACCATCCGAGTAATGCAGGTCGGGATCGGCGCCCTGGAGCGCGATCGTCTTCTCCTTCGACCCCATAGACCCCGGCGCTTCGTGCCGCTTGCCGGTCTTGGCGTCCTGGAAGAAGAAGACATCGTTGACGTTGGGCGGGCGCACGAAGCGGCTGGTGCGCTTGTCGACCAGCAGCGCGAGGTCGGTCTGCTCCTTCACGTAGGGCGCGTCGTAGAGATTGTGGTCGACGATGTATTTGGCCACGCCGAGGGCGAGCGCTGCGTCGGTGCCCGGCTGGATCGCCAGGAACAGGTCCGCGTGGATCATGGACGAGTTGAAATCGGGCGAAATCCCTACGACCTTGGCGCCGTTGTAGCGTGCCTCCCAGGCAAAGTGAGCGTCGGGGATGCGCGTCTGCGAGATGTTACTGCCCCAGAGCACGATGTACTTGGAGTTGAACCAGTCGGCGCACTCGCAGCTCTCGGTCTGCACGCCCCAGGTGAGCGGCTCGCCCGGCGGCAGGTCGCAGTACCAGTCGTAGAAAGAACAGAACACCCCGCCGGTGTAGTGGGCCAAACGCGAGCCCGCGCAGAAGGAAACCGGGCTCATGGCCGGAATCACACTGAAGTAGGTGTTGGTATCCGGGCCGTAGTTATAGATGTTATCGAGTAGCTTGCCGGCAATCAGCGTGAGCGCTTCGTCCCAGGTGGCCTTGCGCCACTTCCCTTCCCCGCGCTCGCCGGCGCGGATGAGGGGCGAACGCAGGCGCTGCGGGCCGTAGACGTATTCCGTGAAGCAGGCGCCCTTCTGGCAGCCGCGCGGGTTGTAATCCGGCAGGTCGGCGGAGATGCGCGGGTAGTCGCCCGCCTGTTCTTCGCGGATCATGACGCCGTTGCGCACGTACACGTTCCAACTGCACGAGCCGGTGCAGTTGGCCGAGTGCGTGGAGCGCACCACCTTGTCCCAGGTCCACTGCTTGCGGTACAGGTCTTCCCACCCGCGGTAGGGGTAGGCGTGCAGCGGATCGAGCGGCCCGGTGAAAGACTCGAGAGCGGGAGTCTCCGCCTTGCGGCATCCGGGAATGGAGGCGCCCAGCGCGGCCAGCGCGCCGAGTTTGAGGAATTCGCGTCGGTTGTTCATGGCTGCTGGCTCCTTGCCGGCGGCTGCCAGCCGCGGATGAAGGCGAGCAGATCGCCGATATCCGTTTCGCTGAAGCCGGCGCGCCCGAATGCGGGCATGGGTGTGTTCTCGCGCCCCAGGCGGACGGTCTGCGCGATAAAGGCGTCGGTGGCGGCGCGCTGGAAAACGGGGTTGGCCAGCGCGGGCGCAATCAGCCCCTTTCCGTCCACCCCGTGGCACCCCGCGCACTCCTGGAAGAACAGTGTGCCGCCGCGGTGCGCATCGCCGTGCGCAGGAGCGGGCGGCAACGGCATGGCCGGCGCCGAAGTTCGCAGATAAGCCACCAGCGCAGCCACCTCGGCCTCGCTCAGCCCTCCGGCCTTGGGGCCCCAGCCGGGCATGCGCGTACCGGGGCGGCCCTCGCGGATGTTCTCGCCCAGGCACTCGTCGTCCTCGGTGCGGATGAACGCCGCGTTGCGTATGCCCGGCACGAAGCGCTGAAACTTCTTGTCCCAGCGCGAGTACAAACCGGTGTCGTGACAGGCGGCGCAGTAGCGGTGAAAGAGCGCGGCGCCGTCGGGCGCGGGCGGATGGAGCCGCGCGTACTGCTCGTCGATCTTGTCGGGCGCCAGGTACTCGGCGGGCAGATCGCGCGCGCGCAGCGACAGCATGAAAATGGTGAGCGCCTCCACCTGCGGCTGCGAGAGCGCGGGCGAAGGCATCAGGCTGCCGGCCACGATTCCCGCGGGGTCGCGGAAATGCTCGGCCAGCCAGTTCCACGTGGTCTGCGAACCCTTGAGATTGGCGCGGACAAATTGGTGCTTGGTCTTGAGCCCGACGTTGTTCAGCGCGGGGCCGAGCGGTCCGCCTTTGCCGTCGAGCTTGTGGCAGGCGTTGCAGCCCTTCTGCTCGAACAGCGCCATGCCCAGCACCAGTTTGTCGGCCGAGCCCGCGGGCAGCGCGCGCGGATTGTGGCAGGAGGCGCAGGTGGCTTCGGTGAGCGCCGCCGGCAGCAGCGGGTAATCCCAGAAGTAGTCCTCGGCCTTGGCTTCCTGGAAGCTGAGCGCGGCGCCCTGCCCCTGGTGGCACACGGTGCAGCCGAATTTCTCGACGCGGTGGATGGCCAGCAGCCGCTTGGGATGCGTGCGGTGCGGGTTGGGCTGATCGGCCATGCGCGGGTCGTCAATGCCCAGATGGCAGGAGACGCAGCGGTCCACCGCGTGCAGCGCGGGGACCGTCACCTGGCGGATCTCAATGGGCAGGCGGCGGGCGGCGGCGCGCCCGGCGGCGTCCTTGGACTTCGCCTCGAGAATCGCGCGAAAATCCGCCTGGTGCGCGCGCCAGTCGGCGGAGATGTTCTCGCGGACCGCCGCGGCGATGAGGAACAGCAGGCTCACCAACGAGCAAACCACGGTCACCCATTTGTAGGATCGAGCTGGATCGGCAGGCATCATTTCCTCCTAATGGGTGGGCCACTGGCTGGGCCACCAGTAGAAATGCCAGTTCGGCCCGCGGAAGATGGAGCCCATCGCGGTGAGCACGATGAAGCCGGCCAGGAAGCAGGTGAACAGGGCCACCGCCGAAAGACGGATGCTGGCCGTGCGGCGCAGCACCCACAGCGACCAGGCCGCATACAGCGCCACGATCACGGTGGCCGGGTTGACCACGATGATGGCGATTTGCGGGATCGCGGGGAACCACGCGCGCAGCCATCCGAAATTCACGGTGAAGACGAGCAGCGCCAGCACGCTGAGCAGGCCGTACGCCAGCGACTGCCAGAACGTCCGCCGGCCCGCCGGACCGCCAAACCAGACGCCCACGCCGCGCGGGTCGCGGTCCAGATACGGGATGAGCCCGAGCCCTACCAGCACGATGGTGGGGATGCCCACGCCACCCATGAACGCGGAGTAGGAAACCAGCTCCTGCAGCCCGAGAAAATACCACGGCGCCTTGGCCGGGTTCTCGGGAATCGCCGGATTCGCCATTTCCTTCAGCGGCGCATCGAAGAAGTAGCCGAGCACCAGGGTGACCGCGATGGTGAACAGGAATGCCGCCATCTCCGCCCACATGAGGTTCGGCCAACTGGCCACCGTGCCTTCCGGCGCCCGGTCCACCTCGGGCGTGCGCCCGCGCACTACGGCCATCAGGCCATAGGTCTTGTTGGGCGCGAACACCGCCACGTCGGCGTCGCCGATGCGCGCCGGGGGCGCCGGCAGCGATTCGTCGCGCGACAGGCCGCCATCCTTGCGCACGCGCCAGAAGTGCACGCCCATGAGCGCGGTCAGCGCCAAGGGCAGCACGGCCACGTGCAGCACATAAAAGCGAATCAGCGCTTCCTGGCCGACATAGTTGGCGCCCAGCAGCAGTTGCTTCTGGAAGCGCCCGGGGTCGAACCAGACGGTGATGCCGATGGCATCGGTAACCTCGCGCGGCGAATTGGCGATGTTGGCGCCGATGGTAATCGCCCAGTAGGCCAACTGGTCCCACGGCAGCAGGTAGCCGGTGAAGCTGAGGCCCAGGGTGAAGACCAGCAGGCCGAGCCCCACCACCCAGTTGAATTCGCGCGGCCGCTTGTAGGAGCCGGTGTAGAACACGCGCGCCATGTGCAGAAAGACGGCCAACACCATCAGGTGCGCGGCCCAGCGGTGGATGTTGCGGATGAACCGTCCCGCCGGAACCACGAAGTGAATGTCCTTCACCGAGTCGTAGGCCAGCTCGGCGCCGGGCTTGTAGTACACCATCAGCAGGATGCCGGTGAACGTCAAGACCACGAACGAAGCAGTGAGGATGAGGCCCAGACCGAAGGTGTAGCCGAAGCGCAGCGAGTGGCGGTGCACGCGGACGCTTTGCAGGTGCAGGAAGAAGTTGTGGAAGGTACTCTGCGAACGCTCGCGGTCCGACTCCGGCGCCTTGCCGTTGCGCAGCATGGATTCGCGAAGGTTTTGCGGTGTCCGCTTGAGGTTCTCGAGGAATTCTTTGGCTGGCGTCATGGCGCTATACCCGGAAGCGGGTCCCTTTCGGCACCTGCGTTTCCGCATTCACCTGTAACTGGCCGTCGGGCGAGAGGGCGATTTCGAGCCAGGGCAGCGCCGCCGGCGCCGGGCCGGCGGATACCGAGCCATCGGTGCGAAAGCGCGAACCGTGGCAGGGGCAGGCGAAGCCCTCGCCTTCGTTAAGTGCGACCACGCAGCCCAGGTGCGTGCAGGTGGAAGAAATGGCGTGGAAGCCCTCCTCCCCGCGGAACAGATAGAAGCCGCCGGCCTCCATGCGAGTCGCCGAGCCGACGGCGAACTGCGCCGGGTCGCCCAGCTTGTAGATCCGCAGCGGTCCGGGCAGCACCGCGGGCTTGGGCAGGCGCATCACGCCGGCGAGCGCGGTGCCCATGGCCGCGACGGCGCTCCACAGCGCCGCCAGGCCGAGCAGATCGCGGCGTTTGGGGTTATCAGGCATAAGTCCACTCCTGGCGGAACAGGAAGCGTTCCATGGTGATGGCGTGGGTGGGACAGCGCTGGGCGCAGAGGGCGCAGCGGATGCAGCGGTCCTCGTCCTTGATGATGGCCGAATCCGCGGGCGCGATTCCGCCGGCCGCCAGCAGCGATTCGATTTCCTCCGTGCGCTCGAGTTGATCGACGCCCACCAGTTTCAGGCACAGCGTCGGGCAGACATCCACGCAGCCGCCGCACAGGATGCATTTTTCGCCGTCGAAGATGGTGTTGACGCCGCAATCCAGGCATCGGCCGGCTTCGCCCGCGGCCTGCACCTCGGTGTAGCCGGTTTCCACCAGGCGCGCGGCATCGGCCAGGCGCTCCGCGGCCGAGGCGGCCGGAATGTGGGCACGGCGGCGGCTTTCGTAATCCGCTTCGCGGCGATAGTCTTCGAGTTCGAAGTGGAGCTGCGTCTCTGCGATGCGCACTTCGCGGCCGGTGAGGAAGCGGTAGACGCTGCGCGCCGCCTTCTTGCCGCTGGCGATGGCGTCGATCATCAGGCGCGCGCCGTACGCCACGTCGCCGGCGGCGAACACCCCCGGCATGCCGGTCTCGAGCGTCTCGGAATTCAGTTGCAGCTTCGCGGCTTCCCCGAGAAACGAAAGGTCGGGCATCTGTCCCACGGAGAGCAGCACGGTGTCGGCCGCGACGTCGACGGTGTCGCTGTCGTCATACACGGGGGCAAAGCGGCGGTTGGCATCGAAGACCGACAGGACGCGGCGGAAGCGCACCCCGGTCACGATCTTGCGGCCGTTCTCCTCGCGGAAGAGAAATTCCTTGGGGCCTAGGCGGTTGTGGCGGGCGATGCCTTCCTCCTCGCCTTCGATGATCTCGACCTCGTCGGCGGGCATCTCCTCGCGCGATTCCAGGCAGGCCAGGTGCACCTCGCGCACCGCGGCCTGCCGAAGGGCCACGCGCGAGATGTCGTTTTCGGTCTGGCGCGCCACCAGGCGCTCCGGGTCGTCGTCGCTGTAGCGCACCGCCGAGCGCGAAACGTCGAAGGCCACGTTGCCTCCGCCGATCACCACCACGCGGCGGCCAATGGGGATGCGCTCGCCCAGCGACACGGCGCGCAGAAAGTCGATGCCGCCATAGATGCCCTCGGCGTCGGACCCGGGCAGCGCCAGCATGCGCGCGCGCTTGGCGCCGACGGCGATAATCACGGCGGCAAACTCGCGGCGGAGAGCGGCGAACTCCACGTCGCGCCCGATTTTGACGCCACACCGGAAGTCGACCCCCAGGCCGCGGATCAAGGCGATTTCGGCGTCGATCAGGTCGCGCGGCAGGCGATAGGCGGGGATGCCGGTGTAGAGCATGCCGGCCGGCTTGGGCTCGGCTTCGAAGATGGTGGGCGCCATGCCCATCAGGGCGAGATCGTGGGCCGCGGCCAACCCGGCCGGCCCGGAGCCGACAATGGCCACCTTCCGCCCTTCCGGCTTCCGGTACTCCCGCGCGGCCAGGAAACGCGCCAGGTTGGCCATCTCCTCGAGGCCGTCACAAGCGCCTTCAGGAAAGGCATCGGGCGCCCGGAAAGGCGCTCCGTAGCGATCGGCGGCGAACCGCTTGAGCGCACGAATGGCGATGGGCTGATCGATGGAACCGCGCCGGCAGGCGGCCTCACAGGGCGCTCCGCACACGCGCCCGCAGATGGAAGCCAGCGGATTGGGGCCGCGCGCGATGAGGTAGGCGGCTTCGTAATCGCCGGCGGCGATGGCGCGCACGTAGCCGCGCGCGTCCGTGTGGACGGGACAGGCGTACTGGCACTTGATCTGCCGCCGCCAATACTCCTCGTCGGGGATGGCCGCGGCGAATCGCGTTACCGCCGGCTGGGTCACTATCCTCTTAATAATACGATATTAGGGCCTCAAACAGTGACCAATGTCACAGCGCGGTGAACCGGACCATGACCAGGGCTCCGCGTCGAGTTGGCGTTCTGGCCGGTCTGAAGCGGAGCCTCGTTAGGCATAACTGGAACCGGCCGACCGGTTCCGCCCGCGGCGCTCGCCGGAGATGCGCTCCAGGTACCCGCTCTGGCGGAAGGCGTCCAGCGGATCGGCCGCCAGTCCTTTCGATTTTGCCCAGTCGCAAATGGCCGGGCGCACGTCGGTGGAGAAGGCGTCCTTCAGGCAGTTCTCGGCGTCGACCAGCAAACAGGCCTCCTGGCGCAGCGCCAGCTTCTCGTGGTCCACCAGCGCCGCCTTGGCGTACAGTTCCATGGCGGTGGTCACCGTCTGGATCATCGCTTCGATCTTGCCCTTGAGGTTGTGGCTCTGGTCGACCATGTACGCGATATCGGCGCGCCGCCCGGTCTCCCATTCGAAGTGCAGGATCTCATGGAAAATGCGGAACACCTGGTAGGGGTCGATGGAGCCGAGCGTGAGGTCGTCGTCGGCATAGCGCCGGTCGTTGAAGTGGAAGCCGCCGAGCATGTTCAGATCCAGCAGCCAGGCCACGATCTGCTCGATGTTCTGCGCCTGGTAATGATGACCGGTATCGACCAGCACGCGGGCGCTAGGGCCGGCGGATTGCGCCAGCAGCAGGGCCATTCCCCAGTCGGCGATGTCGGTGTGGTAGAAGGCGGGCTCGAACGGTTTGTACTCCACCAGCATGCGCTGGCCGGGGGCGAGCAGGGCGTGCACTTCGCGCAAGCCCTCTTCGAACCACTGGCGGCGGCGGCGAATATTCTGCGTGCCGGGGTAGTTGGAGCCATCGGCAAACCACAGCGACAGGTCGCGGCTGCCGAGAAACCGCGCGATCTCGATGCAGTGGGCGATATGTTCGCGCGCCTGGCGGCGCACGGCGGGATCGGGATTGCCCAGCGAGCCGTACTTGTAGGCCTGGTCCTGAAAGACGTTGGGATTGATGGAGCCGGCGCGGAGCCCGTATTTTTGGGCGAGGGCATGGACCGCGGGAGCGCTCGCGGTCCCCTGCGGCAGGTCCCACAGCACGTGCAGCGCGATCGTGGGGCACACACCGGTCCAGCGATGCACCTGGGCGGCGTCGCTGAACTTCTCCTCGATGGTGACGGCCGCGGCCGGCTGGACGAACTTGCCGAAACGCGTACCGGTGTCGGCGAAGCCCCAGGAGGGAAGCTCGATGCGAAACTCGTTCAGCGCCTCGCCGACGACGTCGGCCTGCCGGGATGGGAGCAAGGTGCGGTCCGCCTGTCGACCCATGATAAACTCACAGAACTGGGAGACAAGTTGCGGGAGAAAATCGGAGTAGTCCTGTTTCAACTGGGGGGGCCGGATTCGCTCGACGCCGTCGAGCCTTTTCTGTATAACCTGTTTTGCGATCCGGACATTATCGACTTTCCGTTCGCGCGCATCGCGCGGCAGCCGCTAGCGCGGCTGATTGCTTCGCGGCGGGCGCGGCACGTGGCGCATCACTACGCCGAGATCGGCGGCAAGAGCCCGCTGCTGGAGCATACGCTGCGGCAGGCGGCGGCACTCGAGGCCGAATTGCGGCTGGATTTCGACGCCCGCGTGGCCGTGGCCATGCGCTACTGGCATCCGTTCACCGAAGAGGCGGTCCGCCAGATGGAGCGGCACGCGCCCGCGGAGATGGTGCTGCTGCCCCTGTATCCGCAGTATTCCCGCACCACCACAGGGAGCAGCTTGCACGAATGGGATCGCCGCTGGAACGGGCGGCGGGACTGTTCCATCCACATTGTCGAGGAGTTTCACCAGGAGAGCGCCTACCTGGATGCGGTGGTGGAATCAGTGGACCGTTCGCTCGCCGGGTTCGACGATCCGCGCGGCGTCGACGTGGTCTTCAGCGCGCACAGCCTGCCGGTGGCGGTGGTGGAGGCGGGCGATCCCTACCAGCGGCAGATCGAGCGCACGGTGGAGCTGGTATGGCAGCGCGGCCGCTGGCCGGGGCGGCGGCATCTCTGCTACCAGAGCAAGGTGGGGGCGTCGAAATGGCTGCGTCCTTCGATGCACGAGACCGTGCGGCGCCTGGCGGCGGAAGGGCGCCAGCACGTGCTGGTAGCACCGATATCGTTCGTCTCCGATCACGTGGAAACGCTGCACGAGATCGCCATCGAGCACCGCGCGCAGGCGCGCACCCTGGGGATCGCGGATTTCCGGATGACGCCGGGGCTGAACGATGCGCCGCGCTTCATCGGCGCGCTGGCTGGGCTGGTGCGGAGCCGCGTGACGGCGCCCGCGTGCCGCTGCGCCTGACCCGCGCCGCTACTCACTTCTTCGCCGGCGTCGGGTACGGCATATTGAACTGTTCCAGAATTCCCCGGACGACTTCGAACGGCTCGGCATCCTCCAGGTTCGCCAGCGCCGCCACCGCGAAATGCTTTTCGGGAATGATGACCATGGCCGTGGTGCCCTGCTGGCCGCCGCTGTGGGCCACGTACTTGCCGCCATCGAGCATCAGCACGCCGAAACCGGGGCCATAGTTCGACCCCTTGCCGCCGCCAGTCACCTTCGCCGGCGTCCACATCTCGAGGACCGTTTCGGGCCTGACGATTTTGCCGTCCATCAGCGCCTGTGCGGAAGCGAACCAGGTCTTCGGCGGTCGTGACGAAGCCGCCGCCGGGGATCTTATAGCTGCTGTCCATGAGACCGGCGTTCTTGATCTGGCCGTCGATCTTCTGGTAGCCCCGAGCGCGGAGCGGCACGATCTCGTACACGTCGTCCACGAACGTGTGCGCCGTGCCGGCCGGCTGCAACACGTGCGCCGCCACGTAGTCCTGGAATCTCTCGCCGGACGCGCCTTCGATTACGCAGCCCACCACCGTGTAGCCGTACGTGCTGTAGGAAAAGGCGGTGCCGGGCTGGAACAGGAGCGGGTCGTTGGCGAAAATCGCCAGGCCGTCGGGCATCCATTTGTAATGACGCGTGCTCTCGACTTCGCCTTCCTTGTAATGGCGGATGCCCGAAGTGTGGCTGAGCAGCTCGCGCGTGGTGATAGGCCACTGCTTCAGGGAAAAGGGCGCGCAGTATTTCTGCACTGGAGCGTCCAGGTCCAGCTTGCCCGCCTCCACTAGCGTCATGGCGGCTACCGCCGAGATCGGCTTGGCGATCGAACCGGTGCGGATCAGGGTGCCGGTCGAAGCCGGAACGGCATTCTCCAGATCGGCTGTGCCCAACGCTCTCGAATACACCATGCGGTCCTCCATCGCGGCCGCGACCGTCATAGCGGGAATCTGTTGCTCGCGCATGGCGGCGGTGACGATCTGGTCGACCTTGGCGCTGCGATCCGTGGGCGCGGCGGTTTGCGCGGTCGCGGAGCCGGCCAGCACCAGGACGGCAAGAATCAGGCGAGACTCCGGCCCCGGCCGGTGGTAAGCTGTTTCTGACGGCAGCGGCCGCAGGCTGCATCCTTCCTCTGCGGATTTCCCATTCATCTCAAAAGGAGAGAAACATGCTTAGTCGAACTACGCGTTCCACGGATGGCGTTGCCATTTCGTACTCGGTATCCGGCGCCGCGGATACCGCTCTCGTGCTGATTCACGGCGGGCTGGCCGACCGGTCGTTCTGGGATGGCCAGCACGAGCCGTTTGCGGATCGTTTCCGGGTAATCGCGCCCGATCTGGCCGGACATGGAGAGTCGGGACGGAACCGGGAGAAGTGGGGAATCGCCGAATTCGCCCATGACGTTCTGGCGGCGATCGATGCGGAGCGCGTATCGCGTGCCGTCTTCGTCGGGAATTCGCTGGGCGGCGTGGTGGCCATTGAGGCGGCATTGCTCGCCGGAACGCGCGCTACCGGCGTGATCGGCGTGGACACGTTCCAGGACCTGAGCCGGCGGATCGATCCGCAGTGGGCGAACGAACAGGCGGATGCGTGGGGCCGGGATTTCGCCGGCACGCTGGATCGCATGCTCGGAGCGTTGTTCCATCCCGATGCCGCGCCGTCCCTGGTGGCCGGCGTCCGGCGGCGCATGGCGCGCACGCCGGGGGAGGTCGTCGCGGCGATGTTCCGCTCGTTCGCAGGGTACGACACAGGCGCGTCGGCGCGCCAGTTGCGCGTGCCGGTGAGGTGTATCAATGGCGACTTGTGGGCGACGGACACCCAGGCCAATCGCGAAGTGGTGGCCGATTTCGATGCCGTGATCCTGCCCCATACCGGCCATTTCCCGATGCTCGAACGCCCCGATGAGTTTAATCGGAGACTGGCGGAGTTAGTATTGCCCCCAAAGAGCTGATGAAACACCGTCTGCCGGCATGCCCTGCAGGCGGTCGCGCGCGGGCCGCCGTTCGAAGCTCTCGTAATCCGACAGGGCGAGGATCTGTACAGGGCCGGCCGCGGCGACGGTATCGCAATCGGAGATACTTGGATCATGATCGAAACCGGGTTGCGGGACAAGGTGGTCATCGTCACCGGCGCGGCCGCGGGAATCGGGCGTGCCACGGCGCGCCGGTTCGCGCAGGAGGGCTGCCGCGTGGCCTCATGGGACGTGAGGGAGGGCGAGGCCGAACCGGGCGGCACGTTCCAGAAGGTGGATGTGACTCGGGCCGCCTCGGTGGAGGCCGCCGTGAAGGAGGTGGCCGGCCGTTGTGGCGCGATCCACGCGCTGGTCAACAACGCGGGCATTCTGCGCGACGGCCAACTGGTCAAGTATCGGGAAGGCGCGCTCCTGGGGGTGTTGAGCGACGAACAGTTCGATTCCGTGATCGCGGTCAACCTCAAGGGCGTATTCCACTGCACGCGCGCGGTGGTGCCGCACATGATCGCCGGCGGCGGCGGGGTGATCCTGAACGCCTCGAGCATCGTCGGCATCTATGGCAATTTCGGCCAGACGAACTACGTGGCCAGCAAGGCGGGAGTGATCGGCATGACGCGCGTGTGGGCGCGCGAGCTGGGGCGATACCACATCCGCGTGAATGCGGTGGCGCCGGGCTTCATCGCGACCGAAATGTTGCGGTCCATGCCGGAGAAGGTCCTGCAAAGCCTGGTGGGCCGCACGCCGCTCGGCCGCATGGGGCAGCCCGAGGACGTGGCCAACGCATACGTCTGGCTGGCTTCGGACGCGGCCTCGTTCGTGAGCGGCGTGGTGCTCGGAGTGGATGGCGGCGTAGTCACAGGAACGTAGCGGCTACAATGGGAGCTGTGGAACCGAAGGGGGGATGGGTGGCCGCGGCGCTGCTCCTGGCGGTCAGCGGGCTCGCGGCCGCGGCCGACACGCCGCCGCCCGAATTCTCGCTGACCGATACCGCCGGCCGCGTGCACACGCCCGCGGAATGGAGCGGGCGGCGCGCCATCGTGCTGCTGTTCCTGAGCACCGACTGCCCGCTCAGCAACGGTTACGTCCCCGAGCTGAACCGCATCGCACACGACTACTCCGGGCGCGGCGTGGCCTTTTACGCCGTGCAGGGCGATGCTACGGTTTCGGCGGACGAGGTGCGGCGCCACGTGAAGGAGTTCGGTTACACGTTTCCGTACCTGTTCGACCCTCAGGAGTCGCTGGCCGCCTACACCGGCGCCACCACCACTCCCGAGGCCGCCGTACTCTCGCCGCGCGGTGAGTTACTATACCTGGGCCGGATCGATAATCGTCTGGAAGATTACGGAAAGCAGCGCATACAAGTCACCGGGTTCGACCTGCGCGACGCGCTCGACGCCATTCTGGCGGGCAAACCCGTGCCGCGCGCCCGCACCAAGGCGCTCGGCTGCTCGATTACCAGGAAGAGCTGAGCGCACCGCGCTACGTCCGCTCCGCTCACCAATCGGGGTCGTCCGCGTCTAAGGTCCATCAGGGGGGAAAACGAATGACTCTACGTCTGTGCCAGATCAGTCTCTGCGCCGCTCTTGCCATTCTGCCGGCGGGGGCGCAGTCGTTCATCATGTCCACGCCGCGCGCCAGCCAGCGGGCCGTGGCTACCGAGCGCATCGCGCTCACCGACATCACCATCACCTACCACCGGCCGCTCGTGGGCGGGCGCAAGATCTGGGACGGTATTGTACCGTACGGCAAGGTCTGGCGCGCCGGCGCCAACGAGAACACCACCATCGAATTCTCCGACCCGGTGATGGTGGAAGATCACGCGCTCGCCAAGGGTATGTACGGCCTGCACATGATTCCCACCGCGGATTCGTGGACGGTCATCTTCTCGAAGAACTCCACCTCGTGGGGCAGCTTCACCTATAAGCAGGATGAAGACGCGCTGCGCGTCACGGTGCAACCGCGGCCCGGCGAATTCCACGAGGCGCTGGCCTACGATTTCGACGACGTGAAGCCGGATTCCGCCGCGGTCACGCTGCGTTGGGAGAAGGTTGCCGTGCCTTTCCACGTGGCGATCGCCAAGGAAGTCACCGTGCAGAACATGCGCAATCAGCTCCGCAACCTGGCGCAATACAACTGGCAGGGCTGGCAGGAGGCGGCGGCGTACTGTCTCCAGGAGAAGGTGAACCTGGATGAGGCGCTGCAGTGGTCCGACAGCTCCATCAAGCTGGAGGAGCGCTTCGACAACCTGATCGTCAAGGCGGGGATTCTCCGGGCGTTGAACCGCGCGGGAGAAGCCGACACAACTACCGCCAAGGCGCTGGAGATGGGCAACGCCATCCAGGTCTATTTCTACGGGCGGCAGCTTCAGACCGAGAAGCACAAGGCGGAGGCCGTGGCCATTTACCGCACGGTGGCCAAGCGCTTCCCACAGCACTGGCTGGGCCACATCGCGCAGGCGCGTGTGTACGCCGCCGATGGCGATTTCCCCAAGGCGATTCAGGAAGTGAAGGCCGCGCAGGCGGCGGGCGTCCCCGACCAGCAGAAGCCCAATCTGGAGACGATCATCAAGCGCCTGGAGAATAAAGAAGACATCAACGGCTGAGCGCGCCCGTGCGCCGCGGAGCTACATGAAGTAATCTTTCACCTTTTCGAACAGGCCCTTCTCGGCGGGCGCGTTGTCCACCGGCAGGGTCTCGCGCAACTGCTCGAGCAGCTTGCGCTGTTCGCGGGTGAGCCGCGAAGGGATCTTGACCTCCGCGTGGACGTACAGATCCCCGCGGCCGCCGCCATTGAGGACCGGGACGCCCTTGTTGCGCAGGCGAAACTGCGCGCCGTTCTGCGTGCCTTCCGGGATCTTGAGCTTGCAGGGCTCCTCCAGGGTCGGCACTTCGATTTCGGCGCCCAGCGCGGCTTGCGCGATGTTCAGCGGAATGGTGCAGTGCAGGTCGTGCTCGCGCCGCTCGAAAAAGGGGTGTTCCTTCACCTTCAGGAACACATAGAGATCGCCCGCCGGGCCGCCGTTGGCGCCGGGCTGTCCTTCGTTGGCCAGACGCAGGCGGTTACCGTCGTCCACCCCGGCCGGAATGTTGACCTTGAGCTTGCGCTGCGCCTGCCGGTAGCCCTGGCCGCGGCACTGGCTGCAAGGGTTGCGGATAACCTTCCCCGATCCGCCGCAGGTGCTGCACGTGCGCCTGATGGTGAGGAAGCCCTGCTGGTACAGAATCTCGCCGCGGCCGCGGCACGTGGGGCAGGCGCTCGGCCCGCTGCCGGGCTCGGTTCCCGAACCCTGGCACCGGTCGCACTGCTCCATACGCGGCGCCTGGATCTCCACATTCATGCCGAACACGGCGTCTTCGAAGCTGAGCTCCAGATCGTAGCGGATGTCGTCGCCCTTGGCGGCACGGCTGCGCCGCCGGCCGCCGCCGCCGAACAGATCGCCAAAGCCGAAGAAATCGCCCAGGATATCGCTAAAGTCGCCGAAGGCTTCGGGGTTGAAACCGGCCGCACCCCCGGCCGCTCCCTGCAGTCCGGCATGGCCAAAACGGTCGTAGGCGGCGCGCTTCTGGGGATCGCTCAGCACGCTGTAGGCTTCGGAAGCTTCCTTGAACTTGTCCTCCGCCGTGGGGTCGTCGGGGTGGTGATCGGGGTGGTGTTGCCGCGCCAGCTTGCGGTAGGCGCCTTTAATGTCCTGCTCGCCGGCATCTCTGCCCACACCGAGAACTTCGTAATAGTCTCTTTTCGACACGGGATTTTACGCGTTACGGCTTGACCGCAACCCTCACCATGGCGGGCCGCAGCAGCTTGCCTTTGAAATTATAGCCCTTCTGAAACTCGCCCAATATCGTCTGGTCCTCGGCCTCTTCGGCCGGCACCCGCTCCACCGCCTGGTGCAGGTTGGGATCGAACCGCTTGCCCTCCGCTTCCATCGGTTCCAGCCCCATCTTGCGAAGCGTGTCGGAGAGCCGCTGGTAGATCAGCTCCACGCCCTTGGCATAGTCGGCGTCGGCCGTCTCCACCTGCAGCGCGCGCTCGAAATCGTCCAGCACCGGCAGCAGGCCGCGCAGCAGTTCCATGGCGGCGAATTGCAGGTACTCGGAACGCTCGCGCTCGTTGCGCCGCCGCGCATTGTCGAATTCGGCGCGCGCCCGCAACAGGCGGTCGTACAGATCGGCCTTGTCGGCCGCGAGTTGGTCGCGTTCCGCGGCAAGGGCCGCCAGCTTGCCTTCCGACGTCTCCACCGGGACGTTTTCTTCGGAAGATACACCGGATGGATTGGGGTCTGGGTTCTCGGTATCCACTGTTTTTAGCTTAGCAAACCGCTCTAAAACCGCGCCCTGCCCAGTGCCTGGCTGGTCTGCAGCACGGCCGCCATCACGCGCTCGTAGTGCATGCGCATGGGTCCCAGAACCGCCACCTTGGCCGGCAGCCCGCTGCCCATCTGCACGTTCATTCCGATCAGCGCCAGGTCCTTCATGGCGGGATGCACCTCTTCCAGCCCCAGGTGCACTTCCAGTTCGCCGGGCGGCAGTTCCAGAAACCGGTCCAGCAACTGGATGAGCCGCTTCTTTTCCTCCAGCGCCTGCAGCAGTTCGCGCATTTTTTCGCGCGTGAGGTGCAGGTCCAGGCCGAGCAGGTTGGAGGCGCCTTCCATGTGCACTTCGGGCGAGGTATCCACATCGAGCAGCCCCTTCTGATACAGCACCTGGAGCTTGCGCATCACCGCGTCATACAGCGCCCGGTCTTCCAACATGCGGCGCAGCAACTCGCGCCGCGCTTCCAGCAACTGCCACCCGCTGAAGCTGCGGTTGACGTAGTTGCGAATGGACATCAGTTCCTCGGGCGAAGCCGGTTCGTCGAGCGCCACCACACGGTTGCGCACCATGCGGTCGCGCGTCACCAGGATCATCAGCACGCGGTTGTCGGCCAGCGGGACCAGCTCGATCTGGTCCAGCTCCTGCTGCAACGCCGGAATGGCCGCGGCGATTCCCACGTTGCGCGTCAGCTCCATGAGGATGTAGCTCGAGCGCTCCACGCGGGCGCCCACCGTATCGAGACCGCTGAACTCATTGCGCAGCCGTTCCGACTCCCCCGCGGCCATGCGGCTGGCGGTGAGCGAGCGGACGTAGAAGCGGAACGCCTTCTCCGTGGGCACACGGCCCGCCGAGGTGTGCGGCTGGGAGAGATACCCTTCGTCGGCGAGGTCGGCCATCACGTTGCGGATGGATGCCGGGCTGAGCGCATGATTCCGGCGTTTGGAAACGGTCCGCGACCCGACCGGTTCGCCGGTTTCGATGTAAGCGCGGACGATCGAGTTCAGGATTTCCCTGTGCCTGGTTTTGAGCGGCGCGTCCATTCTCAAAATCCCCTTTGCTTACGACTCCCCTAAGCACCATTGTAATCGACTGAAAGTAAAGGGTCAATGTGGAAGCTCAAAATTGCTAGAATAACGGTTCCGTTGCCAAGGGAGGTTCGAGAGTGGAGGCAGTCGGGGCACTCCTGCGCTTTTTCAGTTATTTGTTCCACGGCTTACTGGCTTTATTCCTACTCGCCGTGTCCGGGCTCGCGCTCGCCTCCGGCACGCCGTCCCTGCGTCTGGACATGCTGCCCTGGAAGGGAGCCACCCTCACCCTGGTGGTCTTCTTCTCCGCCCTCTTGGCGTTGATCGCCCTCGTTCTTGCCCTGCGCCGCAAGCTGCGCGCGCTGTTTTTCCTCTGGGCTCTGGCGGTGCCGGTCCTGCTCTTTAAGGGATACATCTTCAGCGGTTATCGTTTCGTCCCCGGTGAAGCACGCTGGGCCGCGTGTCTGCTTCTGGCATCGCTGATCGCTCTAGGCGGCGCGTGGTCCCAGTTGTGGCGTCCCCGCCGCCGACGCTACTGATGAGACGCTAGTTCGCGGCCGCCAGATGGTCCCAGGACTCGTCGAAGACGCTGGCTTGCAGCAATTCGAGGGCTTCGACGACGCGCTCCACTAGGCCGTCGGTCTGCGACATGGCGGTGCGGGCCGAATGGATCGCGCCGGCTTGCGCCTGAAGGGTCTGCTCGAACTCCTGGAGATCCGCGGCCACGTTACCCTGGAGCGTGTTGGCGCGCTGGCCGAGGGCCTCGAGGTTCCGTTCGACGGCGGCGATGCGTTCTCCGGCTCCGGCCACGGTGCGCTCCACGGCGGCTATGCGGGCGGCGAGTTGCTGGATGTCACTCAGTGCGGTCTCCAGAGTAGTCATGAGGTCCTCGACACTTACAAGTTAAACAGGGTTGGCCTGTGGTGAGCAAGTCCCCGCCGGGAGTAGTAGTTTATGCGAGGGTACCAGCGGTACGTTCGCCTTGGTTAACCGCAGGCGCGTTGGAAGAACGCGAGCGATTGCGCGGCACAGGTTTCCCAGCGGAAGGCCGCGGCGCGGGAGAGGCCGCGGGCCGAGAGATCGGCGCGGAGTTGGGGGGAAAGTAACAGGCGGGCGAGGGCATCGCGGAGCTCTTGTATGCTGCGCGGGTCGATGAGCAGCGCGGCATCGGCTGCGACTTCGGGCAGGGAGGAGACATTGGAGGTCACCACGGGGACGCCGGCGGCCATGGCTTGCGCGACGGGAAACCCGAAGCCTTCGTAAAGCGAGGGGTAGGCGAAGACGGTGGCTGCGGCGGTGAGCGGCGCAAGGTCGGCTTCGGGCACGTAGCCGAGGTAGCGCACGGCGGCGAGGCGCGCGGTGGTGGCAGCGGACGCCCAGCCGATGGGGCCGGCGACCACCAGTTCGAATTGGTCGCGGAGGGAGGCGGGGAGCGCGGCGAACGCGTCAAGCAGCAGGTCGATGTTCTTGCGCGGCTCGATGGTGCCGATGGAAAGCACGTAGGGGCGCGTCAAGCCATAGCGGGCGCGGACGGCCTCGATCCGGGCCGAGTCGGCCGCGAAGAACGCGGCGGGGATTCCGGGGTAGATCACGGTGATGCTGCCGGGCGGGAGGTTGAGGACGCGAATGGCGTCGTTCCGGGAGCTTTCGGAAATGGCGATGAGGGCATCGGCGCGGCGCAGAATACCGGAGTAGCTGCGGTCGGCGCGCACGTTGGCGGTGGAGTGCAGCTCCGGCATGAGCCAGCAGGTCATGTCATAGATGGTGGCCGTGAGGCGCGTGCGGCGGGGCGGATGGCGCACCAGGTTGCTGGCGTGAAACACGCCGGCGCCGCGCGTGAGCCAGTCGAGCACAGGCAGCGGGGTGTAATTGGAAAGCGCGAGCGCCGCGAGCCCAGTGCCCGTGCGCCAGGGGCCGGCGATGGAGCGATGGTGCGCCAGCGGCCCCAAGCGCGCGAGCGCGGGAAACGTGCGGATGGCGTCCGCGCCGGCCGCGGCGCGCAGGTGCGCGATCCAGTGATAAAGATAGTTCTTGACGCCCGCGCTGCGCACCAGCAGCGGCACGGCGTCGATCGCGACGCGCATCTTCCTCGAAATAGATGGTATACTCATTTTCGCGGAATTGGAAAGGACGCCCGCCCTCGTTGTGGCGGGCTTTTTTATTGGCGTTCACGATGAATCTGGATTTTCAAAAATCCGACGGCCTGATCACGGCGGTCATCCAGGACCATGCCAGCCGGCGCGTGCTGATGGTGGGGTACATGAATGAAGAGGCCTTCCGGTTGACGGTGGAAACCGGCTATGCCACCTTCTACAGCCGGTCGCGGCGGAAGCTGTGGCTCAAAGGCGAAAGCTCGGGGCACCGCCTGGTGGTGAAGCGGATCGCGGCCGATTGCGACGGCGACGCGCTGCTGGTGGAGGTGGAAGCGCTGGGCCCGGGCGTGTGTCACGAGGGGTATGAGAGCTGCTTCTTCCGGCGCCTGGACAACGGCGCGTGGACGGTTTCCGAGGAGCGGGCTTTCGATCCCGGCGCGGTCTACGGAGGCCAGAAGTGAAGCTCAAGCTGGGCATTCCCAAGGGCAGCCTGGAGAGCGCCACCATCGAGCTGTTCCGCCGCGCCGGGTTTGCCATCACCACCAGCAGCCGTTCCTATTTCCCGGGCATCGACGATCCGGAAATCGAATGCATGCTCATCCGCGCGCAGGAGATGGCGCGGTACGTGGAGGACGGCATCCTGGATGCCGGGCTGACGGGGCGCGATTGGGTGGAGGAGAACGGCGCCGATGTGGTGGCCGTGGCCGACCTTATATATGCCAAGCAGAGCTTCGGCAAGGTGCGCTGGGTGCTGGCCGTGCCGATGGCATCGGGTTTCCAGTCGGTGAAAGATTTGCAGGGGAAAATTATCGCCACCGAACTGGTGGAGACCACGAAGCGCTACCTGGCGCGGCACGGCGTGGCGGCCAAAGTGGAGTTCAGTTGGGGCGCAACCGAGGTGAAGCCGCCGGTGCTGGCCGACGCCATCGTGGAGGTGACCGAGACCGGGTCGTCGCTGCGCGCCAACAACCTCAAAATTATCGATACGGTGCTGGAGTCGAACACGCAACTGATCGCTAACCGGGAGGCGTGGCAGGACCGGGAGAAGCGGCAAAAGCTGGAAGACATCCGCATGCTGCTGGAAGGGGCGATTCATGCGCTGGGAAAAGTGGGGCTGATGCTCAACGTGCATCGCGATAACCTGGCGGCGGTGCTGGCCGTGCTGCCGGCGCTGAAGCGGCCCACTATTTCGCACCTGAGCGACGAGGCGTGGCTGGCGGTGAATACGATTCTCGACGAATCGACGGTGCGCCATATCATTCCGCGCCTGAAGCAGGCGGGCGGCGAGGGAATTGTCGAGTACCCGCTGAACAAGATCGTGCTGTGATTCGCATTCTGGAGAGCAAAGAGATCGGGCGTCTGCTGGCACGCCGCGGGGCGCGCCTGGCGGAAGCGGAAGCGGTGGTGCGGCCGATTCTGGAGGCCGTGCGGAAGCGCGGAGATGCCGCGCTGCTGGAGTACGCGCGCCGGTTCGACGGCTTCACCGGCAAGAACGTGCGCGTACCGGAGAAGGAGCTGCGCGCGGCGCGCGGAAAGCTTGCGCCCGATTTTCGCGCGGCGGTGAGGACGGCGGCGGCGAACATCCGCGCGTATGCCGGGCGGCAGATGCCGCGCGAGTGGACGCGCGAAATGCGTGCCGGTGTGTGGCTGGGGCAGATTGTGCGGCCGCTCGACACCGTGGCGGCGTACATTCCGGCGGGCCGCTATCCCTTGCCCTCCACGCTCATGATGACGGTGATTCCCGCGCAGGTGGCAGGCGTTCCGAACATCTGCGTGGCCACGCCCAAGCCGGTCGCGGAAATTTTCGGTACGGCAGCACTGTTGGGGGTGGGCGCCGTTTTTCAGATGGGCGGCGCGCAGGCGATTGCCGCATTTGCGTTCGGGACGCGCACCGTACCGCGGGCGGATCGCATCGTAGGGCCGGGAAACATCTATGTGGCCGCGGCCAAGAAGCTGCTGGCGGGCGAGGTGGGCATCGACTTCGTCGCGGGGCCGACCGAGATCCTGATCATCGCGGCGGAGGGCGATCCGCGCTCGCTGGCGGCCGATCTGCTGGCGCAAGCGGAGCACGATGTGGACGCCTCGGCGGTGCTGCTGACCACGTCGCGGCGGCTGGCGGCGGCGGTGGCGAAGGAAGTTGCGCGGCAGCTTGCGGTATTGCCGACGGCGGCAGTGGCCGGGCGATCGATTGCGAAGAATTCGGCGGTGGTGCTGGTGCGCTCGCTGGACGAGGCGGTAGAAGTGGCTAATCGATTTGCGCCGGAACATCTGAGCATCCCGGATCGGAAACTGCTGGCGGGCGTGCGCCATGCGGGCAGCGTATTTGTGGGGACGTACAGTCCCGAGGCGGCGGGCGATTACGCTTCGGGGCCGAACCACGTGCTGCCCACCAGCGGCGCGGCGCGGCAGCGGGGCGGACTGGCGGTGACCGACTATGTCAAAGTGATTTCGGTGCAGGAACTGACGGAGGCGGGCCTGCGGCGGCTGGCGCCGGCGATCACCACACTGGCGCGGGCCGAAGGGTTGGAGGCGCACGCGCGGTCGGTGGAGGCGAGGATGGGACGCCAATGAAGCCCAAGCTGCCTAGGGGCGCCATCAAGCCGCGGCCCGCGGTGCTCGCCATGGCGCCGTATTCGCCGCCGACGGCGGGGCGGACGGGCAAGCTGCGCCTGGATTTCAACGAGAATACCGTGGGCTCGTCGCCGCGCGTGATCGCGGCGCTGAAGGAGCGGCTGGAGAGCGGGCGGCTGGCGGTCTATCCGGAATACGGCGAAGCGAAAGCGGCCATCGCCCGGTATTTCCACGTGCAGCCCGCGCAGTTCGTCTTCACCAACGGCACCGACGAAGCCATCCAGGTGTTCCTCAACACTTATATAGATGATGGGCAGGAGGTGCTGGTACTGAAGCCCGCTTATGCCATGTACCGGTTCTACGCGGAGGTGGCGGGGGCGCGCATCAAAGAGGTTGTCTACCCGCAGCCGGACATGGAATTTCCGTTGGCGGAGGTGCTGGCCGCCATCACGCCGGAAACGCGCGCGGTGCTGCTGGCCAATCCCAATAACCCCACGGGCACGGGCGTTTCGCTGCTGGGAATCGAACGCATTCTGCACCGCGCGCGCAAGGCGGTGGTGCTGGTGGACGAGGCCTACTACGAGTTCTCCGGCGTGACCGCGCTGGCCGAAATCGAACGCGTGCCCAACCTGTTCGTCTCGCGCACATTTTCCAAGGTGTTCGGCATGGCGGCCATGCGCCTGGGCTGCCTGTTTTCGCACGAAGCCAACATCGCCTTTCTGCACAAGGCGCAGTCGCCTTATAGCGTGAACTCGCTAGCGGTGGAGGCGGCGCAGGCGGCGGTGGAAGATACGGCCTACATCGAGAATTACGTGGCCGAAGTGCTGGCGGCGCGGGAATTGCTCTGCGTCGGGTTGGAGAAGCTGGGGATCGGATACGTGCCGAGCTCCGCCAATTTCGTGCTGGCGCGCATCGGCGTGCGCGCGGTGGAGGTGCGCGACAAGCTGCGGGGACAAGGCATCCTGGTGCGCGACCGCAGCTACGAAGCCGCGGGGTGCGTGCGCATCACCGTGGGCACGCGCGAGCAGACGCGCCGGCTGCTGGACGCGCTGGCGGAGATCTGGAAACCATGAGCAAGCCGCTGCTGATTTTCGACATGGACGGGGTGCTGGTGGATGTGACGGAGTCGTACCGCGAGACTATCGCGCGCACGGTGGCGCACTTCGCCGGGATCGAGGTCACGCGCGAACAGATCCAGGAGTACAAGAACCAGGGCGGCTGGAACGACGATTGGCAGCTCTCGCATCACATCATTGAACGCGCCGGCGTGGAGGTTCCTTTCGCGCGCGTGAAGGGGCATTTTCAGAAGCTCTTTCTGGGCGATGGGTCGGACGGGATGATTCTGCGGGAGCGCTGGATCGCACTGCCGGGCGTGCTGGAGAAGCTGAACGAGCGCTTCCGCTTTGCGCTGTTCACGGGCCGCCCGCGCGCCGACGCGGAGTTGACGCTCGCGCGATTCGCCGGCGGCCTGGTATTCGATCCGGTGGTGGGCATGTACGAGATTGCGAACCATAAGCCCGCGCCCGACGGGTTGCTGCAAATTCTGCACGGGGAGACTGGAGGACAGGCGTACTACATCGGCGACACGGTGGACGACGCGCGCTGCGCGCGGTCGGCGAAGGTGCCATTTATCGGCATCGCGGCGCCCTCCAATCCGCTGTACCTGGACCTGGTATTCCTGTTTCAGGCCGAGAGCGCGTACGCCATCGTGGACGACATCAACTACCTGTCCGAGGTGTTCGCGGCATGAGGGCAGCCACCATACGGCGCGAAACCGCGGAGACGAAAATCATTGGCTTGTTGCGCATCGAGGGGCGCGGGCGATACCAGATCGACACCGGCATAGGCTTCTTCGACCACATGCTGGAGCTGTTCACCAGGCACGGCGGCTTCGATCTGAAGCTGAACGTCGCGGGCGACCTGCACGTGGACCAGCACCACACCGTGGAAGACGTGGGCATCGCACTGGGCCAGTTGTTTTCGACGGCGCTGGGCGACCGGAAGGGCATCAACCGCGCGGGCTACTTCGTTCTGCCCATGGACGAGACGCTGGCCGTGGTGGCGCTCGATCTGGGCGGGCGGCCGGCCCTGGTGTACAAGGACCTGGTGCGCGTGCGCCTCGTGGGCGATCTGCAAGCCGAGCTGGTGGAGGATTTCTTCGGCGGCTTCGTGAACCACGCGGGCGCCAACCTGCATGCGCGCGTGCTGTACGGGCGGTCGAGCCACCACAAGATCGAAGCGATTTTCAAGTGCTTCGCGCGGGCTTTGAAGTACGCGTGCTCGAAGGATGCGCGGCTGAAGAACCAGTTGCCTTCAACCAAGGGGCTGCTGTGATCGCGATTTTCGATTACGGCGCGGGCAATCTGCGGTCGGTGGAGAATACCCTGGGCGAGCTGGGCTGGGAATACCGCCTGGCGCGCGATTCCGCGGGGTTGCGGCAGGCGTCGAAGATCGTTCTGCCGGGCGTGGGGCACTTCGGCCAGATAATGCGCGCGCTGGACGCGCTCGAGGTGCGCGATACGCTGCGCGAGCGGATCGGCGCGGGCGTGCCGTTTCTGGGCATCTGCCTGGGGCTGCAGGCGCTGTTCGAAGCCAGCGAGGAGGCACCAGAGGCGCGCGGCCTGGGCGTCTACCCAGGCACGGTGCGGCGCTTTCCGGCCGGCGCTCGCGTGCCGCACATGGGCTGGAACAATCTGGAAGTGCGGCCGGATTCGAAACTGGCGCGTGGCTTGAATGCGCGGCCGTTCGTCTATTTCGCGCACAGCTACTACGTGCCCGAAAACGAGCGTGCGTCCGCGACTTGCACCTACGAGGTGCGGTACACGGCGGCGCTCGAGGCGGGCAGCGTGTTCGGCGTGCAGTTCCACCCCGAGAAGTCGGGCGCGGTGGGGTTGCAGGTGATGCGGAATTTTCTGGAAATGTGAGCGCGCCATGCTGGCCAAGCGAATCATTCCCTGTCTGGATGTCACCGGCGGCCGCGTGGTCAAGGGCGTGAACTTCGTCAACCTGCGCGACGCCGGGGACCCGGTGGAGCTGGCCGAACGCTACAACCGCGAGGGCGCCGACGAGCTGGTCTTCCTGGATATCACCGCCTCCAGCGACGCGCGCGCGATCATGGCCGATGTCGTGGCGCGGACGGCGCGGAAGGTGTTCATCCCGCTGGCGGTGGGCGGCGGAATCCGCTCGGTGGCGGACGCGCGGCTGATCCTGATGTCGGGGGCGGACAAGGTGTCGGTCAACACGGCGGCGGTGCGGCGTCCGGAGCTGATCACCGAGCTGTCGCTCGAATTCGGCGCGCAGGCGGTCGTGCTGGCCATCGACGCGCGGCGGCACGGGACGGGGCAATGGCACGTGTATACTCGCGGCGGCCGCGACGACGAGGGCATGGACGCGGTGGCCTGGGCGGCGCGCGGCGAGGAGTTGGGCGCGGGCGAAATTCTGCTGACTTCCATGGATACCGATGGCGTGCAGGAGGGCTTCGATTGCGCGCTGACCAGCGCGGTGTCGCGCGCCACCCATGTCCCCGTGATCGCGAGCGGCGGCGCGGGCACGCCCGAGCATTTCGTGCGCGTGCTGACCGATGGCTGCGCGGACGCGGCGCTGGCGGCTTCCATTTTCCACTACGGGACGTACACGGTGGATCAGTTGAAGGAAGAGCTGGACCGGCGCGGCATCCCAGTGCGGAGGGCGGCGTGATTTTTCCGTGCATCGACCTGATGGACGGCAAGGTAGTGCAACTGGTACAGGGGCGCGAGAAGGCGCTCGAAGGCGATTCGCCCGAGGAGATGCTGCGCAAGTTCGCCGCGTTTCCCGAGATCCAGGTGATCGATCTCGATGCCGCCATGGGCCGCGGGTCGAACGACGCGCTGGTCCGCCTGCTGGCGGCGCAGGCGGCGGCACGCGTGGGCGGCGGCGTGCGCACGGCGGAGCGCGCGCAGGCGCTGGTGGAGGCGGGCGCGCGCAAGGTGATCGTGGGCACGGCGGCATTCTCCGCAAGCGGTGTAGACGAGCGCTTGCTGGCTGCGCTACGGGACGCGGTGGGGCGCGAACGCCTGCTGATTGCCGTGGATTCCCGCGAAGGCCGCATCGTCGTGAAGGGCTGGCAGGAGGCCACGGCTCTGGCCGCCGAAGAGGTACTAGGCGCGCTCGAGCGGTACTGTTCCGGGTTTCTGTGCACCTATGTGGACAAAGAAGGGATGATGCAGGGGACGGACCTGGATTGGTTCCGGCGCCTGCGCGCGGCGACCTCGCTGGAGCTGACTGCGGCGGGCGGCATTACCACCATGGACGAAGTGCGCGCCTTACTCGATATGCACGTCCACGTGGCGCTGGGCATGGCGATCTACACGGGCCGCCTGAAGCTGGAGGAACTGGCGGCGCTGTGAGCCTTAATTCGCCAGGTTCTAGCGATAAAGTCCCGGTACGACAGGTACGGACCCGACTCGACATAGGGCATGCGCTGGCGCAGAATGCTTGTCGGAGGTGGTATTCGATGAGTGCGGGCGAGCGGCCGGAACCAATGACGGTGCCCAGAACCATGTCCTTCTGCAAGGTGTGCGGCATGCAGACGCCGCACGAGTGGCGGGAAGGCGGCGGAATAGTCGTCAAGATCTGCCTGGCCTGCACCGGGCGCGACGACTTATACGCGCTGGAACGCGATTGAGGCGGCGGCCAGGCTGCTGACTTTCCATCGACGCCAACCGCACCGGCCGGCCTGCGTCCTTTCCGCCGGCGCCTCAATGAATCTGATCCGTTGTCATGGCATACGATGAAGCCCCGTGAACCTGTGGCGGATTCGCCGCGACGCGGCCCGGTTGAGAGTAGACTGGTGCCGAGGGCAACCGGCCCAAAGGTACCGAGCCTGAATCCTGTCGACGAATTGATTGTGAGGGACCCCGATATTTTCGGCGGACTCCCAGTCTTCCGCGGCACGCGAGTTCCTCTGTAGAACCCTTGCACCGGGGCGGCGGGATCGATCTGGGCTTTGTACGGGTTGGGGACTACACACCCGGAGATCAATAGGGTGTCGTCCGCAACGTACAATCAAGGTTCATCAACGAGGGGATGCCCTCGCTACGCGAGTGATAACGTTCATGCCGAAGTCTCGAAAGCGAAAGACAAACAAGCCCCCCCACGCCAACGGCTGACGGATCCGCTCCCCCTTGCTCGAATGTTCGATCGGGTTGCGCTCCCCACGCCGTTACCTTCAACTCCGTCAGTTCTGTACCACTATACGAGTGCCGTGGGTGCCGAAGGCATCATTTCAAGCCAGCAATTCTGGGCGACCGCGCATCACTGCACAAACGACACCGCCGAGTTGTCATCGGCAGACACGACCATCCTTGAAGTCGCGACCGACCTCCGCCGGACGACTTCGGGCACCGCCGCACGCGTGTTAGATGTCTTTTTGGCGAATTACGCAAAGGCGCACGTTCTGCGGTCTATTACCGTCTGTCTTGCCTGCTTTACAACGGCGCGGGATGACCACGATCAGTGGCGGAAATACGGCGATGATGGCCGCGGAATCTGCCTCGGTATCCGGCTGCTGAACGAACCTGGCCCCAAACAACAGGCCTCCGCGCTCATGCAGGTCGACTATTCCGAGCCGTCATGGAGCGAGACGATACGCACAGAATTCGGAAGGATCCTGGAGTTTATGGCAGGGGTATCCAACATACCCAAGAACGTTGCACTCGGGGCAAGTGCTCTGAAGCGTCAAGCTGCGTTTCAAGCGATCATCGCCAAACGCGCCGAATGGGCAGGCGAACAGGAGTTCCGCCACGTCACTCTTGTCGCCGATTCTGCAAGTGATCAGTTGAAGAGCCGGCCTTCAGAGACCGGTGCCAAAGTGTATTTCCCCGTTGTCGTCAGGGCTAATAACCGACCGATCGCTTTTGCGGAGATCTTGATCGGTCCCAACAACACTTCAGCCGAAACCCAGCTCGACTGGACAAGCTCTTAGCTGCAGCCGGCTACCACGTTGGTACTACCGAATATCCGGTCGTCACAGCTTCGGCGATCTCACCCTGGCACCCGTGATGGAACGGAACGAACTCCATATGGAATCGGTAAAAGCCCATCCACCACGCGTTCTGGAGATCCAGTTGATCGTGGGGCACATGCCGATCCAGACGACCGAGCGTTACCTCGGACGTACACAGCGAATCGCGTCCCCCGTGAACGATGAGATCGGGATCGAGCCTGCGCCGTGACCGCTGCCTTTGGAAGGGTTACCGACCTCCGCTCGGCGGTCTGCTGGTCGTTCCCCCAGCGCGTTTCAATGCCCCGAAAATACTGAGTGGTACGGCCGATGCCGCCCGCTCCTCGTGATTGCGGGCGCGGATGAATCGCGCTAGAAGAGAGTGATGAGTAACGACATGCCGGCGCCAGAGGCAATGAAGTCCAAGGCCGCACCTGATCCAGAGTTGTCCATCGGTGGCATGTCGTATAAGAAGCGGGACTACGAAGGGGTTTTGGTTCGATTGCTGTCTCCTTTAGGAGACTATCCCATTGGAACGATCAATCACCGCGGAGCTGCGATGGTGATCCGACCAGATCTGTCCGCGTTGATCACCACCTTCGAACCTGTCGAGGAACCCGAAGACTACTACTCAGAAATCGAGTACCTGTCACAATTTGAAATTCGGGCCCTTGCCAGCATCCTTTTATCCCTTCGGGGCGATCTAGCCTTCTTGGGTCTGTACCCTGCACCTTACGCCATGGAGAGACGCTACATCGGCGTCGACCTTTCGGACGCAGCCACGGTAAACAAGTTGATGGACGAATTTGCCGCGTTCGTGCGGCGGGTGCCATTGTATCAAGGCGAAATGCACAGGCCGCCACTCATCGGAGGGTTGGCGTATTCGTACGACGACGGTTCGAGGCTCGAACACGAACGTCAACTCGACATCTTCGATTCCATCGATGTGTCTGACCATCTGATGATGCGCGGTCTCGGTGCCCTCGTCCGCGCCATCATGCTGGAGCGTTTCACCGAATTCCTCGAGAGCTCCGCGATGTCTCTTTATGTGGCGATGGAAGCAAGCATGGAGATCGTAAAGGAGATTGTGTGCGCTGAGGGCAACGAGAATCCCACCGCCAAAGACGCCGGCCGCTTTCTCGACAGGATCTTTGGTTGCGAGTGGGAGGCCGAAGGCTATTTTGAGGAGTATTACGAAGACAGGATCAAGATCATCCACCCAGCGAGCAGCTTCGGTGTGTTTCCCGGCGCGGCTCTTGGCGTTGATGACGTCTGGGGATTACGCCGTAGCCTTGTTCACCTTTACGACTTCCTGGTGACCGGCAATGTGAAGGAAGAGATGAAGTGGCGGTCCAGAACGCCAACCGTCCCGGAGTGACCCGACACGCTCGATTTGCTGGTTTACCGGCCACCTCCATATGCGGAGTTCCATTTGTGAAGGCATCGCATCTACGCGCGTATCACGCGCCACTCGGAGAGAGCTGCGACTTCCGCAGCTATCGCGCTCCAATTAGGGCCCGAACGAAGGCGCGGCATCATGATTGGTGAAAAGTCCGTTGGGGGAAGTTTGGCGCGCGCGCCATGTCTGGAGATAGATCCCGGTAAGCGCCGCTTACGGCAGTTCGTATCGGTAGGTACGGGATTCTGACCACGTGATCGCCGGGCGCAGGTCCGTTCGCGGCGAGGCGGCGCGTCCCCGCCCCTCAAATCGCCTCCAGTTCCTCTTCCAGCATCTGTTTTTGCGCTAGGCCGGCATAATAGCCGCCCGCGGCGATCAGCTCCGCGTGCGTGCCCTGCTCGACGATGCGGCCCTTCTCCAGGACCACGATGCGGCCGGCCGCTCGCACAGTCGAGACGCGGTGCGAAATCAGGATTACCGTGCGGCCGCGCATTACGCCGGCCAGGTGCGTCAGGATGCGCTCTTCGGTGAGCGTATCCACGCTCGAAAGGGCGTCGTCCAGGATCAGGACGCGCGGGTCGCGCAGGACCGCGCGCGCGATGGCGGTGCGCTGCTTCTGGCCGCCGGAAAGGGTGATGCCCCTTTCGCCCACCATCGTTTCATAGCCCAGGGGGAAGCCGTCGATATCGGCGGCCAGGCCGGCGATTTCGGCGGCGCGGCGGATCTCCTCCGCAGTGGCGCGCTCCACGCCGAAGGCGATGTTTTCGGCAATGGTGGCGCTGAACAGGAACGTCTCCTGCGGCACGAATCCAATGTGGCGGCGCAATTCGGAGGGATCGAGGCGGCGGAGATCGACGCCATCAAGTAAGACTGCGCCCTCGGTGGGATCTTGCAGGCGCGGCACCAGGCCGGCCAGCGTGCTCTTACCCGAACCGGTGCGGCCCACTACGGCGACGGTGGCGCCGGCGGGAATGCGCAGATTGATTTCATCCAATACCGGGCCGCTGCCGTAATCGACCGCGGCCGCGCGGAATTCGATTTCGCCGCGCACGGCCGCGAGGGGTACGGGATGGGGCGGAGCGCAAATGGAAGGGGCCTCGCGCAGGATCTCGCGAATGCGGCCGAGCGAGGCGCTGCCGCGCTGCATCAGGTTCACCACCCAGCCGAGCGCGATCATGGGCCAGCCCAGCAGGCCCATGTAGGCGTTGAAGCTGACGAAGCCGCCCACGGTGATGCGGCCGCGCAGGACGTCGCGGCCGCCCATCCACAGCACCACCAGAAAGGTCAGGCCGATGAGGGTCTCGAGCAGCGGCTGAAATAGGCCCTGGATGCGCACCAGCTTGAGATTGTGCGCGATGTACTCGCGGTTCAGCTCCGCGAAGCGGCGCAGCTCGGCCTGCTCCTGGACGAAAGCGCGGATCATGCGCACGCCCGAGAGGTTTTCCTGCACGCGGCTGGAGATATCGGAAAACATCGCCTGGATCTTTTCGAAGCGGTCGTGGATGATGCGGCCGAAGAAAATCACGGCGAGGCTCACCGCGGGAGCGGGCGCCACGGCCAGCAGCGTGAGGCGCCAATCGAGCCTCAGCATCACCGCGATAATGAGCGCGAAAGTGAGGCTGGTCTCGCACCAGTACATGACGCCGGGGCCGAGCATCATGCGCACGGCGTTGAGATCGTTGGTGGCGCGCGCCATGATGTCGCCGGTGCGCGTGCGCGCGTAGTAGTCGGGCGAGAGGGAGGCCAGGTGCTGGAACAGGTCGTTGCGCAGGTCGTATTCGATGTCGCGCGAGATGCCGATGATGATCACGCGCATGCCGAATTGAAATACGCCCTTGAGCAGCGCCAGCGCCACCAGGTAGGCCGTATAGCGCACGAAGCGAAACGCGCCGCGGCTGCCCAGCGCATCCACGGCGTACCCGATCATGAGCGGCTGGGCCACATGCGCGAGGTCTTTGAGCACCAGGCAGAGCGTGCCGCACGCCATTCCCCAGCGGTAGCGCCAAAGGTACTTTTTCAGGGTGGCGAGGGATTCCCGCATGGCTCACATCCCCAGGTAGGTGGCGAACGTCTTGCACCATTCGAAGAAGGCGGTCTTTTGTCCCTGGCGATTGCGCCACCAGGAATTCGGGGTGAAATACCGGTCGGCCGCCGCAACCATGCGCAACGACGGGCCGCCTCCCATGGCGCGCTCCGCGGCGCGAAAGATATGCGCCGCGCGGGCGGTGTGGTAATCGCTGGTCACCAGAAGGACGCTGTGGACATTGCGGCGGCGCAGCTCGGCGAGGACCACGACGGCCTCCTCCCGGGTCGACATCGCCTCGTGCGGAAAGGCGATGAACCATGCCGCCGGGTAGCCGTGGCGCACCGCGAACGGAATGGCCAGGTCGGACTCATGCAGGCCGTAGAAACTGCCGGGACCGCTCACCAGCACCGCGGGCACGTACCCGTCGCGGACCAGGGCGGCGGCCGTCTCCAGGCGATAGCCCAGATACTCGCCCGCCAGCACGACGGCGATGTCCGCCTTCGCCGGCCCGTCGTTATGGATCAGGGCGTAGCCCAAAGCCGCCAGCCAGAAAGATCGCGCCGCGATGATGGCTACCAGGACGATGGCGAGGGCGAAGAGGAGCCGGACACGGAGAGAGCGGCGCGCCACGGACTACTTCTCGTCCGTGGAGTTCTTCTGATCGAGGTTACCGACCGTTTTCAGCCGCTGGTAGAGGCGTTCGACCTCGGCCTCATCCTCGGGGCGGAGGATGCGGTAGCGGGGCGGAAGCTGCTGTTGGCGCCCGCCGCCGGAGGCCAGAACTTCGCCCCAATACTGGCGGTAGGGGATGCCGTCGATAAGCGCGTCGCGCGAAAGGCGGCGCAGGTGGCGGAGCAGGCTGTTGCAGGAATCGAGATCGCCGGGGTAGATCAGCGCAAGGCGCGAATCGTCGTAAAGCGTAATGCGGACCAGCAGCGGAGATATCCATCCCGTGCGGTCGACGCGGCGGATATCCATCCAGGGGATGATGCGGCGGCCGATGGAGAGATAGCCTTCGTGAATCTCCACGGCGGGACGCAATGCCAGGAGAAAAAGCAACGCGGCGGTAAGCAGGGAGAGCGCGGCGGCGACGAATGCCGGGCGAAAACTGCGTCCCAACCAGGCCGAAGAAGCCGCCAACACGACAGCGGCGATGCCGAACCACAAGTAATGCCGTGCTGGCTGATAGCGAGTCATGACAACCCCGTATTTCTAGCCTACTCCCGAGCGCGCACCCCGTCAATGGATAGCACCATCCCCTTCCGCCGCAAGGCGAGGCGGTCGCCACCGGCGGGCTGCGTCTGTTGTTATTTGAGCATGTTTCGGGCCAACCTGACGGCCCCGGCAGGGGTACATTCTCAGTCAACGCCGGCAGCCTGACGGCCGCTGTGAACCAGCGGCAAGACCGCCGGCGCTACGACGGAGGAACATTCTGATCTATTTGCCAATTAGTCACACGGCGGACGGAATAGTCTCACAATTCTTAACTTCGCCCGCTCCGGCCGAGGGCCGGCACGGATAAATCGCCGGGGTGACGTGGAACCGGCGCGCGTAGCCGCGCGCGATCCGTTCGCCGAATTGGGGGATGGCGCCGGGGCGCAGCATGGTAACGGTGCATCCGCCGAAACCGCCGCCGGTCATGCGCGCGCCGAAGACGCCGTCGACGGCGAGCGCGGCATCAACCAGGAAATCGAGCTCGGGGCAGCTCACCTGGTAATCGTCCCGCAGGCTGTGGTGCGATTCCACCAGCAGCCGCCCCATGCGGCCGAGATCTCCGCGGGCGCTCGCGTCCACGAAGGCGGCCACACGGGCGTTCTCCGTCACCACGTGGCGGGCGCGCCGCGCGGCCACCCCGGAGAGCAAGGGCGCCACCGATGCGAGCTGAGCGGGCGAAACGTCGCGGAGGCTTTCCACCCTGGGCAGGCGGGTGCGAATCCGCTCGACGGCCGCAGCGCACTCCGCCACGCGCTCCTGGTAGGCGGAGGCCGCCAGGGCGTGCTTCACCATGGTATTCACCGCCAGAAACGCGATGCCCGCGGGAAGCGCCACCAGCCGGTGCTCGAGGCTGCGGCAATCGATCTCCACGGCGGAGCCCGCCCGCCCATAGACGGCGATGTATTGGTCCATGATGCCGCAAGGCATGCCGGCGAACTCCCGCTCGGCGCGCTGGCAGAGACGCGCCAGCACGAGCGGTTCCAGGGTGCGGCCGTTCAGGAAGGCGAGGGCCGAGGAGACCTCCAGTGCGGCCGAGGAGCTCAGCCCGGAACCCTCCGGGACGGTGCTGCGGATGAGCAGGTTGGCCGGCTGGATGGGGAAGCCCGCGCGGACCAGTTCGCGGGCCACCCCCAGCGGGTAATCGGTCCATTGGCGCCGGGGCTCGAGCGCCGCGATTTCGCCGGCCGGGCATTCGAACAGCTCCGCGCGGTGCTCGGACCGGATGTGCAGTCGGCCGTCCCGGGAGGGTGCCGCGGCGACATAGGCCGCCAGATCGAGCGCCAGCGGAAGCACGAATCCGAGGTTGTAATCGGTGTGCTCGCCAATCAGGTTGACGCGTCCGGGCGCACGCCAGATGCGCAGCCCGTCTGCGGAGCCATAGAGCCGACGGAAATTTTCGATCATCGCCGGTGCCGGTGCGCCCACCGCGCCAGCAGCAGGAGCGAGACGCCGAACGCCAGCATGACGAGACCACAAAAGAGGTTGACGTTGGCCGTCGTCAGAGCCGCGCGCGTCTCCGGCGCGAAGACGCCCATTCCCACTAGGATGAGACCGGCCACGGTGAAGAAGCCGCCCACGGGTATGCGTAAGTCCATCATGTCAGGCGAACCAGAGATTCAGAATCAGGAGTGCGAGCGCGACGCCGATGGCGATCGGCGCCGGACGCAGATACCAGGCGGCTCCCTCGTCGTGCTGGCGCTGGGTGAGCGAGTAGACCAGGCCTTCCAACTCGCGCTCCGGGCGCGGGCGGGTGACCAGGCTCACCGCGATGGTCATGAGGAAGCAGGTCGTCCAGGCGCAGATGGCGATCCAGAAATTCTGCGCCATGGTCGAAGGGAAGTGGTACACCTCCGCGATCCAGCCACCCAGGCCTTCAGCCACGGTTAACCCGTGGGTCAAGGCCGCCGCCGCGGTGCCGCTCAGCAGGCCGGTAAACGCGCCGTGTCCAATGGCACGTTTCCAGAACATGCCCAGCAGAAAGGTGCCGAACAGCGGCGCGTTCACAAAACTGAAAACGAGCTGGAGCAGGTCGTTGATGCTGTTGTACCGCTGCGCCAGGTAGGCGGTGCCGATGGAGAGCCCCACGCCCACAATCGTGGTGATGCGGCCGACCATCAGGTAGTGGCGGTCGGGGGCGCCGGGGCGGATGTAGCTCTGGTAGATGTCGTAAGTCCACACCGTGTTGAAGGCCGTGACGTTGCCGGCCATGCCCGACATGAAGGAGGCCATCAACCCGGTGAGGCCGACGCCCAACATGCCCGCGGGATAGAAGCGGCCCATCAGCGTGGTGAGCACCTGGTCGTAATCCGGGCCGCTGTTTTTCATGGGGAGGTCGTAGCCCACCTGCATGTGCGAGAGCGCGACGGCGGCGATGCCGGGCACAATGGCGATGAACGGCATCATCATTTTGGGAAATGCGGCGATCACCGGAGTACGCCGCGCGGCGGACATGGAATTGGCCGCCATGGCCCTCTGGATCACCAGGAAATCGGTGCACCAGTAACCGAACGAAAGCACGAAGGCGAGTCCGGCCACCATGCCGAATGCTTCGATCCCCATGGGGTTCTGCGCGGTGTGCCCGATGTAGCGCCAGCCGTGGGTCATGACATCGCCGCCCATGCCGCCGGGCAGGGTGACGGTTTTCAACCGCGTGGCCATGCCGCTCCAACCGCCGGCCTTGGCGACAGCCATGATAGCGAGCGGGGAGAAGCCCATCACGATCAGGAAGAATTGCAGCACCTCGTTGTAAATGGCGCTGGTGAGACCGCCAAGAAATGTATAGGCCAGCACAATGGCGGCTGAGCAAAGCACGGAAGCGGTGAAGCTCCAACCCAGCACCAGACGCAGCAGCAGCCCCAGGGCGTACATGGAGATGCCCGACGAGAAGATGGTCATGCAGGCAAAGCTCATGGCATTCACCGCGCGGGTCTTCTCGTCGAACCGCATTTTGAGATATTCCGGCACGGAGCGCGCGCGGCTGCCGTAATAAAACGGCATCATGAAAATGCCCACGAAGAGCATGGCCGGCACCGCTCCCACCCAATAAAAGTGCGCGGTCATAATGCCATACTTGGCGCCGTTGCCGGACATGCCGACCAGCTCCTGCGCGCCCAGGTTGGCGGCCAGAAACGCGAGGCTGGTGATCCACACGGGGACGGAGTGGCCCGAGGTCAGAAAATCGCCGCTGGTGGAGATTTTCTTGCGCAGGCGCCACCCGATACCCAGCACGAAGGCGAAATAGAGCGCCAGGATCAGGTAGTCGACCGGAGCGAGTGTCAAGCGAAAACCTCTGCGCGCCCCCGCGTTCGGAATTCGGAATTCCCGAGTCTACCACAGGCCCGCGGAGGACACCGGTCGTGATGCGGCGGTGATGGCGGTTTCAGGGAACCAGCTCGAAGCCCTGCTCGCGGAAATGAGGATCGAAGCAAAAGGCAGTCCGGACGCCGCCTTCTCTCATGCTCTGGAAGCTCACGCAGTCCACGACTCTTAATTTCCTGCGGGCCGCAGCTAGCGCGGCCTCGACCCTCGCCCGGTGCCGCCGCTCGGTGATCCACTCGACGGTGAGCAGCGGGAAGACATCCTGCTGAAATACCCGAAATGCCGCCGGACCGAGCCTGCGCTGCAGCAAGGCGCATGTCTCCAGCAAAACGTAATTGTTGGTAAGTAGAATCGCGGCCTGGGATAGCAGCCTGGCCATCGCGGCTGCCGTCGCCTCGTGGTTTTCGTCATCCCGGTCGATGGCCGCATAAAGCGCCGAAGTGTCGGCGAAAACAGTCACCCTTTGAAATCCTCGGCCAGGTAGCGGTCGTGATTCCTGCTGACGTCTCTAAGGCCCGAGGAGAACCGGCGCGTGTCGCGGAGGGCGCGCTCGATCTGCTCCTTGCGGCTGGGCCGGTGCTGCGAATTCAGATAGACATCCACGCCCTTCCGCACCAGTTCCGCGATCGATTGGCCCGTCTCCGTGGACAGCCGGCGGAGCGCATCGAGCTGCTCCGCGGTCAATTGTACCTGGGTCCGTATCACGTTGTCACGATATCATTACCGCTGTCATGATGGCACGCTCCCCGGCGGCCGGGAACCGGCTGCCGGAGTCCAAGGGCCTCCCGAATTTGCCGTTCCAGCGTTCGTGGCGTATGCTATCCCATGTGCGCGGCACCGTTCTGCTGCTTTGCATCGCTCCGCAATTCGTACCGCTAGTGCGGCCCAGGGGGGCGCCATGAACGCCCTCCACGCCCGGCAGGTGGCCGGGCACGATCCGCTAATCCCCAGCCCCCATTTGTCGGGTTGCCCAGTTCCGCGCAATCCGTGTGCTCCAACCCAATCCCTACGTGAGGTAAGAACATGAGAAGCATTCCACTCCGCTGTGTCCTCGCCCCGCTTGCCTGCCAGCTTGCGGCGCTTGCCTTGCCGCCATCCGACGCGGCGCCTCAACCGCGTACGCGCAGGTTCCATTTCGAATACAAAGCCATCGTGAAGGGAATTCCCCCCGGCGCCAAACAGGTTGACCTGTGGGTGCCGGTGCCGCACGACGACGCCTGGCAGCAGATCAAAAACCTGCGCGTCGATTCCCCGTACGCTCACGAGATCGCAACGGCGTCACACGGGAACGCCATGCTGCATGTCAGACTCGAGGAACCGAAGGAGAGCACGTTCACAGTGGCGATGACCTTTGATGCCGCGCGCACGGAGCACATTCAATCCCGCTTGGCGGGCGGGCCAGCGCCGGCGCGCGACCAGGACCCAAAGGAACTGGCGCAGTACCTGCAACCGGATCGCCTGGTTCCGCTCGACGGCCAGATTCGGGCGTGGGCGCGCGACGTCGTCCAGAAGGCGGATGCTCATACGGATCTCGAGATGGCGCGCGCCATTTACCATCACGTGATTTCCACGGTCAAATACGACAAGACCGGCAAGGGGTGGGGCCGCGGCGACATCTACTACGCCTGCCAGGAACGGCGGGGCAACTGTACCGACTTCCATGCCATCTTCATCGGCTATGCCCGCGCGGTGGGGATTCCGGCCCGCTTCGCCATCGGTTTTCCGCTTCCGGCCGACCGCGGCGAGGGAAAGATTGCCGGGTATCATTGCTGGGCCGAGTTTTATGCCAAGGGAATCGGTTGGGTGCCGATCGACGCCTCGGAAGCCGCGAAGAATCCGTCCAAGCGCGCCTACTTTTTCGGAGCGCACGACGAGAATCGCGTCGAGTTTTCGAAAGGGCGCGACGTCGTGCTTACACCCCGGCAGCAGGGCGATGCCCTGAACTACTTTGTCTACCCCTATGCGGAAGTCGATGGGAAGCCACACGCGGAGACCGCGTGGGAAGTAGCATACCGGGACACGGATGCGCAGCCGGCCGCGGCAGTCGGATTTCCGACTCACCGCGGAGACGCGGAGAATCGCGGTGACCGCGCGGAGCAGCAATGAGAATTCCGCTCAGCGCCTCCGCTGCTTCTGCGCCCGAACCGCGGGTTCCAGCTTATGCACCTGCCCTGCATAAGCGCGGAGCGAGCAGAGTTCACGGAGAAAACCAGCTCCATATTGCCTTCTCCGCGTGATCTCCGCGTCCTCTGCGCCACCGCGGTGAGTTGGAAACTGGTTGGTCTGAGGTATGGACTCGCTGGGGCTCAGGCGAGATCCTGTGCGCGTCCCTTCCACATGCCGCCCGCGCCGCGCCAGTAGGAAAGTGCGGAATGCACGGTCGCGCCCAGATAGAAGAGCGCCGCCAGGGGAACGAGCGGTGCCATAAACCAGGGACACCGGTAGAAGCGCAGGGCGGGAAAGTAGGCCACCGACATCAGCAGCCACGCCATGGCGCCGATGCCGCGCACGGGCTGCGGCACGGCCAGGGTAAGTAGGGGCGGCACCAGGAAGGTCAGCGCCAGGCCCGCCGCCGTGCCCGCCACCAACAGGACCGAATGATGGAGCTGGGCGAAGGCGGTGCGCGAAATCATGCGGCCGATTGCGCGGAACGTGGCGTACTGCCGCAGGCTGAGTGTGCCGGTGTCCAGGCCCAGCCACACGCGGCCCCCGTGATGTTTGACGGCGCGGGCCAGCGCGCAATCGTCGATGAGAGCGCCGCCAATCGCGGCCATGCCGCCGATGCGCTCCAGCATGGCGCGGCGGATCAGGAGGCAGCCGCCGGCCGCGCCCGCCGTCCGGCGATGGGGACTGCGAATCCATGCCGGCGGGTAGAGCAGGAAGAAGAAGAACACGAAGGCGGGAACCAGGGAGCGCTCGGCCGGCGTACGGCAGGCGAGCGTGGCCATGTAAGAGACCAGGTCGTAACCACCCGATTCCGCACGCGCGGCCAGGGTTCGCAGGCTGCCGGGCGGGTGTTCGATGTCCGCGTCGGCCAGCAACAGGTAGTCGGGTTCCGAGCGTGCCGCCTCGCGGATGCCTTGGGAAAGGGCCCACACCTTGCCGGTCCATCCCGCCGCGGCCGGCGCCGCGCGAATCACCGTGAGAACCTCGGGCGGCGCCGCGGCCCGGGCCGCGCCGGCGGTGCCATCGGCGCTGTCGTCGTCCACCAGCACGATGCGGAACTCGCCGGCGTATTCCTGATGTGCCAGCGAAGCGATGGCGCGCCCCACCACGTCCGCCTCGTTGCGCGCCGGGACGATAGCGGCGATGCGCGGTGCGCCGGAAGGTCCGCGGCCGGCGAGTTGCCCCAGGCTGCAAAATTCGAGCCAGAATCCGCCGCGGCCGATCAATAGATAAAGCCAGACGGCAAGGGCGCCCGCGCCCGCGAGTTCCGCCACCATCAACGGCATTATCGCGCAGCGCGGGCATCGAACCGGAGGGAGCCCCCTCCGGCCGTGCTTCCTGCAGTGGGCAGGCCCCCGCGTCAGAGCGAACGCAGGTAGTTCAAGATGTCCTGCTTTTGCGAGCTGTTGAGTGTCTCAAACGCGTCTATGATCCGGCTGGCTTCGGATCCTGGACTGTCATGGGCCAGGATGGCTTGCAACAGGTCCTTCGTCCGGCCATCATGCAGGAAGAACGCGCGTTGCCCGAGGCCCCATAGAGGCGCCGTCCGAAACTCGTCCGGGCCGGCATTGCCCTGGGTCACATTGTCCGCCAGACCCGATCCCATATTGTGAACGGCGAGGTCTGAGAACAGGCGGGCCGGCACCTGGTTCAGCGCGGCGATGGGCGAAAGCCCGGTCGTCAGCGAAGGTGTGTGGCAGAGTGCGCACCCAATACGATTGAACAGCTCCCTGCCATTGTTGACGGACCCGGAACATGCCGGCCGTCCGGCTACCCCGCACGCGGGCGTGGGCTGGTCCAGAAAGCGCATGAGACCCATGAACGATACGATGTCGGCCGGGTCCGGGGCCGTGGTCGCGGTGGTCACGTCGAATCCGGTGTGGTTCTCAGCCAGGCCATTGGTGGCGCATTTGGGGTTCTCCTCCCTCTCATTCGGAAAGTTCTCGTTGGTGATACCCATCTCGACGTTGTACGCCTCGCCGGCGAAGATGAGCAGCGATTTGTTTTGCGCCTTCCAGCCGAAGCGAGTCACCGTTCCGTCGTTGCCATTGGTATTCACATGGCCGCTAATCCCGAACAAGCGCTTCAATCCGAAAGGGTCCGACGCGAGGTTTCTTTTGATGGTGGCGTCGGTGATGCTTTCGATCAAGCCGTCGCCGAACAGGGGCGTGGGTATGCGAAACACCAGGTTGCCCGTGTTGGAGAAATCGGGCTGGGCGATCGCGCAGCCAGCCGGATTGTCGGACCGCCCGACAATTGTGAAGATGGCGTGTACCCCTCCATCGGGCGTTCCATTCGACTGCCGGACGAACCGCACTTCGCGGATCGGTCCGTTGATATTCAGAAAGGACGGAACCATGTTGCCGGGCGCCATAATAGGCGCTCGCGCCACCTGCGGATTGTTGGTAGGCGGGCTGGATCCTCCCACCGCTGGAAACGCGTGGCAACCGGCGCAGGAATCCAGATTAAACCTCGGGCCCAAACCGTCATCCACGGCTTCCACTTCCATGAACTGCGGCAGGCCAACGTTCTTGAAGAATGCCAGTGCGCCGGAAGTCAGCCCGCTGGCAAATGGCTGGCCGGCCCCCGGCACTCCTCCCCGTATTCCGGGGTCCGCTTGTGCGTGAGCAGTGGCCGCGGCTAACGATAACAAAATGACACCGAGTCCACGGTAGAGTATCCGATTCCTAATTGCACGTCGCTCAAACATGACTTTACCTCTCTCCTGATGTCCCATCTGCGGATTCCTTTAGCGATGTGTGGGGTTGATGGTTTGAGGTTGGAGTCGGACTTCAAGAGTCACGAACCGGCATCCGGGTAACCCGGCCCCTGCCCACAACACGGGCCGGATTCCTCACTAACTACGTGCGACACTTCCCGACGTCACATATGTTGATTTTGATTGTTCTTTACAACTGTTTACAGTTCACGTCCATACACTCATATTTGGCTTACTGTGGACTAACGGAGCCGATTCTGGTAGGATGTCAATCGTGCTGCTGCACACCCCGGATCCGCACCGGCGGGTTCGCGGTAGTCGGCTCTCGCCCACAACGGGAGCCGACTTACTTCTTCGTGCCTGTAGATTCTAAGTGCCAATTGCCTCCTCTCGATTGTCAGCGGCAATCGAGTATAGGCTGATTGCTGATTTTCTCTGTTACTCATTGTATTTGCAAGATGTATTTCCCAACATGTGTCCGGCACCATACGAATCGAAGTTCGCTCCGGCCCGCGGAGCTGCTTGCTGGCACTCGCCGTGCTTACTCCGCCAAGCCCGCGAACACGCGCACCATGTCGGCGTGCGCCAGCACCACGCCCGGGTCGCGCTGCATGGCCTCGAAATACCGGCGCGCGAAGCCGGCGCCATCTTCCGCCGGCGAGATCAGATCGCGCGCCCGGGCGATCAGCCGGACGGCATCGGCCGTCGTCGCCGGCTCTTCGAAATCGAGCGTTTCATCCACCAGCACGATGAATTGCGAAAGCTCGCGCAGCCAGCCGAACCACGGATCGTTGAGCACCAGGTTGAGATATTGCCCGGTGGAGGCGATGCGCGCCACATCGCGTTCGTAGGCGGCACGCTCGCTATCGAGCAGGCTCTTGTGCAGGCGCAGCAGCCCATTGCGCAGTTGCGTAAGCCGCTCCCCGGTGCGATCCGGCATCCCGTCCATGGTATCGTGACTTTCTTGCGGCCGCCGCCGTAGCAACCAAAGCCCTCGTTGTTTCGTCATATGGGTAGCGCCATGAGCTTTCTCGATAGCCTGGAAAACAATCTCAAAACCCTCGAGTCGCAAGAATCGGTCCACGACTCCGCCGGCCGCCAGCGCCGCGCGCGCGAACGGGAACGGGCCGCCGCACAGGCCGCCGCTCCCTTTGCCGAGGCCTTGAAGCGCGGACCGTACACCGCCGAACTGCTCAAGCAGGCGGCGCGCGTGGGCTTCGCCATGCGCGTCAAGGTGCACGTGGCGTGGCTCGGTTCCACGCTGCGGCTGGAGGCGCGCGAGCGCAGACTGGAGTTGCGCCCCACGCCTACCGGCGTGGTGGCCGTATATCTCGAGAACAACCAGGAAACGCGCAGCGAGCCGGCGGATCTGGCCGGCAACGCCGAGGAGTTCGTGCGCCGGTGGCTGGCCGCCGCGGCCTGAGACTTGCATCTCCGCGGAAGCCGTGGGATCTGATAGATATGCAGAAACCCAGCTTCGACCCCGGCCTGACCCAGCAGGTGATCGCTCCCGTACGGCGCATCATCAATCAGGACGGCACCTTCAATGTCCACCGCCGCGGCACCACCTGGCGCGACTTCCATCCCTATCTGCACCTGATCAACATGGGCTGGGCGAGCTTCCTGGCCACGCTGTTGTTCGGCTACATTGTGATCAACACGTGCTTTGCCGCGGCCTATTTTGCGCTGGGCCCGGACCAGCTCCAGGGCGCCGGCGCGGCTACTGCTGCGGGCCGCTTTCTGAACGACTTTTTTTTCAGCTCCCACACGCTCAGCACGGTGGGCTACGGCAACATCTCGCCCAAGGGCATGGCGGCCAACGCGGTGGCCGCGTTCGAAGCACTGGTGGGCGTGCTCGGCTTTGCCCTGGCTACGGGGCTGCTGTTCGGACGCGTCTCGCGCCCGTCGGCCAAGGTCGGTTTCAGCGAGAACATGTTGATCGCCCCCTACCAGGACGGCACCAGCCTCCAGTTCCGCGTGGTCAACCGCCGCGTGAATTCCCTCATGGAAATCGAGGCCCGGATCATGCTGATGACCGTGGAGACGAAGGACAGTGCGGCGCAGCGCGCCTACCACTTGCTCAAGCTCGAGCGCGAGAAGGTCCTGTTTCTGCCCCTCACCTGGACCGTGGTGCACCCCATCGACAACGAAAGCCCGCTGTGGGGCAAGACCGCCGAGGACCTGCGGCGCCTTCAGGCGGAGGTGCTGATCCTGATCAAGGCCTACGACGATACCTTTGCCCAGACGGTGCTCGCGCGGCACTCCTACCGCCACGACGAGATCCTCTGGAACCGGCGTTTCGCTCCCGCCTTTTCTGTGGACCAGGAAGGCGACCTGGTGCTGGAACTGCTCAAAGTGGGAGAGGTGGTGTAGACGGAACATCGGCGGGAGTGGATGCGTTAGTGAATGAATGATGCGCAACGAATTCCCTATGCCCTCCGTGGCCTGCGCCGCGAACCGGCTTTCGCCGCCATGGTGGTGTTCAGTCTGGCCGTGGGGATCGGGGCCAATACCGCCATTTTCTCGCTGGTGGACGGCGTGCTCCTGCGGCCGCCGGCCTATCGCGATCCGGAGCGCCTGGCCGCCCTCAGCCAGGTGATTCCCAAATTCCTCAAGGCCTACCCGGCACTCCCCGTCAACCTGGGCATCTTGTGGGAGTGGCGCAACCAGGTGACCTCCTTTGAAAGTGTGGGCGCCGCGCGAACGGCCAGTTTCACTCTGACTGGCACAGGAGAGCCCGAACTACTCCGCGGCGCGCGAGTGACGGCCAATATGTTCGCCGTGCTCGGCGTCCAGCCGCACTTGGGCCCTGGATTTCTGGAGAGCGAAGAACCGGCCGGCCACGACCTGGTCGTGATTCTGGCCGACTCGCTCTGGCGGCGCCGCTTTAGCGCCGATCCGGCGATCATCGGCCGCAAGATTCTGCTCGATGGCCGCCCTTGCGAAGTGGTGGGGGTACTGCCGCCCTCGTTCCGCTTTCCGCGCGAGGAGAAGACCGCTGCGCTCGCCCTGGGCGAGGGTTCGGAGATTTTCCGTCCGCTCGGCTATGAGAGCGACGATCTGGGAGTGCGGTTGGGCGACTTCAACTATTGGGCCGTCGCACGCCTGCGTCCCGGCGTCACGCTGGCCCAGGCGCGCGCCGAAATGAACGTGGTGCAGGCCGGGATTTCCGCCAAGATTCCCGAGAAGATCGATCTGCACGCGGGCGTCGTGCCGTTGCAGGAGCGCATGGTGGGCGACGTTCGCCGGGGTCTGGTGCTCCTAATGTCCGCTGTGGGCGCGGTGCTCCTGGTGCTGTGCATCAACCAGGCGAACCTTTCGCTGGCACGCGCGGCGGGACAGGCGCGCAATTCCGCTATCCGCACGGCGCTCGGCGCCGGCCGCGCGCGGCTGGTGCGCCAGTCGCTGGCGGGAAGCCTGCTGCTGGCTTTCGCCGGCGGCGCCCTGGGCGTGCTCCTGGCGTATGCCGGGCTGCGCGCGCTCCTGGCCGCGGCGCCGGTGGATCTGCCGCGCCTGTATGAAGTGGGCATAGACCTCCGCGTGCTGCTGTTCGCCGTGGCGATCTCGCTCGCCACCGGACTGATCTTCGGCATCTTCCCGGCGCTGCCCAGCGCCACGGCGGCTCCTTACGAAGCCCTCAAGTCGGGCAGCCACACCAATACCGAAGGCCGCCGCGGCATGCGGCTCCGCAACACCCTGGTGGGGATGGAAGTGGGCCTCGGCCCGGCGCTGCGCCGCGCGGTGTGGGACGTGGATTCCGAAGTGCCCGTGCCCGAGGTGCGCACGCTGGAACAGGTGATGGCGCGATCGGTGGCGGAGCGCCGCTTCCAGATGCTGCTGGTGCTGCTGTTTGCCGCCGCCGCCCTGGCCCTGGCGGCGTTCGGCACCTACGGCGTGGTCTCCTATTCGCGGCGCGTGATCGGGTGGCATCTGGATGATGGGCTGGACGATTCCTTGACGCTGGCCGCGCTACGCATGGCGCTGCGGGCGAGACCGGTGCGGCCCGGATTGGCGCATCATTCCGACCGCGGGGTGCAGTACGCCAGCGGCGATTACACGGACTTACTGAAGGCAAACGGTATCGACATCAGCATGAGTCGCAAGGCGAACCCCTGGGACAACGCCGCGTGTGAATCGTTCATGAAGACTCTGAAATATGAAGAGGTATACCGAACGGAATATCGGAATCTGGTCCATGCGCGAGCTGCCATCGGCGAGTTCTTGGAGAGGGTCTACAACGAAAAGCGTCTGCCCTCGGCCCTGGACTATCGTTCGCCGGTACAGTTTGAGCGCACGTTGGTGATGCGCACGGAGCCGGAGGCAGCGAGGGTTTGGGCATGAATGTTGGTAAGCGTCCGATGAACCCCTCTTCCCAAAGGCCGGTCAGGGCTGCATAGTGGTTTCATGACCGAAACCGTCAGCGAGGAGAAGGCGACCACCAAAAGCGAGCAGTGGCGCGAGCGGCTCACCGCGCAGGAGCGCAGCGGGCTGTCTGTGAAGGAATTCTGTAAGGGACTGGGGCTCACGGCGTGCACCTTCTACGCTTGGCGCAACCGGCTGCGCGGAGAGGGAGCGGTGCGCTTCGCCTTGGTGGAT
>JAIQEX010000236.1 GCA_020073615.1 Terriglobia bacterium
ATACCTCCTCCCGGTTGCGCCCTTCGAACCGGACCTCATTGCTCCCTTCCAAAAACGCCCGGATCTGTTCCAGGCTCAACTTCTCTGGTGCTTGCATGCTGATGATCAACTCCCAGCATGCCGGATCGCTCCTCCAGGCTCATCTTGTATGAGAAACGCACCCCCACTCCAGGCTCATCTTGTATGAGACAAGACTGGCAGTTGTTGGCGGGCGCGCCACGCATTATAGTTGGTGTGAGTGAACGTTCCGAACGCGCTGTCGATTCTCCGGATCTTCTTCGTGCCGCTGTTGGTGGCGGCGCTGGTCCAGGAGAACGTGACCATTCCCCTGGGTTCCCTGCAAGTGACCAGGGAGTGGCTGGCGCTGGCGATTTTTCTGACCGCGGCTTTCACCGACCTGCTGGACGGCTACCTGGCGCGCCGCTGGAAGCAGGTCACCACCATCGGCACGCTGCTCGACCCCATCGCCGACAAACTGCTGGTTTCCGCCGCCCTGATTTCCCTGGTCGAGGTGCGGGTGCTGCCCGGCTGGATGGCGATCCTGGTCATCGGCCGCGAATTTGCCGTCTCCGGATTGCGCGCCATCGCCGCCGCCGAAGGCTATACCATCCGCGCCAGCGACCTCGGCAAGACCAAGATGCTGTCGCAGGTCATCGCCATCTCCTGGCTGCTGCTGAGCGTTCGCCACCCTGCCCTGCTGCTGCCCGGCAGGGTCCTCATGTGGGGCGTGATTCTCTTTTCGCTGCTCTCCGCGGTGAGCTACTTCCGCAAATTCTGGCACAAGGTCGACGAGCGCATCAAGAAGCGCCGCCGGCGGGAACTGCTGGCGCTCGAACGCAAGCGGCAGAAAGCCCTGATGCGTCAGAGAGGATCGAGCAGCAGACCCGGGCTGGCGGGCATAATCTCGAAGCCGCCCGAGGTGAGCTGAACCGTGCGCACCTGCCCTTTGGCGCCCACGGCGCCGATCGGTTTGCCGTTGAGCAGGATGGTCACGGCGCCCGCGTTGCCCAGCCGCAGCACCAGCTTGCTGCCGGCCTCGAGCACCTGACTCTGCTTGGGCTCCATGATGCCGGCGAACAGAGTTTTGCCATCGCCCTGCGCCGAGACCCACACCCGAGCGTCCGCGCTCAACTCCACGCGCACCGCGGCCGCGCCGGCGGCAGGAGGCGTGGACAGCGCCGGGGATGGCGCCGGTGACGGCTCGGAAGGGGCCAGCCGGTCGGCGGAATTCTCCTGCGAGGGCGGCGCGGCGGCAGCCCGGGCCGGCAACGCCGCCGGCGGTTTGGCCGCCGGAGCCGGCGTCTTGGGAGCGGGCGCCGCCTGCGCCGCGGGCGCGGCGCTTTCCATCGCCGATGCCGGGCGGTGCGTGTGCTGCCACCACGAATACACCCCGGAGCACAGCAGCATCACCACCACCACCAGCGCCAAAGCAGGCAGCGAAGAGGACCACGAGAAGCGGCTCTTCTCGCCGATCGATACCCAGGCGTTTAGCTGTGACAGGTGGATTTCGCCGCCGGCCGCCGGCCTCATCGCCGACGGCTGCGGAATCGCCGGCGGCGGCTCCAGCCGGCGGCGTACTTCGCCCGCGATATCGTCTTCATCGAGGCCCAGCAGGTGTGCATACTGCCGCACGAAGCTGATAGTGAACATGCGGCCCGGCAACTGGCCGAAGTTCTCCTCCTCGATGGCCTCCAAAAGTCTGTGGGGGATCTTGAGCTCGGCGGAGACCTGTTCCAGTGCGAGGTTGCGCTTGATCCGTTCGCGGCGCAACGTCTCGCCGATGGCAGTCATGGGAATGGTCTCCAGCCCTTGATTCCATCATACAACCCGCTCTATATCGCGCAACAGTGGCCGCCCGCGCTCTGCAGCTCGGCTCTGCTCCGGAACCACGGCCGGCGCCGCGCACCTGCTAGCATAAACGCTTGATCTCCGTCGTGGTCGTCAACTGGAACCGCAGGGAGCTTTTGCGTGCCTGCCTGGGCTCCTTGGCGCGGCAGACCGGCGTGACTTTCGAAACCATCGTGGTGGACAACGGATCGACCGACGGCTCGGTGGAACTGGCGGAACGGGAGTTTGCCGCGCGCGTCATCCGCAACCGGGAGAACCGCGGCTTCTGCGCGGCCAACAACCAGGGAATCGCGGCGGCGCGCGGGGAGTTTATCGCCCTGCTCAACAACGATACCGAGGCCGAGCCGGGATGGCTGGCGGCGCTCCACCGCGCCTGCGCCGCGCGTCCCGATATCGGCATGGCCGCCAGCAAGGTGCTGGTCTGGGAAGATTCGCGGCGCATCGATAAGGCCGGCCACCTCATTTTCCCCGACGGCCAGAATCGCGGGCGCGGCACCGGGGCGCTCGATCGCGGGCAATTCGATCGCGAGGAAGAAGTGCTGTGGCCCGACGGCTGCGCCGCCATGTACCGCAAGGAGATGCTCGACCAGATCGGCGGCTTCGACGAGGATTTTTTCGCGTACGGCGACGATGCCGAGCTCGGCCTGCGCGCGCGCATCGCCGGCTGGCGCTGCCTGTACACGCCCGCGGCCGTGGTGCGCCACCACCGCGGCTCGACGCTGGGGAAGGATTCCGCCTTTCGTCTGGAGCTGATCGAGCGCAACCGCCTGCTGCTGGTCTTCAAGCTGTTTCCGTGGAGCCTGCTGGCGCTCAACCCGTGCTACTTTCTGGCGCGCGTCGGGGCCGGTCTTCTGGCGGCGCGGCGCGGCGCGGGCGACACCGCGCATTTCCCCGGCCTGCGCGGTATGTGGTCCATGGCGGGCGCCTTCCTGCGCGGCAACCTAGGCGCACTGCGCCTGGCGCCGCGCATGCTGCGCAAGCGGGCCGCGGTCCAGCGCCTGCGCAAGCTCTCGCCGGGCGATGTGCGGCGCCTGATTCTAGCCCACCGCTTGAGCCTGAGGGACACAGCATGAGCGCCTGCCTGGTGTGCGGCTGCGACCTCTTTGAGCCGCTCTTCAAAGCCTCGGACCGGCTTTACCGCACCACCACCAGGGAGTTCGCCGTGGTGCGCTGCCGCCAGTGCGGGCTGGCGCGGCTCGATCCCCAGCCCGCCCCCGAAGAGCTGCGCCTCTACTATCCCGAGACCTACTGGTTCCGCCCGGATTCGAGCGCCGCCGGCCGCATGGAAGAAGCCTACCGGCGCCTGGTGTTGCGCGGGCACGTGCGCTTCGTGGAGCAGGCCCTGCGGCATTCGCGGGCGCGCGGCCCGCTGCTCGATGTAGGCTGCGGCGGCGGCCTGTTTCTGGGCATGATGCGCGCGCGCGGCTTCCGCGTGGTGGGCCTGGATTCATCGCGCGAGGCCGCCGCCATCGCCTGGCGCGAGCAACTGGCGCCGGCCGTGGCAGCCGATCTCGAACACGCCCCGCTGCGCGCCCAGAGCCTGGCGGGCATCACCATGTTCCACGTGCTCGAGCATCTCTACGATCCGCGCGCCTTCCTTACCGCGGCGCGCGATTTGCTCGCCCCCGACGGCCGCCTGGTGGTGCACACTCCCAATGCCGCGTCGTGGCAGTTTCATCTGCTGGGCCGCTCGTGGAACGGGGTGGATGTGCCGCGCCACCTGTTCGACTTCCGCGACCGCGACGTCGCGCAGCTTCTGGAATCCTGCGGCTACGAAGTGGTGCGCCGCAAATATTTCTCGCTGCGCGACAATCCCGCCGGCCTGGCCATCAGCCTGGCGCCGTCGCTCGACCCCATGGCGCGCCGCGTCCGCCGCATCGCGGAAGGCGCCGCCGCGCGCCTCGCCAAGGACCTGGCGCACCTGGCGCTGGTCGTGGCCGCGCTGCCCTTCACTCTGGCCGAGGCGGCATTCCACGCCGGCTCCACGGTGATGATCGAGGCGCGCCGCCCGTGAGGTATTCCGCGCTCGCCTACCGCCTGCCGCGGCCCCTGCGGCGCCACATCCTGAACTTCGAATCGGAAATCGAAGACGCGGTGACCGCCTTGGCGCGGTCCCTTCCCGCGGGTGCGCGCGTGCTCGATGCCGGCGCCGGAGAGGGGCAGTATGCGCGCCACTTCGCCAACCTCCGCTACTGCGGCGTGGACCTGGCCATTGGCGACACGGCATGGGACTACAGCCGCCTCGACGCCCTCGCGGACCTCACGGCGCTGCCCTTCCGCGCTGGCGTTTTCGACGCCGCCCTGCACATTGTCACCATCGAGCATCTGCCCGAGCCCGCCCGCGCACTGGCCGAGATCGCCCGCGCGCTGGCCCCCGGCGGCCGCCTGCTGGTGGCTGCGCCGCACGAGTGGGAGGTGCACCAGGCGCCCCACGATTACTACCGCTACACGCGCTACGGCCTCGCCTACCTGCTGGAGAAAGCTGGACTCGAAGTGTGCGAAGTGCGCGCCGCGGGCGGCTACTTCCGGCTGCTAGCCCGCCGCCTGCTCAACGGCCTGCAATTCTTCGCCGGGGGCTGGCGCTGGCTGCTGTTTCTTCCCGCTGCCGTGCTGCTGGTGCCGCCCGCGCTGGTCCTGCCGTTGCTCGACTTCCTCGACCGCGACCGCAATTTCACGGTGGGATACATCTGCACGGCAAGAAAGCGGAATTGAGTTCTCGGAATACTCCGCAGTCAAGGAGTCCTATACTCGGTAGAGGGGCAATGTACGACGCTTTTATCAGTTACTCGCGAAGTGACCTGGCGGCCGTTGCAGACCTGAAGCGGCAGCTTGATAAACGCGGTCTGCATGTTTTTCTTGACATCGACTCACTCCGCGCTGGTGAGGACTGGCCGCCACAGCTTGGC
>JAIQEX010000110.1 GCA_020073615.1 Terriglobia bacterium
CCGAAAAGTCACCGCTACGACGTTACCCCGGCGGGCCTGCGCATTGCCCTGTTCTTCACGCGAACCTACGCGCGCCTGTTGCGTCCAAAACTCGCTCAAATCATGCCCGCTGGTCCACCCGGAGACTCTCCTCTCCGGGCCGCCTTCGATCGTCTCCAGACGGAGATTGACCGCTGCTGCAAGGAGGAAAAACTCGTCGCCTGAAAACTTGACTCATTTACATTACAATCTCTTGGGTAAGGACTCTAGAGTGTTTCCAGGATGTCGTAATCCCATGCAGATTACCGTGACCATCCCCGACGAACTTGCAGCCCAGGCGCAAGCGCGTGGTCTCTCCGTGGAGGCATACGTCGAGTGCCTGTTCGAAGAGGCCGCACGCCGATTGCTTTCTCCGCGCCGGCCCCGGACGCCAGAACGGATCGATGCTTTTTTCAAGGGGATGGCGGAGGGAGCGCAAACCCTCCCGCTTTTGCCGACGGAGAGCTTCACGCGCGAGAGCTTCTACCGGGATCGCCACTGAGCGACCGCCTACCTGGTCGATACCAATGTACTGCTGCGGTTCGTGAAGCCCGATGACCGGGACCATCCACTCGTGCGCTCGGCTCTACAACAACTCTGGACGGCTGGCGAGGATCTCTGCTACACGTCGCAGAATCTAGCCGAGTTCTGGAATACCTGTACCCGCCCCGCCGATCAAAATGGCTACGGCCTTTCCATTCCCGAAGCGGACCGCCGGGCCCGGCTTGTAGAGGAACTGCTTACTTTTCTGGAAGACAGCAAGGCGGTCCATCGGGAGTGGCGGAAATTGGTGGTCGCTCATTCTGTATCCGGGGCACAAGTGCACGACGCGCGGCTGGTGGCGGCCATGTTCACCAGGTCATGCACCTCCTCACCTTCAATACGCGGGACTTTGTGCGATATCCCGGAATCATCCCTGTTCATCCGCAGGGCGTCGAGAGGAGCCCCCAACAGCCGTGACACGCACGCGCGATCTGCATGCCGGGACTCAAAGGCGAGGCCGGGCTTCTGGCGCATTAGTTCCTTGAGGCTCATCCGGAGAGCGAAAGGCGATTGATAAAAAGGCTGGAGCCACAGTCCGGGCTTGAACCGGAGACCTGCGGTTTACGAAACCGCTGCTCTACCAACTGAGCTACTGTGGCCTACCCTCATTTAAACAGCCCGCGGGAGCATTTTCAACTATGGCACCGGCCGGCGGAGCCAATGAAGCCGCTGGAGTTGGGGAGATTCCAGGAGTACCCCGGACACCCGATCCCGGAAGCCAAGTCTCTGGCGGGTGCCGGGTCACCGCCACTGTGCCGCCACACTGTGGTACCCGATTCACGGGATTGACCGCACCGAAGCGCTTGATTTACAATAGGTTCAGACCATTCAGACCTGTCCAGGGAAAGCGGTGCCGTATGAACGCTACACGCCTTACGATTTCCTGCGTTGCCTGCTCGGTGGCGGTGTGTCTGTTCGCGGCCGAACAGAAGGGGGACCCGCAGAAATCCGCCACCGGCCAGCGTGAGACCGTCTCCAAGCCGATGACGGAGAAGGAGCGCAAGAAGAAGGAGGCGCAGCTCCGGAAGGAGTTGGCCACGCCGTATCGCCGGTGGCTGAACGAGGACGTGACCTACATCATCACCGACGAGGAGCGCTCCGCCTTCGTGCGCCTGCAAAACGACGAGGAGCGCGAGAACTTCATCGAGAGCTTCTGGCTGCGCCGCGATCCCAGCCCGGACACCGTCGAAAACGAATATAAAGAGGAGCACTACCGCCGCATCGCCTATGCCAACGAGCGCTACGCTTCGGGCATTCCCGGCTGGAAGACCGACCGCGGCCGGATCTACATCACCTTCGGGCCGCCCGACGAAATCGAGGACCATTCCTCCGGCGGCACCTACGAGCGGCCTCCCGAAGAAGGCGGCGGCACCACCTCCACCTTCCCCTTCCAGCAGTGGCGCTACCGCTACATCGAGGGCATCGGCAACAACGTCATCATCGAGTTTGTGGACCCCACCATGTCCGGCGAATTCCGCATGACCAGCGACCCGTCGGAAAAGGACGCGCTGCTTTATGTGCCCAATGCCGGCCTGACTCTTATGGAGCAGATGGGGCTTTCCAGCAAGAACGACCGCTTCAACCGCACCGACGGCACGCACCTCGGCACTCCCATGGGTATGGAGTCCGAATCCATGAACGAGTTCAACCGCATCGAGCAGTTCGCCAAGCTGCAGCGGCCGCCGGCCATCAAGTTCAAGGACCTGGAAGCGGCCGTCCATTCGCGCATCAGCTACAACATTCTGCCCATGAAGGTGCGCGTCGATTACTTCCCGGTCACCGACGCTTCGGTGCTCACCAACATCACCATCCAGTTTGATAATAAGGACCTGCAATTCAAGTCCAAGGAGGGTTTCCAGGAGGCCGAGGTGCACCTGTACGGGCAGGTGACCACCCTGACGCGCCGTTTCGTTACCACCATGGAAGATACCGTGATGGTGCAGCCTCCGGCGCAGATGTTGCAGGAATTCGCCGCCAACAAGTCGATCTATCAGAAGACGATTCCGCTGGCGCCGGGCACCTACCGACTGAACATCGTGGCCAAGGACGTGACCGGCGGCAACATGAACAACTACGAGCAGGCGCTCACCGTGCCCCGCCTGGATTCGGAAAAGCTCACGGGGAGCACCTTGATTCTGGCCGATCTGATTGAAAACGTGCCCCCGAAGAGCATCGGGACGGGCCAGTTTGTAATTGGCGATACCAAAGTGCGGCCGCGCCTCGGCGATACCTTCAAGCGCGACGAGAAGATGGGAATCTACATGAAGCTCTACAATTTCGGCGCCGACGAGTCGCACAAGCCGGTGGGTGAGATCGAGTACGAAGTGCTGCGAAACGGTACAAACGAAAAGATTTACACTTTGACCGAGGACGTCTCGCAGTACCCCAACGCCTCCGCCAGCCAGGTGACGATTGAGAAACTGCTTCCGCTCAAGACCTTAGAGCCGGGGCAGTACACCATACGGTTGAAGGTCACGGACAAAAATCGCAACCAGATTCTTACCCCCTCGGCCCAATTTACGGTAACCTAGTAGACGGCGGATCTGTTCGCCAACGCACGAGCGTCGGATGTTCAATACGAAGACGCACAGAACGGTAGCCTCGCTGGTATTGGGGATCACGTCTCTCGCGGCGCCGTATGTCTGCCGGGCCGCCACCTCCTCCGCGGTGCAGCTTTCGGGCGTCATCGCCGGCGTGGTGAGCAGTTCGCAGGGTGTCCCGCAGATGGGCGCGGCGGTGGTGTTGTACGACCGCAAGGAGCGCGTGATCGAGCGGGCGCTGACCGACGAGCGCGGCGAGTTCAAGTTCGCCAGCCTGTTCCCCGATGTCTACTCGATCAAAGTTTCCCTCGCCGCTTTTGTTCCCGCCATGCGCAAGGACATCCTGGTACAGCCGGGCATGCGCAGTGTGCTGGCGGTGAATCTGAACACCCTCTTCAGCTCCATCCAGATTGCCTATCCGCCGCTCGAAAACGGCAGCCTGATGACCGACGACTGGAAGTGGGTACTGCGCAGTGCGTCGGCGGCGCGCCCGGTGCTGCGCTTCACCGAGGACCTGCCCGGCATCGTGACCGGGAGGGCAACGCGCACGGCGATGTTCTCCGATACGCGCGGCCTCCTGAAGTTTTCCGCCGGGGACGGCGCGCTGGCGACGGGCATCGGCAGCCAGGCAGACCTGGGTACGGCTTTTGCGCTGGCCACTTCGCTGCGCGGCAATAATGTGCTGCAACTGAGCGGCAACGTGGGCTACGGCTCGCAGACGGGCGTGCCCACCGCGGCGTTCCGCACCAGTTACACCCGGGACATGGGCGGCGGCACTCCGGAATTCTCGGTGACCATGCGGCAGTTGTTCCTGCCGGGACGCCTGGCGGCGGCCTTCGCCGGCTCCGATTCCGCCCTCCCGGTGCTGCGTACCGTATCGGCGGGCTTCGACGATCATACCCAGGTCACCGATGACGTCACGTTCCAGTACGGGTTCACTATGGATTCGGTGTCGTTCCTGGATCACATGAACTACTTCAGCCCCTACGCGCGCCTGAACTACGCGATGGGCGATGGCGCAACTCTGGAGTTCGCTTTCACCTCCGGCAACGCGCGGCCCGATCTGGCCGGCGCGACAGCCGAAGAGGCGGACCTGCAGCGCGATCTCGATACCCTGGGCCTGTTCCCGGCGCTTTCCCTGCGCGGCGCGCGGCCGAGGGTGCAGCACGGCGAAGAGTTTGAACTGACCTACGCGCGCAAGGTGGGCTCGCGCACGTACAGCATTTCCGGTTATCGCGAGTTGGTGACCGATGCCGCGCTGACGCTGGTGGCGCCGGCCGGGCTCTACAGCGGCGGCGATATCCTCCCCGACCTGTTCTCCGCCAGCTCGATTTTCAATGCGGGCGATTACCAGAGCAACGGGTACACGGCCGCGATCGCGCAGACCCTGGGGCCGAACGTCACTGCCACGGTGATGTACGGATCGATGGGCGTGCTCACCGCTGATAAGGGCGAGTTGGTCAGCAACAATCCCGACGAGTTGCGCTCCATGATCCACGCCAGCCGCCGGCACGCCGCTACCGCGCGCGTGGCTGCGGTTTCGCCGTGGACGGGAACGCATTTCATCGCCAGCTATCAATGGACCGCCGACCCCCGCTGGGCCATGGCCGGCAACCTGTACAGCACGCAATCCTACCGGCCCATGCCGGGGCTGAACATCTATATCCGGCAGCCCATTCCGGGCCTGGCGGGGCGCGTGGAAGCCACCGCCGATTTCCGGAACATGCTGGCGCAGGGGTATCTGCCCATCGGCATCGTCAACGGCCAGCGCGTCATGCTGGTGCAGACTCCGCGCACCGTGCGCGGCGGGCTCAGCTTCATTTTCTAGTTGCGCCTGGATTCCCACCACCAGTTCTCCATCGAGCATCCGCCTGCGCACCTCGAAGCGGTTCTCAAACGCAACCGGTTTGATGGGTCGATCCTCATCGTGGACGAGGGCCTCTCCCTGCCCGCTGCCGGCCTCGAGTTCATCAAGGGCGTGGTGATGCGCGTAGACCTCGCGGACCCGCGACTGGGCCACCGCCTGGACGAACTGCAGCGCGACGCCCGGTTCCGCGGCGTTTGCGCACGGATCGAAGACGAGGTGCCGCCGGGCTTGCCGGAGCTGGCGCGGCGCGGCATTGCGCTCGATCTGGACATCGCGGCGCGCCATCTGCCCACGGTCGCGCGCATCGCGGAACAAGCCCCCGAGTTGCGCATAGCGATCGACCACCTGGCCATGCCGCCGTACGGCGCCGCGTGGAGCGACCCATGGGCGCGCGCGATGGAGGAGGCCGCGCGTCTGCCGCAGGTGTGCGCCAAGGCCAGCGGCCTGCTCACCAACGCGCCCTCGCCCTGGCAAGCCGAAACGTTTCGCCCCTGGGTGCGGCACGCGCTCGCCCTCTTCGGACCGCGCCGCCTGATGTTCGGCAGCGACTGGCCGGCTGCCCTGCCGCGCGCCAGCTGGAAAGAGAGTCTCGCCGCCTTTACGCAATCCTTGGGCGCGCTGCCCACGGAAGTTCGCGAGGAACTGCTCGGCGGCGCTGCGGAGCGCTTCTACTGGCCGGCGGGGCTGAGTTCTAATTTTCCACGTCTGCCAGGCGGCAAATGAATCCCCATCCGCCGCCGAGCTCGCTCACCGCCAGCATCAGTTCATTGCGGCCCTTCTTCAACGGAAGGTAGACGGCGTCATTTTCCGGGTTGACGATGCCCAGGAATCCCGGGTCGCGGAAATTCTGCGCGCTGCGGCCCCGGTAGAGAATTTTGCCGTTCAGAAACAAGCTCACGTCGTCGCTATAGCCGATGTAGAGCTTCTTCACCTGGTCGCGATCGGAATCGATGCTGGTCCGCGCATACACGACCTTCATGCCCGGCTGGGGTTCGAGATGCTTCGAGAAGTCGTTGGCGAAGGTGACCCTCGGATGCGGGCTCTCGCGAAACCGGTTGATGACCACGAAGCCGGGCGGCTCCGCCTCCACGTCCTGCCACCGAATGGCAGCGGCCTCGGACGCCGGCAGCGGACGTTCCAGATTCCGCGCGAGGGCATCGTAGGAGGGCGACAGGCTCCACCTGGTGAGAGTATTCGCGGGCATGGGCGGCAGGTGCCGCTCCCAGGACGCATCGGGCGTTGCCTTGATTTGGAAGTTCGAGAAATAAGTCGCGCCGGTCAGAACATACAGGGCCACCTGGCCCTTCTGCACGCCACTCTTCAAGTCGTTCATCACCAGCGCGGGCTTGTCCATGTCTTTGACGTAGAGCCTCGCCTGCGCGCCGGCCACCTCCAGGCGCAGGTGGAACCAGACATCCTTCGGGATATCGACGGCGCCGGTGAAGCCCGGCCCATTATAGATTTGCCAGTTGCGGCCGGTGTTGAGAACCGGCGTATACTGCATGGCGTCGGGATAGCCGGACTTGTGCTGGCGGAGATAGACCTCCTCGAAATTGGCGCCGTCGTTCGCGATGCGAAACTGAAACCCGAAGAACCCGCGGCTGGCGCTGGTTGCGGCGTCGACGTCAATCACCGCATCGCGCATCTCGAAATCGTTCAACACCGCCGCGCCGCCATCGATGAGCAGGCACTGACGGCCCTGATATTCAGCCTTCCGGGCGTTACCCTGCAGATCCCAGCGTGAGGAGTCCGCGGCAACCGGGAGCGTCTCGGAAGGCTGGGAACGGGCCGCGGGCCCGGAGAGAATCGCGGCAAAAGCAAAAAGAGCGACGTGTCGAACCATAGTTTGCGCGTAGGTATCCTAAGAGCGATTCCCGCGCCGCCTCTTGGAGCGATTGCCCCGCCGGTGCGCCGCCGGTGCTCCCAGGACCGCCAGTCCTCCATGGCAATTCGACGCGGGGCGATGCGTTTCGTAAGGCAGTCTTGCCATCGGGTCTTTGGCCGTTCTTCACACCTGGGGACCGAATCTTCAGGAGCCTGCCCCAGGCCTCGCCGGTCGCGCGCCGATGGGTGTTAGCCGGCGGAGTTGAAAGGACTACCGTCCGCAAGGTCGCAAGTGGCGCATATGCTAGACTGATAGTCGCGATTCCGGAGGCTCACGATGACCGACCCCCGTGAACAGGCTCACCAGTTGATTGACCGCCTGCCGGAGACGCAACTCTCGGCACTGGTCGGACTGCTGGAAACCATCGTTGACCCCGTGGGCGCCGCGCTGCGCAATGCGCCCATTGACGACGAGCCGGAGACCGGCGAGGAACGGCAGGCCGTGGCGGAAACGCGCGGCTGGCTCGCCCGGCGCGGCGGCAAGGGTATCCCGCATGAGGAAGCCATGCGGAGGCTCGGCCTGGATTGAGCGAAATCGAATGGACCGAGACGGCGCTGGAACATATGGCGGCGCTCGATAAAGGAATCGCCCGCCGCGTCAAACAGGCTGTCGAGCGCTTCGCCGATACCGGCGCTGGCAACGTGAAAAGACTCCAGGGCATCGAGCCGCCAGAGTATCGCCTCCGGGTGGGAGACTACCGGGTCCGCTTTCATCGGGAGGGCGAGACGATTCGTGTTCTTGGGGTACGGAACCGCCGCGAGGCCTACCGCTGACTGTTCCCGGCCGTCGGCTATCACTGCTTCGCAAACGAAACGTTGCCCACCACAGGCCGTTCACCCTTGTCCCGATGCAGGCTCCTTCGCGCGCTTTGGGCCCACTGCCGCACCCAGTCGAAGGCCAGGCTGAATAGCAAACGCAGGCCTCGAAGCAGGTATTTGCCGAGCCACAACATTCCCCACGCGCTCGCTATGAACACGCTGGCAAACACGATCATGAGGAAGCCCTGACCGGCCGGCGACATCTGATCGAGGAACTCGGCTACCCGCCCGTCAAGTTGGATAAAACCGAGCGCCACCAGCTTGTCCCACAGTTCCGGGCGGTAGATTCGAGTCAGTCCAGAGAAGAGGAACAACGCGCCGGTCAGAAAGAAGACTCCCACGGTTACGTAATAGGTGGCCACGATAGCCGCCAGAGTGACCAGGATGCCCGCGAGCACGGCCACGCCGCCGAATCCCAGCGGAATCCCGAACAGCGCGATCAGGATGCCAACCAGAACATGCAGCGGCAAATACCGCTTCACGCCGGAGCGGAGCATGGCGCCGGGCAAACGGTCGGACACCACGTCGGCCGGCTCGCCGAGTTTCCGCAGCACGGCCAGAATCCGCGCCGCGCCGTCTTCCCCCGGCGTCTGCTGGTAAGCCTCGTAAATGTGCGACTGGATCTCCCGCAGGAACTCGTCCCGCTCGCGGGCCGGCACCAGGCACAACCGGGACTTCAGGCGTTCCAAATAATCATTGGCAATGGTGGCGACCACTTCCGGGTATTGGCTCATTTGTCTCACCCCTTTCGGACGAAGAGTTTCTTCCTGGCTGGTTCGGATTGCTCCCGAGCCTGCCACTTGTGCTGGACCAGCGAAACCAACAAATCGAAGTCCTGGCGCAGCTCATCGAAGAGCTGCCGGCCGGACAACGTCAGCGTGTAGTACTTGCGGGGAGGCCCTTGATCGGATTCCACCCACTCTCCGCGGACCAGGCCGTCGCGATCCAGCCGGCCCAGGATGGGATAAATCGTGCCTTCTTTGAGCGAGATGGAACCGCTCTCCGAGAGCACCCGGACCAGCGAGTAGCCGTAATGCCGCTCATCATACAGAACTCCCATGACGGCCAATTCCAGGATGCCCTTTCGCAACTGGGTAATCCGCCGGTCTTTGCCCTCGCCCGAGTACTCCACAATGCACAGTATACGATAATGCCAAGTACCAGGTTCCATCAATTCGTGAAACTCTTTTTGGGCGCAGGCATTGCTCCGGCCGCCGGTATAATGGAGCGAAAACCCTTGAAGCTCTCCGCCCGGTCGAAAATCCTGCTGGATGTACTCCTGATCTTCCTCTTTACCGCGGTGCTCATCCGGCCGCTTTTCAAGGCCAAATACCTCGATAAGTGGGGCTCCATCGAGAGCACCTTCATTTCCGACGCGCGCTTCCTGATGGCGCACTGGCCGCATCCCCAGTGGCAGCCCCTGTGGTATGGCGGCACGCGCTTCGATTACATCTATCCGCCGGCGCTGCGCTACGGCACGGCGGCGATTGCCAAGGTGACCGGTTTCTGGCCGGTCAAGGCATACCACTTCTACACGGCGTTTTTCTACTGCGTGGGGATCGCGGGCGTGTACTTGTTGATCCGCGTGGGGACGCGGTCGCGCTTCGCCGCCTGGCTGGGAGCGGCGGCGGCGGCTTTCATGTCGCCCTCATTCCTCTTCCTGACCCCGCTGCGGCACGACGCCTGGAAGCGCATCCCGATCAGGCTGGGCGTGCTGGTGAAGTACGGCGAGGGGCCGCATATGACGGCGCTGGCGCTGATCCCCATAGCCCTGGCCTTCGCCTGGCTGGCCTTCGAGGCCCGGCGGCCGGCGGCGCTGGCGCTGGCCGGGGTGTTCGGCGCGCTGGCGGTCTCCAACAATTTCTACGGCGCCACATCGCTGGCGGTGTTTTACCCGATCCTGGTGTGGAGCTTCTGGATCACCCGGCAGGAGCGGCGCATCCTGGCGCCGGCCCTCGCCATTCCCGCCATTACGTACGGGCTCACGGCCTTCTGGCTGGTGCCCTCTTACTTCCAGGTCACCGCCGGGAACATGAAGTATGTCTCCGAGCATGGGACCACCTGGTCGATCTGGCTGGCGATGGCTGTCGTGGTGGCGTTTGCGATAGCCACCAGATGGCTGGCACGCGGCCAAAAGGAATGGACCTGGGGCGTGTTCACCGCCGGCTGTGCGGTACTCTTTTCGCTCAACGTACTGGGCAATTACTACTTCCACTTTCTGATTGCGGGCGTGCCGTCGCGCCTGGCTCCGGAGCTGGACCTGGTGTACATCCTGCTGGCGGTGGCCGTGCTGCGTTGGCTTTGGAACCTGCCCGGCCTGTTGCCGCGCGCGGTGGCGGCCGCGGTGCTGGTGATGGCGTTCGCCACCACAGCGGGGTATGTGGCGTCGGCCTGGAACCATTTTCCGCTGTACCCGAATTACCAGGATCGCGTGGAATACCAGGTGCCGGAGTGGCTGTGGATGAACATGCCGGACGCGCGCGTGGTGCCGACCGGCTCGGTGCGCTTCTGGTTCGACGCCTGGCACGACCTGCCGCAACTGGGCGGCGGGTCCGATCAGGGAGTGCTGAACGGCGAGGTGGAGCAGGCGCAGTGGGAGATCAATCTCGGCCCCAAGCCCGAGCCCGCCATCCTGTGGATGCAGTGCCTCGGTACCGACGCGGCGTACGTTTCGGACAAGAGCTCCGAGGAGATGTTCAAAGACTACCTGTTTCCCCACAAGTTCGAGGGCGCGCTTCCGGCGATCTATGACGACCATCGCGGCAACGTCATCTACCGCGTGCCGCGGCGCTGGCCGGCGCGAGCGCGCGTGGTCGAGACCGCGCGGCTGAACGCCTTGCAGCGCCCGCGCTTCAACGACGACGTGGAATATCTGCGGGCATACGCCGGCGTCATCGAGAAGGGCCCGGACTCACCGGCCTTCCTGACCTGGCAAGGGACCGACGCCATGCGCATCGCGGCCAAAGTGGAGGCGGGCCAGTCCATCGTGGTGCAGGAGAACTACGACCCGGCCTGGCATGCCTGGTCGGGCGGCAAGCCGGTGGCGGTGCGCAAGGATGCCATGGGCTTCATGGCCATGGACCCTGCGCCGGGCGCGCAGGAAATCGCGCTGGCATTTCTGACGCCCTTCGAAAACCAGGTGGGACGCGTCCTGTCGGCGATCGCGATCCTGGTGGTGATTGCTTTAATCGCGCTGGGCGTTCGCCGGGAATGGCGCGCGTGAAGCGGCTGGCGGCGCCGGCAATTGTCGCGCTGAACGGCCAGGCCCTGGCAGTAGAATGGGGGTTGGCCAACTGGCATAGGTTCGCTCCGAACCGCATGGTTCGCATTATTACAGGCTGGCCGCTATGAAGACAGTCAAGAAACCCAGGAAAAGCAGTCTGAACTCAGATCAGGAAGCAATCGACCGCATCGTGACCTCACAAGCCAATACCCCTTCGGCCTGGGAAGCGCCTGTTCGGGTTCAGCGATCCGGAAAAACCTCTCTGTCGATCTCCGGCGAACTGGCGGCGCGCGCAGCCTTTCTTGCGAGGCTGCATCGTGAGGCCGGTGTCGCCCAGTGGGTGGAACGGGTGGTTCGAGAGCGAGTCGAACTCGAGGAGCGCGCGTTCACGGAGGCCAAAAGGGAGATGGCTTCCTGATGCGTGGACTGGCGGCCCAAGGGCTCCGGGCACCGCAGAAACCGCCAGACGCCCGAGCCTGGGGACCATACGCCATGGAGCGAACCGCCACACCCATGGGCCGCGCCGAAGCGATCGCCGCCGCGGCCTGCGCCATCGTTTTGCTGTGGATCAACCTGTACGTGTGCCGCGAACTGTTCCAACACGACGCCGCCCACATGAACTCCATGCAGGGGTTCTGGATCGCGCTCGCCAGGCTCGCCCAAGGCAGTTGGTGGCATGCCAACTGGTGGCCGTATATGAACTGCGGCATGCCCTTCGAGTTTGCCTACGCCCCGCTGGTCCCGTGGCTGACCGCGGCCATCGCGGCCGTCCGCGGCGTTCCTGATGCCGTGGCGTTCCAGGCCGTGACCGGTCTGGTGTACTGCGCGGGCCCGGTCACGCTGTTTCTCATGGCCTGGCTGCTGACCCGCGCGCCGGGGTACAGCTTCCTTGCCGGGCTGTTCTATTCGCTTACCGCGCCCACGCAACTGGTTATACCCGATGGACCGTTTTCGTTTCAGGGCTTCTGGAGCGCGAGCCGGCTGATGACGGCGGCGGTGTGGGATGAGACGCCGCACCTGGCGGCTCTGGCGCTTCTTCCTGTCATGATCCTGCTGCTGGTGGTTTCCCTCGAGCGGCGGCGCCCGGTCTATTATGCCGCCACGGCGCTCACGGTTGCGCTCATGACCCTGGCGAGCGATTTCGGGCCGGTGATGTTCCTGATGGCGGCGCTGTGCCTGCTGGTTGTGCTGCCGCGAGCCGACGTCCGGCGCCATATCGCCATTACCGTGGGAATCGGCGCCGCCGGATACGCCGTCGCGAGCCCGTTTCTTTCGCCATCGCTCATCGCGGCGATCCGCCAGGCGGCGGAGGATGGCGGCGAAGGGTGGAGCATGGGATCGCTGACGGCGCTCGTGATCGCGGCCGCCGGGTGGATCCTTCTTTGGCACTACCTGCGCCGCTGGACGAAGGATTGGCGGTTGCGGTTCTTCGCGCTCTTCGCCTACCTGACCGCGAGCGTGCCGGTGCTCGCGTATTACCTTCACCGGCATTTCCTTCCGGAGCCGAACCGCTACAAATTCGAGATGGAGCTCGCCCTCTCCTTGCTGGTGGTATTCGGCGTGCGCCCGTGGCTGGTAAGGGTACCCAAACAGGTGAAGATGGCGCTGGCGCTCCTGGTCCTGGCGCTCGCCGGGGAGCAGATGGTCAGCCATCGTCAGTTCGCCAAGCACATTCTTCATACAGAGGAGGCGACCCGCACCATTGAATACCGCGCCTCCGTTTGGGCGGAACAGAATCTGCGCGGCGTCCGCGTCATGATGGGGGGATCGATCGAAAAGTGGGCCAATGCGTTCACCGGGGTGGAACAGTATTCCGGGGGCTCGTGGAGCGTGGCCGCCAACCCGGCCCAACAGAACGGTCTGCGCGCCATGTGGAACGGCGGCGAGACGGCGGAGCGCGATGCGCGGGTTTCGCTTGCATGGCTGAAGGCGTACGGGGTGGGGGCCATCGCCATGAGTGGTCCGCACAGCCAGGAGTTCTGGAAACCGTTCGCGCATCCGGCCAAGTTCGAGGGCATCCTGCCCGTGCTGTGGCGCGAAGACGACGTCACCATCTACCGCATCCCGCAGCGCACGGACTCGCTGGCCCACGTAGTTCCCGCCGCCGCCCTCGTGGGCCGCGCGCCGCGAGGGCCGGGCGACATCGCCGCCATCGAGACGTATGGGGCCGCGCTGGACGATGCCTCGCTTCCCGCCGCGGGCTTCCAATGGGAGGGGCGCAACCGCATCAGGATCGCCGCCACGGTCGAGCGCGGGCAAGCGGTCTCGGTGCAGGTTTCGTATCATCCCGGGTGGCATGCCACCGCCGGAGGCCGCCGCGCGGCGATCCGGCCCGATGGGCTGGGCCTGATGTGGCTCCGGCCGGATTGCTCGGGCCGATGCGACATGGTTCTCGATTATGATGGCGGATGGGAGCTGCGACTGTGCCGGTATATCAGCCTCGCGGCACTGGCCTCGCTGCTGCTGTTCCCGCTGGTGATGCTATGGCGCAAACGTTCGGTTTCAGCACCGACGAGTTGAAGCTGCTGCTGGTGGCGGTACGCCAGATGCGCCGCACCTTCGCGCCGGCGCGGCAGAACGATCCCGCGCCGGAGGCGTATGCCGCCTTGTATGACAACCTGTTCGAGAAGTTGCGGGACATGGCCGGCCAGCTGCCGCGAGAGGTGGAGGACGTCATCGAATAACATCCACCTTCGTACGGTCGCACCTGGTCACGCGACAGGTCAGGCGCTGGCGGCCCGGGCAGACTCCTTGCGGACATTCCCGGCCCATCGACGGAGCATGAAATCGTTGGGTACCGCCGGAATGGCCTGAGGGATGCGCGCCTGCGTGCGGAACTCGTACTTGTCCACGGTGCAGGCGGCCCTGTCGGTGGAACTGCGCAGCACGCGTCCGAACACCACCAGCCGCATGGAGCAGCCTTCATTCAACAGCACCGGCCAACTGATGGCGAGTTGCAGGAGAGCGCCGGGCTTGAGCGGCTGGGCGGCGGAGAAAGCCACGCCCCCACTGCCGATGTTGATGGTTTTCCCGGTTCCGGAATCCACGACGACATCGTCTTCCAGGACCTTGTACGTTACTTCGCGTTGCAGGGCGAACCGCAGTTTGTGTCTCCGGTTAGGTTGTTTGGTTTCGATGCGCAACATGGGACCGATCCTCCGCTAGAACGCGCCCCTAAGGTGCATTCCTGGGTCCGAAAATACGCCTCCATGGAATCAATCACTTAGCGGCAGCACCCAGGCCCATGTACACTTTATGGACATAGGGCGGGCGAGGCAGGTGTAAAGGGCGTGGACAAAGGCCGCGTGATACCCTAAGAACCAAAGCCCATGAAAAAGTACCTGCTGTGCCTGCTGGCGGCGGCGAGCCTGTGGGCGGCCGCTCCCAAGAAACCGAAGCTGGTAGTGGCCATCGTGATCGACCAGTTTCGCTACGATTACCTCACGCGTTTTCGCAGCGAATACCACGCCGGTTTGGATCGTCTGCTCAGGCAGGGTGCGGTGTTCACCAACGCGCGCTTCATCCACTTTCCGACCGTGACCGCCGTGGGCCACAGCACGTTTTTATCGGGCGCCACTCCCGCGGAGAGCGGGATTGTGGGCAACGACTGGTACGACCGCGAAGAAGGAAAGCACGTTACCAGCGTTTCCGACGGGAAAACGCTGCTCCTCGGCGGCAATGGGGGCGAGGGCGCCTCCCCGCGCCGCATGCTGGTGGACACGGTGGGCGACGAGCTGAAGATGGCCGACGGTGGCAAGTCGCGCGTGATCGGGATTTCGCTCAAAGACCGCGCCGCAATTCTCCCCGCCGGACACATGGCGAACGGCGCATACTGGTTCGATTTGAAGAGCGGCAACTTCGTCAGCAGCACCTATTATTTCTCCGATTTGCCGGGTTGGGTGAAGGACTTCAACGGCGCCCGCCCCGCGGAGAAATATCGCGGCCGCTCCTGGCTGGATCACAAGCTGCCGGAAAACCTGGCGGAGATGTACGGAAACAGCACCAAGAGCCCGCTCGAGGCCAGCCCTTTCGGCAACGAACTGGTGGAACAGTTTGCCGAGCGGGCCCTGGCCGCCGAGCAACTGGGCAGGCACGAGGAGACGGACCTGCTGGCCGTGAGCTTTTCCTCCAACGACAAGGTGGGGCACAGCTACGGGATGTACTCCGCCGAGGAGCACGAAGTCACGGTGCGCACCGACCAGGAATTGGAGAAGCTGTTTCAGGCCATCCAGCGGCAGGTGGGGCTGGAGAACGCGCTCATCGTGCTGACGGGGGACCACGGCGTGGCCCCGTCGGCGGAAGAAGACGCCGCCAACCACATGCCGGGCGGGCGCATGTCGGCGAACACCGTGAAGAACGCGGTCGAGGCGGCCCTGGCGAAAAAATACGGCGAGGGAGAATGGGTATCGGGGAGTTGGGACCACGCGATCTATCTGAACCGGGACCTGATGGCGCGCAAGAATCTCGATCCCGCCGAGGTGGACCGTGCCGCTGCCCAGGCGGCCTTCGCGGTGGCGCACATCCTCCGCGTTTACACTCGCGAAGAGCTCATGACGGGCGCGGCGACCGGCGACCCTATGAGCCGCGCGCTAACCATCAGCTTCAACATGCGGCGCAGCCCGGACGTTTCATATCTGCCGGAGCCGTTCTGGATCGTGACCAGCGATGCCACCACCCACGGCACCACCTTCGGCTACGACACCCACGTGCCGGTGATCTTCCTGGGACCGGGGATTCGCGCCGGCCGTTATTACGGATCGATCGCGGTGAACGATATCGCGCCCACGCTGGCGGCGATCCTCGAAGTGGAGCCCCCCAGCGGCTCGGTGGGGCGGGTGTTGACCGAGATGTGGGTGCCGTAGGCAGGCAGGGGTCGGGGGCCAGGGGCTGGAAGCTCGCTACGCTCGCGTTCTTTTTGGAAAACGACGCGAGCGAAGCGAGCATCGTTTCCCAGGCCCCTGACCCCTGGGCCCCGGCCCCTAGCGGTGCCACTGTATAATCGAGCTATGGATTTCCGTCCTCTGAACGACCGCGTGCTCGTGAAACGCCTCGATGAAGGCGAGCAGAAACGCGGTGGGATCATCATTCCCGATAGCGCCAAGGAGAAGCCGCAGCAGGCCGAGGTGATGGCCGTGGGCAACGGCAAGTTGCTGGAGTCGGGCGAGCGCGCACCCCTCGAGGTGAAGGCCGGCGACCGCATCCTGTTCGGCAAGTATTCCGGTGCGGAGATCAAGCTCTCGGGCCAGGAGTACCTGATGCTGAAGGAAGACGAGATTCTCGGAGTGTTGGAATAAGGTGTGATAACCTGAGGGTCTACACACCAAAAACCAGGAGTTGCTTCATGTCTTTCATGGGAATCAGGCCGCTCATGGCCTGCTCGTTCCTCTTTGTGGCCAGTCAGTTTGCCCCGGCCCAGACCAAGGTCGCCGTGGTGGACATTCAACGCGCCGTGTTCGAATCGGCGGAGATCAAGAAGGCCGATGCCGACATGCAGGCTACCTTCAAGCCGCGGCAACAGGCGGCCGAGAAGCTGCAGCAGGAGATCAACACCATCGCCCAGAAGTTGCAGGCCAATGCGGGCAAGATGACGCAACAGCAGGAAGCCGATCTCAACGCCGAGGGCAAGAGGAAGCAGGTGGATCTGACGCGCATGAACGAGGATCTGCAGGCCGATGCCGAGCGCTACCGCAGCGAGACGCTGTCGCGGTCTTCAGCCAAGATGACCGAGGTAGTAAGAAAAGTGGCGGAAGAGAAGGGGTTCGACCTGGTGGTGGAGAAGTCCACCACGCTGTACTTCAAACCGGCCATGGACATTACCAACGACGCGATTGCCGCGTACGACAAGACCTATCCGGCCACGCCGCCGGCGCCGGCCGCCAAGAAATAAAGCCGGGCGCAAAGGCGATGGCCGGTTATCTCGATCAATACGGCGCGGGGGACGAGCGGCGGGAGAAGATTGTCCGGACCGTCGTGATTTCCGTGGTGGCGCTGGCGGCGATCGGGGGCGCCCTCTTCTTCGTGTTCTACAACTACCGTCAGGAGGGCCAGGTAAAGCGCTTCTTCGCGCTGTTGGCCGCTCACGATTACCAGTCCGCTTACGCCCTGTGGGGCTGCACCGAAGCGAAGCCCTGCCGCGATTACCCGATCACGGCATTCATGCAGGATTGGGGCCCGCAAAGCGGCCGCGCCGACGTAGCCAGTCCGCACATCGCCAAGAGCCGTTCCTGTGGCTCCGGCGTCATTCTCACGGTGGATTTCGGGAACAATCGGGAGGAGCGGCTTTGGGTGGAGCGGCGCGATCTCACCATCGGGTTTTCTCCCTTCCCCGTTTGCCCGGCCGGCGGCATCTCCGTCAAGTAGCGCGGCCCGGCCTACGATAGAATCAGAGCGGGAGCTTGCCATGGGAACGATAGCGACTGGTCTCGAGGGCGTCATCGCGGGGGAGTCCGAAATCTGTTATATCGACGGACAGAGGGGAATCCTCAGCTACCGCGGCTACAACATTCACACCCTGGCCGACAACGCCACCTTCGAGGAAGTCGTCTTCCTTCTGTGGAACGGATGGCTGCCCAAACAGGGCGAACTGGACCGGTTGCGGGAACGCCTGGTGGCGGAGCGCCGCCTTCCGGGGGCCGTGACGGACTTCCTGGCAACCGCCGCCCGCGCCAATCCCATGGACGTGCTGCGCACGGCGGTCTCCATGCTGGGCGTTCACGATCGCGAGGCGCAGGACATGGCGGCGGAGGCCAACCACCGCAAGGCCGTGCGGCTGATGTCGCAGACGGCGGCCATCGTGACCGCCTTCGACCGGCTGCGCAACGGGAAAGCCATAGTGGAGGGCGATCCGCGGCTCGGGTTCGCGGCCAATTTCCTCTACACGCTCACCGACAGACGGCCGGACGACGTCATGGAGCGCGCTTTCGACGTGGCCATGATCCTGCACGCCGATCACGAGCTCAACGCATCCACCTTCGCGGCGCGCGTGATCGCGGCCACGCTCTCCGACATCTACTCGTCCATCACCGGCGGCATCGGGGCGCTGAAGGGGCCGTTGCACGGCGGCGCCAACCAGGACGTCATCAAATGGCTGCTGGACCTGGGCGATGAAGACGCCGCCGTGGAGCGCGTGCGGAGCACCCTGGCCAGGAAGGTGAAGATTCCCGGCTTCGGCCACCGCGTGTACCATACCGAAGATCCGCGGGCCACGCACCTGCGCGTGCTTTCCGAGGAGTTGGGCAAGCGCACCGGCCACGAGAAGCTGTACCGGCTCTCGAAACGCATGGAAGAGACGGTGAAATCGATCAAGGGCCTGGATGCCAACGTGGACTTCTACTCCGCGTCGACCTACTATTCGCTGGGCATCCCCATTGATCTCTTCACCCCGATCTTCGCGGTGAGCCGCATGGCGGGCTGGACGGCGCACGTGCTGGAACAGTACCGCAATAACCGCCTGATTCGCCCGCGCGCCGAGTACAAGGGCAATCCCGACGGCCAGACCTGGATTCCGGTTGGGGAACGTTGACCATGGACGAGCGAGCCTTTTATACCGATGCCCAGACCACCAAGCCGGCGGTGCTGAACTGCCCCTACTGCCGCAGCGCGGAGACCTACGAGCTGCGCTGGACGGTGCGGAAAAAGAAGGACCGCATTCCGCAGGGCGCCGACGAGCGCGACCGCGCCAAGTTCCAGAAGGCGCAGAGCTACATGGTGCTGCTGGACGACAAGGTGGCGTGCAAGAACCTGCGCTGCCGCAAGCGCTTCGATATTTCGGGCATTAAGACGATGGCGTTTTTGTAAGAGGCGATCAGCGTTCAGCCGGTCAGCTAGCTTTCAGCAGCGCGCAGAGATAACGCCGGCAGATACTCGCGATGGTGGAACGCGGCGTTGTGCAGACGGACATACGATTTTGAGAGGCCTCGAGTTTGGATTCCATCTGGTCGACGAACATCTGGGAGGTGGAGGTGAGACGCTTGTAGTTCTCGCCGATGTCGCGGCACATCTGGTGCAGGCGCGCGTAGCGCGTGCGCATTTCGGGCGGCAGCTCGTAGAACATGGCGCTGAGGCTCTTCTCGCGTTCGCGCTTCTCCTCGGCGTACCGCCAGGAGCGCACCAGGCGCTGGAAACGGCTGTTGTGCGGGACGGTGCTCAGGTAGATGAGCTCGACGCCCGCGCCCAGCAGCAGGGGCAGCGCGCTGCCCGACACCAGCGCGAAGCCGGCGGCTCCGGCCATGGCGATCCAGTTGTACTGCCAGTGGAAGGCGGCTTTGACGTAGCTCGTCCCGCCTTCGTCTTTGTCCTCGGCCAGGCGCGCGCCCGCCGGCTGGATCGCAGCGAGAAACTACCGGCTGAGGTTGCCATCATCTTTGAAGATCCTTCGGATTTGATGCGAGTATTGTCCGTGGAGCGTGTCCGGGTGCTCCAGACGGTCCGTGCAAGATCGATCGTGGTCTCGAAGCTTGTGAGCGATCCCAAGCGCGATAGACAAGCGGTCAGACGGGACGTGAGTCTCCTGGAATCGCTTGGTCTTCTGAGAACCGGCGAGGAACCGAATCCGGACACGGCCGGCGAAGGATTGTCGGGTTTATTCGGGCCTGAATGGCCCTTGCCAGTGTGTCTTGGGCTTCCTATTTCGAGATGCCGAGGGTCTTTTGAGCCTCACGTACCGCCAAGGTGATGGTCTTCCATTCACTGCAAGATCCCTCTGAAAGCGCTCAACGATTTTGTTCACTGGCGGATAGAAGCCCCGGTCCTGGAGTGCAGCAGCGATATTGCGGATATCGAGAAATGGCTTTTCACGTCGCCGCGCGGTCGCAGACGAGACCCACCGGCGATGCTCCTTCGCGATCGCACGGCGTACAGCAGGAAAGTACTTGTTCATGAAGCCTACCGTTATTCCAAGGCGCTCGCAGAGACCCTGCACCGATGGCACCGGGCTGAGGGCCCTGACTGAAGCGTGCAGGGTCACGGTGATCACCGATTCCCAGTATTTGCAGCAAGGTATGACGGTGTACCTTGTGCGTTGGCGAAGTTTGGGCTGGTGTAACAGTCGCGGAGAAGCCATTGCAAATCGGGATTTGTGGGAACTGTTGGCGTCGGTGGCCGGCCAGCACGAAACGAAGTGGCACTGGGTCCGCGGCCACGGATCTGATCGAGACCAGGACCGCTGCGATGTTTTCGCGAAAGAATCAGCGAGAACGGTCGCGGCAGGAGGGACGGCCAAGGACTGGGCGGCCTGACTCCTATCCCTTATATATGCGGGCGGGAATCGATGCGCTCGCTTTTCGGCTTGGAGCCGTTCCGCGCTCCGAGCTTTCCGTTGTAACCCCCACACAGGCACTCCGCTGAAACTAAACGCCGGTGTATCTTCGCACGGCGAGTCGGAATCCGTGTGCCTGTAAACCACTTGAGAGTACCGAGTTCCAGGCCGTCAATCAGCCTTGATTAGGGTCAGCCGTGAGTGCTCGATACTCAGGTCGATCCACTGCTCAACCAGGCGTTTGAACCGCTTGTGGGTCACGGTCTGGCGGCGAATCTCTTTCACCCATTGCGGGCGGACATACTCTGTGCGGCTCTTCATCCGACGGGTATAGCTGATCTGCCAGTAGGCCCCGACGCGGTTTTGAGGATCCTTGTACTGGCGGGTCAGCGAGCCTGGACGCAGCGGGCCGATCTCCAGTAGCGCCCTCTTGATCCGATCAATCCTCTGCTCGATCTGCTGAATCCGTTTCTGGCTCATGCGGTCTCCTTGTTTGGCGTTGTGAGTATAGTATTTGGTGTTGTCAGTATAGCATATATATGCTATACTATGTCTGCACAATAGTCAACGCCGAAGACAAGAAGATCCAGCCGGCCGGCAAGGAGGCCGCTTCATGCTCTGGAACCATTGGTGGAGTCTGGTGTGCGAATTGCGCTCCGCCTGCGCCCGCACCCGCACCTTCCTGTGGATGACCCTCTGTCTGGCGGGAATGTCCGTCCGCAAGGATCTGCTGGGGGTCACCAGCATCGTGCGCGCCCTGGGCCTGGAGCCGGCATGCTACGACCGCCTCCTGGACTTCTTCCACAGCCCGGCCCTGGATCTAGACAAACTCACCCGGGCCTGGTGCGCTCTGCTCTTCCGGCTCGACCCCGGCATCCTGCGCGTCAACGGCCGGCCCGTCCTCGTCGGCGACGGCATTAAGGTCGCCAAGGCCGGTCGCAAGATGCCCGCTGTCAAAAAGCTCCATCAAGAATCCGCATCCAATAACAAGGCGGAGTACATCTTTGGCCACTCCTGCCAGGCGGTCGCTGTGCTCACCCAAGCCTTGTCCAGCGTATTGGCCTTGCCTTTGGCCTGCCGCATCCACGAAGGCACCGTGTTTTCCAACCGCGACCAACGAACCCTGCTGGATAAGATGATTCTGCTGCTCGGCTCACTGGGGCTGCAGCAACCGTTCTACTTTGTGGCCGATGCCTACTATGCCAGCGGCAAAGTAGTTCGAGGTCTGCTGGCCCAGGGGAACCACTTGGTCACTCGGGTCAAGAGCAACAGCGTAGCTTTCTTCCCGGCTGCACCCCCGCCGCCGCACCGGCCGCGGCGCCGCCGCCGGCCCGCCAAGTACGGCAAGAAGATCGAGGTCTCAACTCTGCTGAAAGAGACCGGCCGGCTCCAGCAGGCGCCCAGCCCCGTCTATGGCGAGAAGGACGTGATCCTCCGCTTCCGGACCGCCGACCTGTTGTGGCGCCCCGGCGGCATCCTCGTCCGCTTCGTCGTGGTACTCCATCCCCTTCGCGGCGCCATCCTGCTGATGTCCACCGACCTGACCCTGCCCCCCTTGGACATCATCCGCATCTATGGCCTGCGATTCAAGATCGAAGTGTCCTGCAAACAGGCCCTCCGCCTCCTCGGTGCCTATGCCTATCACTTTTGGATGGCGGCCATGACGCCCCTACGACGCGTAAGCGGCAACCAGTACCTGCACCGCAAATCGGAGGCCTACCGCGACGCCGTCCGCCGAAAGATCGCCGCCTACCATCGCCACATCCAACTCGGACTCATCGCCCAGGGCTTGCTTCAGATTCTCTCCGCCACGAAACCCACGCTGGTTTGGCAGTCCTTCGGCTCCTGGATCCGCACCATTCGTCCTGGACTGGCCCCTTCCGAACAGGTTGTCGCTATCGCCCTCCGCCATACCCTCCCGGAATTTCTCGCGACTGCCGCCAAAACCTCAATCCTCGTGAAATTCATCCGCGACCGGCTTGCCTGTCCAGAACCGAAGGAACCACCTTGGCGGCATGAGACACCAACCCTCACATATCGGTACTCTCAAGTGAAGATCTTCCGTGGGGAAAGCAGAGTCCGGCGCACAGTTCTTTTACAGCTATCTCGCCGTTCACGAACTCGCCAAACGCCAGCGACGCGTGTTTCGTATCCTCGATGCTAACGCACTGTTTTGGAACACGCTGCTCGGTGGGGCACAGACGGGCGCCATCATTACGCTTGGACGCATCTTTGACCACCGCTCACCACACAACATCAACACGCTCGTCCGCCTCGCGGTGTTCGTGGTCGGCATGGCGGCTTTGTGCGTCGTTGCGCGATGCCGAGGAGCGCTTGCTCGGCGTGCCTGCTGATGCGCTCGTGCACGCTATCGCCGGAGATGGTACCTGATGGTCGCCGGCTGATGCGCTGTGCCGAGTAACGGACGGGGCGCAAGATGGGCTTGTGGCCGTTGACGAAGAGCTGTTGGAGCGCCTGGTGGAGTTGGAGCAGGAACGTGAAGAGCCGCTGCATTTCTTTGATGCTCGTGTTTTTCACGAGCGCGGCCACGCTTGCGGGGTCGGGTGCTTGCTTGTGCGCGTAGAGCTGGTTGCGCACGTCGCGGTACTTCTCCTCGTAGATACGCCGATACTTTTTAACGTGTTCGCCAAGTCGGCGGAAATCCGCGGGGGTCGGCTCATATGCGGTGCGCAGGTACTCGGGCAGCCATGCCGGTGGCTTGGGATCGAATCCTTGCTTGCGCCGGCCCAGCGCTCTCCGCGCAGCGCCTGGTGGCCACGCTCTCCGCCTGGCTCGGCATCCTGGCCACGCTGGTGGCCGCCATCGGCCTCTACGGCGTCATGGCCTACAGCGTCACTCGCCGCACGCGGGAAATCGGCATCCGCCTGGCGCTCGGCGCCGGCCGCCGCAGCCTGCTCGGCCTGGTGATGCGCGAAGTCGCGCTCCTCACCTGCGCCGGAGTCCTCATTGCCATCCCCATCGCGCTGGCGCTCACCCGCTACGTCAAAGCGCAACTCTACGGCATCCTCCCCAACGACCCCCTGAGCATCGCCGAATTGAACCGCGAAGCCGTGAAGCAGGGGATCTTCGGCTGGTTTCATAAATGATCACCCTCCGGAACTTCGAACCGCGACAATTTGTTTGACATCACCTTCCCAGCGCGATAGTTTCTGAAGATCCTGTC
>JAIQEX010000111.1 GCA_020073615.1 Terriglobia bacterium
CCGCTCGACTTGATGTTGCAGTTCTTCGCGGCTGGGCTGGTTGATCTGGTTGGAGTGTCGATGGCGATTCGCTGCGGTCCCCTGTTCTGTTGCCCGGCGGCGAGCGGCTCTCGCACTCATCCACAATACGTTAAGCGATTTGGCGCGATTTGTCCAGCAAAATCGATGGCGGTACCTGAACTGTTACAATCTTCCTGGACGAGCGGATGCGCCGTTTGGTAGCGGCCGCCGAGAGCGAGGCGATCGGATACGGAGGAGTCTCAGCGGTAGCGCGTGCAACTGGCGTATCCCGCCGGGCGATTACCGAAGGGATGAAAGAATTGAGTCAGCGGAAGGTGTCGCGCGGGGCTCGATCACCACAATCCCGAATCCGGCGGAAGGGGGCCGGGCGAAAGCGGACCGCCGAGAAGGGCCGGACGCTCCTGGAGGATCTGGATCGGCTGGTTCATCCGATGACTCGCGGAGATCCGGAATCTCCCCTGCGCTGGACGTGCAAGAGTGTGCGCCGATTGGCGGAAGAACTCCAGCACGAGGGCCACGCCGTCAGTTACCAGACCGTGGCCGCATGCGCTAGACTACAGCCTGCAGGCCAACCAGAAGACGCTGGAGGGGAGCCAGCATGCGGATCGGGATGAGCAGTTCGAATACATCAACCGCAAGGCCCGGCGTTATCTGAAGCAGGGCGAGCCGGTGATTTCGGTGGACACCAAGAAGAAGGAGTTGGTGGGCGATTTCAAGAATGCAGGACGCAAGTGGGAGCTAAAGGGTCAACCCGAAGAAGTTCGGGTTCATGACTTCGAAATTCGTGAGCCCGACAAAGGGAAGGTCGCTCCTTACGGAGTCTATGACCTGGGGCGGAACGTCGGATGGGTAAGCGTGGGTGTGGATCACGACACGGCAGCCTTTGCGGTCGAGAGTATTCGGCGCTGGTGGCGCTGGATGGGCAGTCCCAGTACTCAATTAGCGGTACCGAGCCTCAAGCGAAAGCCGCGTGAGGAAATTGAGTCCTCTTTCGGTTTGTTGAGGAGATTGGTTTTCGGTTAGGTTGCAGCCGAGAGGGATCAGCCAGATGGCGATGCCGGAGTCGAGAAGAGATTCCGCAGATAGGCGACGGTGGATTGAGCGCCCGCCTGCGTGGCCGTCTGAATCACACTGACGAAAGCCGCGAACGCCTGGGCGCCGCGTTGGTTCTTCGAGCAGTGGGAAACCTTGCGGGCGATCACCGCCGGTCGGAGCGCCCGCTCCGCCCGGTTGTTGGTCGGCTCGAGTCCCTCGACGCTGAGGAAGCGAAGCAGGTTGCCGCGGTCCTGGTGCAGGCCGATACCGTCCAGCAGTCTCTGATTGTCCTCGTCCTGCAAGATGCGGTGTCGCAGGCGAAAGGTGAGATCCGCGTCGATCTGCTGGACCTGGAGTTGGTATTCGCCAGGCGGCAGAAGGGAGCGCCTGTGGTGAAGCTCTATGCTCTGCCGGAGCACGTCTTTCAAACCCAGCCCGAACTCACGCGCATGGCCCTTCTTGGTCTCCAACACTTCCGTAAGGTTGCGCTGAAGATGGCCCAGGCACTTCTGCTGCGCGACGGCATGGAATTCCTCGGCATCGTAGCTTTTGCCGCGATCGGTTCCCATGACTCCGGCGTAATCGCCAGGGATCACCTCCCGCACCTCTTCGTTACGGTGGCGCGCACGGATCTGGTATACCGTGCTTTGCTCGCTGACAAATACCATCAGATGAGCAGTACTTCCCCCGACGCGCCATCCGGTGTCGTCGGTGTTGACCACGGGAGCTTTTCGCATGCCGCCGCACAGTTGCCGATAGCGGGCGCCCACCTCTGCTTCCCCGCGCCGCAAGGCGTCTTGTGTCAGGCGCCCTGGGTGAGGGTGATTCCGGTGAGTTCCTTCAGCACCATCGGCAGTTTCCGCACTGGCACACCCGCCCCATAATGCAACGCGTGTGCCGCCGCTTTGACTCCCGGCCCCACCCGGTGCGCCGTGGCCCCGAACTGGTCCGCTGCTAAGCTCGGCGCTGTGCCTCTCACGCGCTTGCCACACTGGCTGCAGCGGCAAACTGGCACGCGGTAACGGGTCACTACCGGTTGCGGTTGAACCGGAAGATCGGTCGTGGTCGCCCACTCTTGGCCTTCCACCTCCAACACTCCGCCGCAACTCGGGCAGCATGCTGGCACTGCCGCCTCCACGATCTCGCCGCCGATTGACTCCGCCGGAGTTGGCCGACACCGGAAATCGCCCTGCCCCGCTTTCCGTCCCGGCCGCTTAGGATGGGCCTTGCGTTGTCCTTTGGAGAATGGCGCCGCTTGCCGTTTGCTGGCCCGGAGTTCCTCTTCCAAACCCTCGATCTTCTTTTTCAGGCTCTCGTTCTCCGCTTGCAGACGCTTGATCTCCCGCTGCAATTCTTCGACTTGTTCCGGTTGGTCGTCAGGCTGAGGTGGCTTGGACCCATTCATCCACCCGACGATAAACGAAACCCGCCGATTTGTCCACCGAAAACTCCCGGCGGCGTAGTCTGCCCGCTAATCAATTACCAGTCCCAGCTACAGATGGCGCAACTACAACTCAGGAGAGACAGTTTCATGGCGATTGGAACTACAGTCTTCTCCCCACCAGTTGAAACAGTTATTTTCTGACAGGCCCTAAACTAAGAGCCGACGAAGCTATACCTTTACCGCCATCTGCGGCTTGCCGGCGCGCTTGCGGATAAAAAGGCGCACCACGGCCATCAGGATCAGCACCAGCGCGAAGGTGCAGACGATGGTGGCGCCGGTCGGCAGATCGATCTCCAGCGACAGGTATACCCCCAGCGCCGAGACCAGCGTGCCCATGGTCCAGCCGATGGCCAGGCGCGGGCCGATGTTTTCCGCATAGAGCATGGCCGCCACCGAGGGCACAATCAGGTAGCAGAACACCAGCAGCACGCCGGCGATGGCCACCGAAGAGGTCACCACGAAGCCGAACGAGGCGTAGAACAGGAAATCCCAGAAGCGCGTGGAGATGCCCTGTGCCTCGGCGGCTTCCGCGTCCATGGAGATCAGCAGGAACTTGCGGCGGAAGATGAAATGGAACAGGCCGATGGCGCCGTAGAGGGCGGCGGTCTTGCCCACCTCGAACCACGACACGGTCAGAATGTTGCCCACCAGCATTTCCTTGAGGTGTTCGGTCTGCTCGATCGATTTGCTCATCGCCAGGATGGCCGCGGCCGACGCCACGGCGTAACAGATGCCGATGATGGCCTCTTGCGGGATGCGCGCGCGACGGCCGCGGATCGTAGAAAAGACTCCCGCGCCGATGAAGGTGAACAGCAGGCTGATCACGTAGGCCGTGACGCTGTGCGGCTCGATGCCGTAGAGCGCCGCGATGGTGGTGCCGAGCGCGGCGATCTGGGCCAGCGAGAGATCGACGAAAATAACGCCGCGCTCCACTACGTGGACCCCCAGATAGGCGTGGATGCCCGTGAGAATCAGGCTGGCGACAAAGGGCGCGAGCAGAAAGGCGAAAGTACCCATGGCGATATTTTATTTGACCTTTTGGAAGAGATTGACCAGCAGGTTGATGTCGTAATCGAATAACTGGAAGTAAGTGGTGATCTCCTTGACGCCGCCCACCGAGGGCATCAACTGGGCCACCTCCCCGCCCGCCCCGCGCGCGATGGAGTTCGGCGTGCGCAGGTCGAAGTACGGCTCCACCAGGATCAGCTTGATGCCCTCGCGCTTCATGGTGTTGATCACTTCGAGAGTGTGGCTGGGCGTGGGCGGAATGCCCGGCCGCGGTTCGACATAATCCACCACCACCAGGCCGAAGCGTTCGCAGAAGTTGGGCCAGGAGCGATGATAGGTGATTACTTTGCGCCCGCGGTAGGGCGCCATTTTCGCCTCCCAGCCCTTCACCGCGGCTGTCAGGCGTTGATCGAAATCGACGTAGCGCTGCGCGAAAAACGCGGCATCTGCGGTATCCAACTGGCCGAACTTATCGGCGAATGCCTTGGCGATGCGGCGGCCGTTGTCGGGATCGAGCCAGTAGTGGGGATTGCCGAGCGGATGCACGTCGCCCATGGCGCGCGTCACCTGGCCGGTGGGAATTTCCAGGACCTGGCAAAACTGCGATATGTCCATGTATCCCGCGCCGCCCACCTGGATTTTGGCGTTGCGGCTCTGCGTCTGGAGCGGCGGCAGCCAGCCGATTTCCAGTTGCAGCCCGACCACCGCCAGCAGGTCGGCCTTCTGGAGCTTGAGCAGGAAGCTCGGTTTGGGCTCGACGAAGTGCGGGTCCTGGTAACCCATGGCGATGGAATCGACGTTGACCTTGTCGGCGCCGATTTCCCGCGCGAGCGCCGCCAGATCCTGGGTGGAAGTCACTACGTTGAGTTTGGATGCGGCATGAGCGGCGCCTGCCGCCGCAGCGAGCACAAGGACGGCCCATACGTGCAGTTTGGTGGGGATGTTCACGAGAAAAGTTCCTTATCTTTGAGGACGGCGCAAAGCGCAGTCCGGGGTACGCAAGCGTTGGACATCATCAGAAGGGGTGCGCTCCGTGGGCGCCCATGGAAAACATGAACTGGAAGATCAGTTCGTTGGCGGTGAGACCTTCGCCGTAGTGTGTGCGGCGGAGCTGGCCGCGAATCTGGCTGAATTCGCTGGGCCAGTAGGTCAGGATGAGCGAGCCGCCGATATCCTGCAACAGGGTTTGCGCCGGCGGCAGCGTGCAGAGCGTTGTGGTGGCCGGGTTGGTGGCGAGGCCGCAGCCGCGCTCGGACCGGTCGAAGCGCCCGCCGAAGAACCAGCGGCGGCCGAACTGGTAGTCGCCGGAAACGTAAAAGCCGAACGGCGTGATGGTCTGTTTGGGTATCGCCAGGCTGGCGGTCGAGACCGGCGGTGTAGTCGTGGTGCGCGCCCAGATGAGCTCGCTGCGTCCCACGAACGAATGGTAGATGGCGCGGCGGAGCGGCTTCCAATGCAGCGTGAGGTCGGCGCCGTAGAGTTGGTTGGTGCCGTTGCCGAAGGGGCTGTGGCCGCGCGCGTAGGAGCCGCCGATGTCCAGGTTGGTGGATTCGCTCAAGTCGCCGTAGGCGTGCAGGTGTTCCACCGTGGAGACGTCGTTGCGCCGCGCGGCCGCAAAAACGTTCTCGCTGTCGCCGCGGAAAATCTGCGCGACGCCTTCGAGAAAGATGCCTTTGGGTGCGGGCAGGATGCGGCTGAGCGAGAGCCCGGCGTCGTCGATGCCGTCTTCGCCGCCCACCAGGTTCTGGGTGACGAGCGGGCGGTCGGTCCAGGGCAGCACGTGGTTGTGCAGCGTGTTCACTCGTCCGAAGGCGGCGCGCATCTTGCCCACTTTCACCTGCAGGGCCGCGGGCAGCGCGGTGAAGGTGAGGAAGCCCTCTTCCAGGGTGACGCCCTGCTCGCCGAAGCTGATGAAGAAGTCAGCGCGCGCGTAGGGGTCGATGACTTCCTGGAAGCCCAGCTCGCTCTCGTGCATTTCGAGCGAGGGGATCCTGCGGTTAGCGCCATAGCCGGCGGCGCCGATGAAGTCGCCGATGGCGCTGATATCCGGATTGAGGACTTTGGCCGCCGCCCCGCCGGCGCCTCCCAGCGCGACGGGGGCCTGCTCCTGCGGGGCCGGCGCGACGGGCGCGGGCGGCTGCGGGGCGGACGGCGCAGTAGCGGGCGCCGCTGCGGCGGCCGGCGGCGCTTTCAACGCCTGCACTTCGGCCTCGAGGGCCCGGATGCGCTCCTCCATGGCTTTCATGCGATTCAATAACTCCGTTGTGTCCTGCGCCGGAAGCTGGTGGGCAAACAGCCCCAGCAGAGCCGGCGCGAGCATAAACATGCGCATAATTCCTCGCTTCTTCAGGTCCCACTCCCCAGAATCAAGACGATCTGGCCGGCTCGCCGGAAGGGCGAACGGCGGCCACCAACAGACGAGGAATTAAGCGGGGGGCGCGCGCGACGAGCCTGCGGCCAGCAGGATTTCAGGGGCGGCACCGAGGTCGGAAAACGCGGACAGCCACGCAACGGCGACCCTGGTGGCCACCACGGCCGGAGCCGCGGCGGGCAAGAACGGCAATGGCCCGGCGTGGCATAGCCAGCAGCAATGCTGCGTGGAATCCTGGTGCAGGTGTCCGGGGCTGAGCAGCGCCGCCTGCGCGCACACTACGGCGCACATCAGAAATACGACGAATGCAGAACGGCTCAGGGCCGTTGCCCTCAGGGACATGCTTCGACACCATTATAGAACTGTCGCGGGGAACGGCAACAGACGGATTACCTGCCAGGAAGGCAAAAGGGGGCTCGATGGCCCCCTTTTCGTTGTCGGAATAATGTTGAGGGACGGTTAAACCCTGCTCACGTTTTCGGCTTGCAGCCCTTTGGGTCCCTGCTTGACCTCGAACTCCACCTCCGAGCCTTCGTCCAGGGTACGGTAACCATTAGCCTGGATCGCAGAAAAGTGAACGAACACATCGTCGCCGCTGGACCTCTGGATGAATCCGTAGCCCTTCGCGGCATTAAACCACTTCACAGTGCCTTTTTCCTTCACGTACTAATTCTCCTGATCAGTGTTGGCCGTGCTCCTGGGTCCCTCAGACAAGGAAAGCGGACTTTCGAGACTGGATACGAACTTGCGAGGCGCGTCCAAGCAACTTTCAACTATTCGTAAGGTATTCTCTCAGATAGCACTTGTATGGTCAAGTACACGAAAGCAAACAGCGAGGGGGAACTCCTGGAACGGGTCCGCCGGCAGGTTTCCGTGCCCCGGGGGGCCGGCCTGGTGCTGGGGATGGGCGACGATTGCGCCGTTTTCCGGCCTCGCGGCGCCGCCGGGGACCTGCTCTTCACCACCGACATGCTGATCGAAGACACCCACTTCACCCGCCGCACGCACAGCGCCGCGGACGTGGGCTGGAAGGCGCTGGCGCGGGGGTTGAGCGATATCGCGGCCATGGGCGGGGAGCCGCGGTTCTGCCTGCTCTCGCTTTCCGTGGCGCCCTGGACCGATGCCCGCTGGGTGGACGGCTTCTACGCCGGGTTTCTCCGCCTGGCGCGGCGCGAGCGGGTTCCGCTGGCGGGCGGCGACCTGGCGCACGGCGCCCTCCTGATGTGCGACGTGATGGTGGCGGGCGCGGTGCCGCGCGGCCGGGCGCTACGGCGCGACGGCGCGCGCGCAGGCGACGCCATCTACGTTTCCGGCCGGCTGGGCGGGTCGGCGCTGGGGCTGGCCGAAGGCCGCGGCAGGGCGTGGCGGAAGCATGTGCGGCCGGAGCCGCGCCTGGCTCTGGGGCGGTTTGCGCGGGAGCGGCTGCACGCCACCGCGGCCATGGACCTGAGCGACGGCCTGTCGCTCGATCTCTACCGCATGTGTGTGGCGTCGCACCTGGCGGCGGAAATCGCCGAGCCGCTGCGCTACCCCGGCGCGACTCTGGAGCAGGCGCTCGATGGCGGCGAGGATTACGAGTTACTGTTTACGCTGCCGGCGGGAGCACTCGCGCCCACGGAGTTCGACGGCGTGCCGCTGACGCGAATCGGCGCCATGCGCAAAGGACGGGCCGGGCTGGTGGAACTGAACGGGGCGCCGCTGCCGCCGCGGGGGTACGATCATTTGCGCGGGACGGGCGCGGGGCGGTGGGGCGGAGCGCGGAAATGACTCCGGGCCGCGCGGGTACGAATCGTCCCGTGCGGCCCGGAGTCTCAGGCCGGCGGAGGCGCCCTAGAGTACGCTTCCGCCGGGTTGGTGGTTAAGGACTAGCCCCTCAGGAGGGCAAGAATCGCCTGAGGCGCGGAGTTGGCCTGGGCCATGGCAGCGATGGAAGCCTGCTGCAGGACCTGGGCCTTGGTGAGGTTGGCCGCCTGCTCCGCGACGTTGGCATCGCGAATCTGCGCTTCCGCGGCGGAGAAGTTGGTGATCTGCGACTGCGCCAGGTTGATGGCGTAGCCCAACTGGTTCTCGCCCTTGCCGACGGCGGCCTGGGCGGAGCCGAGTTTGGCGACCGCAGACGAAATGGCCATGACGGCGGCCTGCGCGCCATCGGCGGTGTCGATTGCGGAGTTGGCGGCCGCGCCGTTGGACACGGACCCGTAGGTCTTCGCGGTTCCGCCGTTCAGCCCGTTGCCGTTGACCGAGTTGCCGACACTGACGCTGAACGAGGAGAGCGAGCTCAGGAAGTTGATCTGTTCCTCGCCGCCCACGTTTTCTTTCACGGCCACGATGGATTGCAGGGTGGCGTTCTTGCTCCCCTGCAGTTGGGAGTTGATGTAGGCCACGGCGGAATCGATGCTGGCGCCGCTGGTCGCGCCGCCTTCGGACCCCGTATCGTTGTGCAGCGTGATGGTCAAGGGCTGCTGCACGCCGGCGGTGTTGTTGGCGGTGAACGTCAAGGTTTGCGCGTCGCTGCCGAATTGCATGGCCTTGAACGAGACATAAGGGTTGTCCGTGGTGCCGGTGCCAATGGCGGAGGTGCCGCCGGCATCGAGCATGGTGGCCTTGGACACGCCGGAAACCAGCGCCATGGCGAAAGGCCCGCCGTTGGAAGTGAATCCCAGCGTGCTGGCGGCGCCGCCGTTGACCGCGCCGGTATTGTACTCCGCCAGCCGGAAGCTGGTGCCGTTGGAGGAAGCGACGTTCAGGCCGCTGCCGCTCTGGGTGGCCTGCAGCCCCGCTTTGTTCAGCGTATCATTGGCCCGGAAGGCTTGGGTCAGAGTGCTGGCGATGCTGCTCAAGCTGGCATTCTTACCGCTCGTGACGGTCGTGGGGCTGTCCAAACCGAGCGCCGTAGCGATGGTGGCGCCGGCGCCGGAATTGGATCCCATGGTGAACTTGGAGACCGCGCCCTTGGTCTGCGAAGCGATGCTGATGGCGCCGGCGCCGTCTACCGTGAAGATGCTTGCCGCGTCGGACGTTCCCAGCGCCTTCTGCGCCGCCGAATTCAGGTAGGCGACCACATTGGCCACGCTCTCGTTCTTCGCGTTTACGGTCACGGCTGCGCCGGTGGTGTTCAGCCCGAGCAGTGCCGCGGCGCCGCCGTTGCCCACAATGACCTTGCCCACGGCCGAACCGGGAGTTTGGCCGGCGATCTCTAACGCGCCGTTGTTGATGGCGGCATAAACCACTCCGTTAGTGCCGTACCCCGCATTCAGTCTGGTGTTAACGTAGTCGGCAACCTGCTGCAGGGTCTCGCCGGAACCCACATTCGTGTCCCCGGTGAAGTCGACAAGCTTGGCGGCTCCGCCATCGATCGTGACCGAAAGAGTCTTCGCCGCGACTCCGGTGCCCGAGGTGTTGCCCGTCTGCAGCGCATTGGCCAGGCCGAGGGCCTCGGCTGCGGTGCCTTTCGTCACGGTTACGGTGGCCGCCCCCGTCGCGTCGGTGGGATCGACGATCTGCAGGGCGCCGCCGGCCGTGAATTGGGCGTAAGTATAGTTATTGGCCTGCGTGCCGAACAGCGTGTTGAGCTGCGTATTCAGAAAGTTCTTGATTTGCGTCTGCGTTTCACCTGGGCCGGCCGAGCCATCGTTGGCGAAGTTGACCGTCACGGCCACGCCGCCATTCAGGTTGCTGAAGGCTACCTGCATCGTCTGCGCGTCGGCCCCGGTCAGTGTTCCGGAATCGGCGCCGCCGGAGGTCAGGCCCAGGGATTCGGCGGTGGCGTTGTCCTCTACCTGGATACTTGCCGCCGTGCCCGTGGCCGTGCTCTTAAGCTCCAGGTACGAGGCTCCGGTATTCGCGTCCGTCTGAACCGTCGCCGCTACGCCAATGGCCGCAGTGTTAATATCCCCAGCCACGTCAGCCAGGCTTGCAGCGCCGGTGAGGTCCACCGGCGTTTGGGCCACGCCGCCGACCTTGATGGTGATATCGACCGCTCCCAGAGGCGAGGCGAAAACGGTGGCGGTATCGACGTTGCCGCCGTCGAATACGGCTTTCTGCGCCTTCAACGAGGAGGTGTCGATGGTGGCCGCAATGCCGAAGGCGTTTCCGGTCACCGAGGCGGCCTGCGCCTGCAGCGAGCTGAGGTTGATCGGGCTGGTGGCGTTGGCGCCCAGCTTGGCTCCCGTGAAGACCGCCGCCAGTCCCGCGTTGGCCGCCACTCCGTTGATCAGGGCCGTATTCTGGCTGAAGTCCGCGGCGACCGTCTGGCCGTCGACCGTGAAGTTCACGGTGCCGCCGGCCGACGTGTCGATGCCATTCGTGAGGGCGCCGGCAGTCGCCTGGCTGGTGTAGCTCGCACTGCTGGCATCCCCGGCGGCCAGGTTCACGGTAACGGTATTACCTACCGCGTCGGTCCCGGTGCTGGTGCCGCTCAGGCCCAACGCCGTGCCGCCGCTGATGACCGTCAAAATGGAGTTCGAGTCGGCGAAGGGATCGGTGAGGTTGATGGTGCTGCTGGCGCCGGCCCCTGCGACCGAGGCCAGTTGCACATTGCTGCCCCAGCCCATGGCCGCATTCACCCGGCTGTTGATGTACTTCACGACATTCGCCAGGGTCTCGGTGGTTTTCACGTTGGCGTCGTGGGAGAAGTCCACGTCGACTTGCGTGCCATTGACCCGCAGGCTGAACGGGGTGCTGCCCAAGGCGGTGGTGTCCACCTGGGCGCTGCCATTGATGCCCGTGGGGGCGGTTCCGGTGATCTTGGCCGCGGCTTCGGTGGTGTCGGCCGGGACGCCGCCATCGGTCGTTCCGCCGTTCAGCGAGAAGCCCAGGGTGGCCAGGCCGTTTCCGTTGACGGTGGCCGAGTAGTTGGCGCCCGTGATGGTGCTGTAGAACGTCGGCGAGCTCGCCGTGGAGGAGATGTTCAGGCTTCCCAAACCCAGCGCGTTGGTGGTATCCCCGGTGACTTGCACGCTGAATGCCTCGCCCGTGGCGCTGGTGAAGACCATGGCGCTGCCGGCCGCGGCAGTGGTCACCGTGATGCCCGCCGCCTGCATGGCGGCGTTATTCGCCACTTGAGTCTGGATGTATTCGACCGCCGTCTTCATGGTACTTACGCCCGAGGAGGTGAGGTCGAGTTTATACGGGCTGGCCAGGCCGGCGCCCGAGATCTGCACCGTAACGTTGGTGGGAGTGAAGGCGGTGCCATCGCCCGCAGTGGTGAGCGCGCCGGTCACCTTCGAGGCGATCGCCAGGCCCTGGGCAGGGGTGGCGGGGTCGGTGGACAGGTTGCCCATCAGCGCGTTGGCCATCTGGTCCCCGGCTTCCACCTGGAAGGCCGTGGTGTTGGAACGGAAGGCCAGCTCCTGTGCGCCCGTGGTGTCGGTATTGACCAGAGAGGTGATGCCAGCGCTCTTCAGGGCCAGCGCCGCCGAAGCCGACAGGCTGCCATCGGCGTTGCCGGCGGCGGAGGTGATGGCGTCGTTGATGGCCGTGACCAGGGTGTTGGTGTCGTTGACCCCATTCAGGTCCACACTGAGCTTGACCCGGTTGGCGTCGGCGAATCCGGGCCCGGACAGGTAGAACGTGGTGTGGCTGTTGAGGCCCGTCAGGTTGCTGCCGTTGGTCAGAATCTGGTACGCCGAATGATCCGCCGAATTCGAGGAGATGTCCGCGGTGCCGGCCACCACCTGCATGCCCATGCCCGTCAGACCCAGGCTGTGCGCGTCCACCGTGGAGGCGCTGAGATCGACGGTCACCTGGCCGTTCTGTGCCACGGCTGCGTCGCCGGCGCCGCCTCCGCCGCCCAGATAAACGCCCAGGCTCTTGGCGAACGTGCCTCCGGTGTTCAAACCGATGGCTTGCGCCTGGCGGTCGATTTCCTGGAGATCGGTCTGGAACTCTTTATTCAACACCGTGCGGTCGCCCGTGAAGGAGCCCGACGCCGACTGCGCGGCCAGGGTCTTCAACCGGTCCAGGATGGACCCGATGTTGGCCATACCGCCGTCCATAATCTGGAGCTGCGCCACGGCGTCGTTGCCGTTGGCGACGCCCTGCGTAATTTCGGCGATGCTGTTGCGGAACTTGTTGGCCACGGCCAGGCCGGCGGCGTCGTCGCCGGACGAGTTGATCCTGTAGCCGGAGGTCAACTGCTGAATGGTCTTGCTCTGGAACTTGTTATTGACGTTCAGGTTTTGCTGAGCGACGAGAGAGTTTACGTTGGTTTGAATAGAGAGCGACATGCTGAAATCCTTTCGGTTTTTTTGGCCGGCATCTTGCCGGTCACTTCCCATATCGGCGGCACCGGAAAGAACATGAGGCGCCGCGAGGATGGGCGGCCGCCGGGGCTAAAGCTTCGGGCTGCTTCGGACGATAAGAATTTCGGAGGACGCGATGGGCTCCATCGGCAATTCCCTGAGCAGCACCAGTAGCAGCAACAGTACAAGCAGTTCCAGCTCGTCTTCCAATCCCACCGGCATTTTCACGGGAACTTCGGCCTACTCGAAGGACTTTCAGAACGTCATCGACCGTGCCGTATCCATCGCCTCGCTGCCCATCAACCTGTTGACCAACCAGCAGACGGCGCTGAACAGCCAATCGGGCGAGCTCGGCACTCTCGATACGCTGTTTACCAAGCTCCAGACCGCGGTGCAGGGAATTGACAGCGCGGTCGGCGGATCCTCCTTTCAGGCGGACTACTCGAACGCGGACATCGTCGGCGCCACCCTGGCCGATGGCGCGACCGAGGGGATCTACTCCATCAACGTCGACAACATAGGAGCTAGTGCCGCCACTCTGTCGGCGAGGACCTGGAACGCCACGCCGGCTCCCGGCGGCGCGAAGTCCACATACACGCTGGTGGTTGGCGCCAGCGAGTACACCATTACTCCGGCCGACAACAGCGCGCAAACGGTGGCTGCGGCCATTAACTCGCAACATGGCGACCTGGTGCATGCCACGGCCGTCAACGTGGGTTCGGCCGCCGCACCCGACTACCGCATCTCGCTGCAAAGCACCACGCTGGGCCCCATGAATCTGGACCTGGTTCAGCCGGCCACGGGCGCTACCACCGACACCCTGCAGGGAGCCAGCGCTCCCGCCAGCGTGACCAGCGCTACCTGGGACCCCGCGGGCGGTTCGTTTTCGCTGGTCGTCGACGGCTTCGCCAGCCCCATCAACACCTCGGACAAAAGCGCCCAGGGCGTGGCCGCGGCCATCAATGCCCAATACGGCACCCTGGTGCAGGCTACGGCGGTCAACCAGGGCACGAGCGCCAAACCCGATTACCGCATCGCGCTCGAACGCACCACGCCGGGCGCCTCCGCCCTGGATATCCGGAATACCTCCGGCAAAAGTCTCCAGCAGCAGGGTTCCGCCGCCAGTTACTCCACCAGCGAGACGGCCGCCGCCTGGAACGGCACCCCGGACCCCACCGGCAGCCGCAGCATGTACACGCTCGTCGTGGGAGCGAACAAGTACAGCTTCACGCCGCCCGACAACAGCGCGGCATCGGTAGCCGCCACGATCAATGCGCAGTTTGGCGGCTCGGTGCAGGCTACGGCGGTCAACCTGGGGACCTCGGACAGCCCCAACTACCGCATCTGCCTGCGCAGCACCTCGCTCGGGTCCGCCGCTTTGAACATCCAGAGGACGGTGGCGGTCAGTTACCAGAAGTCGCAGACCATGGGAGTGCTCGCCCGGTACGAGGTCGATGGCGGCGCGCCCGTCGACAGCACCACGCGCAGCATCGAAGTCTCGAAAGGCGTCACGCTCGATCTCCAGGGCACGGGCGCGACCGACGTCATCGTTTCGCGGTCCACTTCCGCCCTCAGCAGCGCGCTCTCCTCGTTTGCCGATACCTACAACGCCGTGGTCGATGAACTGTCCAAACCGAAAGGACCATCGGCGGGCCCCCTCGCCGGCCAAGCCATTCTCTCCAGCCTGTACCAGACACTCAGCAACGTCGCGACCTACTTTTCGTCCTCCGGGCAAGTCAATGGACTGGCAAGCCTGGGGCTGGATTTAGGCCAGAACGGCCGCTTCACCTACAATGCCTTCGGGCTCATGGGTGCCGACCTCGCCAACTCGGCGGGGGTGACGGCGTTTCTCGGTTCGGCCGGCGGGGGAGGCTTCCTGCAGGCCGCCAGCAACGCCCTCGATAACCTGGAAGATCCCACGGCCGGTCTCCTCAAGGCCGCCCAAACCGACATGGCGAACCAGATCACGGATATGGGGACCCGGATCGCCACGAAGCAGAACCAGGTGTATCAGCTCCAGGCGAAACTGACCAGCCAGATGGCGGCCGCCGATGCCCTCATCGCTTCGATGGAGCAGCAGTATTCCTACTTCACGAACATGTTCCAGGCGCAGCAGGCCGCCGACCAGATGTACAAGTGACCAACATGGATTCACTGCCCATTCAGCCGGTTCGCCAGGCCGTGGCTTCAGGAGAATTCGCCAGGGCGCAGCGCCTGTGGAACGAGTACGCCGCCCGGTTCGAGGCGGAGCTGGCGCGCGGCGCGATCGGCGAAGCCCGGCTGGCGGAAATGCGGGAACTGGTGGAATGGTCGCGCACCGTGGTCTTGTGCGCCCGCGCCCATTTAGGCGACCAGCTCGACAGTGCGCATGTAGCGGAAGAGTACGGCATGCCTCGGGTTCCGGCGGGTCCGCGGATTGTGCAGGCGAGGTTCTAGCTACTTTCCGGCGCAAAATTCACTTTGGGAAACTTGTGGGATAGGGCGGGTTCAAAGAGGGAACCCTGAAGACGCGAAAAAGCCCCGGCGGAGCGAATCCACCGGGGCAGTAAACATAGGGTATTGGAGAGAGAACGATTCAGCGCTTGCCGGCCAGGTGAAGCCCGATGTTGATCATGTTATCGGCGATGACTCCCAGACCTACCCAACGTTTGGTGCCTGGAACGCCCTTATAGCGGGACCGATTCAACCCATGTCGCCGTTTGAGAACGCTGATGCGGCCTTCGCAGCCGGTACGCCACTTCTGGGCCTTCTTGAACCAGCGCTTCTTTTGTTCCTGCTGGCGTTTCTCTCTTTTGGTGGCGCGGCTGGGAATGGCCACTCGCTTTACACCCAGTTGCTTGGCTTCGGCTTCGTTGGCAGCGGAGAAGAATCCCGCGTCGGCAGTCGCGAGATCCGGAACTCGACCCAGCAACTCCTGGTGCTTTTCGATGGACGGCGTCAGCAAATCGGAGTCGCTGGGGCGCTGGTCGAATACTGCGCAGTGGATGACGATCTGATTCTCCGCTTCCTGGATTTTGACCATCTTGCCGAACTCGGTCGGCTTACTGGCCTTGCCTTTCCGAATGACTTCCGTGTCCGGCTCAAACATGCTAAGGATCTTGTTCTTGGCTCGCGTGTTGCCTTTTAGCACGCGTTCCCGCGCCTGCTGCATCACCTGTTGTACCCGCGGAATCATTTCGTCGAGCTGCTGTTTGGCTTTACGCAAAACAACGCGCTGGCCCTTGTTGACCTTGCCCGCGATCGCGCCGGAGAACTTTTTGGCCTGCCCCACCACTCGACTGGTCGCCTCCAGCAGCTTGCCGTAAGCGACCTTCATCTTCTGCTGGCCTTTCTCGCTTTTGTCGCGACTGGCGTAAGCGATCTCCAGAATCCGCCGTTTCACGCTCCGCGAGCGATCCCGAAACTTCGTCCCCACTTCGCCAACCACCGCCGCCACTTTCTTCATTACCCGAATCAGCACCCGCACGCCGTCGCCCATGAGCGTGCTGTCAGTCGGATAGTGGATATTGGTTTCCACTACAGCTGTGTCGACTCGCATCTTGCGGCCCGCTACGACCTTGTTTTCCAATGCGATCGCAACCGTGCGCTGATGCAACTTCTCGATGGCTTCCGGACCCAGTTGACGCGCCAACCGGCCCATGGTTTTGTCGTCAGGAACCTTCCCGCCGCCGACGCCAGTGAATTCCCTGTAGACCAGGTTGGCACGCACTTCGCGCGTCACATCTTCGTAACTCCAGCCGCGCATGTGCTTCAACAGCAACATCCGCAGAACGACTTCGGCTGGCGTCCCCGGGCGCCGACGGGTCTTGCTCTTTTTGCAGCGCTTGCTCAGCTCCTGCTGCATAATCTGGAGCAACTGATCGTCATGCAAGGCCTCGTCGGCATGGCGCATCCAGGGCTCCCAAAGATCCTGGACTTCCTCGGCGATGAGGCCATCGGCGAAGCTGCACTGAAGACGGCGGGCGGCGATCACGCCTTCCCTCCTTCGACTCGTCCCGGTCCAGCCGCAATAAATATTGGTTCAGTTCGCTGATTGCCTCCAAAGTTTCCTTTGCCTGGCGATAACGCTGCAGAGCTTTGCGCACCTGCGGGATCTGTTCTGGGCGCAAACTCAACTGGCGAGTCTTGGCTCCGGGGTAGTTCACATTGAGCACCCACTGAGGATGTCCCTCGCCGCGAACACATTTGGGACAGCCACTGCTATGAAAGGTGGTGCGTTCGAGGAGGAAACCACGCAGGACATCGGCGCAGTAAACCAGCGTAGCCGCAAGTCTATCCCGTTTCTGGGTGGCGCGTTCACGTGTCATCCATAAAGATGATACAACACAACGCGACACGAGTCAATACATTTCTACCGAAGAAAACCGACCTAGACAAGAAGGTGTATTCGCCACACGACGTCCTGATGAGCGTGGAGGTGAAGGCGCAGTTTTCGGGGAAACAAGCGACGCCCCGACTCCAGGAAGCAGTCGATCATTCGGCCAAGGACCAGTTTCGAAAGGCACTGTCCCTGAATGCGATGAAGAGAAGGCTGCAGTCGGACGCAGATCTTACAAATGTGAAGCTCGTCGAGCGCTTTCAGAACCTCGCGGACCGGCCTTACCGGACTCAATATACTGCGACGGCTTTCCATTGCACATCGAATTATCAAGATTCTGCCGTAATCGAAGTAAACATCGACGAACATCCGGAGAAGAAGCACCTGTCACTTCTTCTCGTGAAAGGAAGTGCGGAAGTACAATGATGCAACTCGTGAATCGGCTCTACGAGGTGGCAGCAGATGAGGCCTGAAAGCGCTTCGCGGCGTCTCCATGCCATGACACATGCCAAGTCACGGATGTACGAGTTCAATGTGCCCGGCGTGTGGCACTTCGATCTCGGCGAGAGCGACCCGTCACATCTATTTCCGCTTGTCGTGGGAATTCTTGGCGAAGAGGCAGCTCGCATCGGTGACCTCGACCTTGACCAAAAGACCGAAAACCCGAGGATCGTTCCTGAAGACGCATTTGCGCTCCGCTTTTCCGCTGCGTTTCTCCACGCGTACGTTACGTCCAAGTTCGGGGGAGACCTTGCTTCCGAGTTCTTGCTTCTCGGTGCAGCTGCTTATTATCTCTGCGACTTGGCCGGGAGCGCTTCTGTGCTTCTCCATGAGACTTTGCAGGCAGGGCCGTCCAAAGACGATTGGGATACATTGTTGCGATGGCTCCTAGAAGTTAGCAGTTCGCCGCGATGCTTGAGAACGTATTCCTTCAGGCGCTTATGCTTGAACCCGGTGCGTTGGAACGGCTTCGAGCACTTGGCGTCCATGCGAATCCAGTAGCAGCGCCGCGGCATGTCGCCGCCCAGTTGGATATTGTTGCCGGTGACGATCCAGGCGCACCGGACGGGCAGGTTGATCGTCTGCGACTGGCCCAGGATGCGGTCGCCATGTGTCGTTTCGGTCAGCGCCTTGCAGAGGTCGCCCGAGTCCAGGCGGTAATTGACGTTGTCGATCACCACCACGGTGGAGCCTTCCCGCAACACGGAGGTCAACTGCTTCCGCCATTCCTCCGCATCGCGGGGCGCGGAGAACAGCGCGCCTTCCCGCCCGCTGGTAATCAGGGAGACCACTTCGGAGAGCAACGTCTTGCCGGTGCCCTGCGTTGTCGCGTCGTACAGCGCCAGCGGGGTCGGCCCCTTGATTGCAGGGCGGCACACCGGCGTGAGCATGGAGGCGATGGCGTTCACGCGACTCGATTCGTCCACGAAGGGGAAGTCCGCAATCACTTCGGAGATCATGTCCACCGCCACGTCGATGTGGTCGGCGGTGGGATGCTCCGGGATCTCCGGGACATGCAGCCCATCGTCCGGCGCGTAGAAGAGGGGGCTCTGCTCGTCGTAGCCGGGCTCCGTGATAATGGTGCCGTCCTCGCGGAGGGCGGGAGCTTCGATGATGCCTTGCAGCGCCGAAAAGCCCCACTCCAGAGGCGGCAGCGCCAGCAGGTCCTTGACCACGTCCATCGGCGGCGGGCAGTTTCGAAAGCCTTCAGCGCCGATCTCGTAGTAGTCGGCGGAACGGGTCAGGCGGTTGCGAATGACGCGGTCGGTGGCCTCGGCGATGATGTGGCGCCCGCTCTCCTCTTTGTGAACGCAGACCGGCTTGCCCGCACGGATGAACAAGGAGGGCGTCGCGTTGTACACTTGCAATGCGCCGAGGCTGTCGCGCGTGACGTCGCGCAGTTGGCGGTTCGTGGCCTGGATGTTGGGCAGTCCGCTGGCGGATGGCTGCGGCTCGTGTTCCTCGCTTTTGCGCCGCGACCGCTTCGGCATGCCAAGCACGATGGGGCTCTTGATCTTGCCGCGATGGTTGCTCTGGCCGCAGTAATCGCCGCGTCCGAGATCGCCATCGACGAAGGCACAGGTGGTGGGTCCGGAGGCACCCATGGCCTGCTTCAGCTTCTCCGTCGTCTCCGCCTCGCTGTATTTTGGATACGGCTTACTCAGGTCGTGCGCGACGACGGTGCCGTCCTTGCAACGGCCCACGATGGAAAGCATGCGGTACCACTCCGGCTCCGGCAGGGTGGCGGCATCATCTTTGCAGTGGCGCATCCAAGGGCAGCCGCCGAGCACGCGGAGGAAGTCGGCCTTCGGCTCCTCGGGCGCGGGACCCTGGACGTGGGCCTTCAATTCGGGATCGGCTTCAAGCTCCAGGAATTCCTCGAAGTCGGACGGGTTGTAGCGGCGGCCGGTCTCGATCACTTCCTACCGGACCGGCACCGGCTCGGCCTGCTTCCTGTTGTAGGTGCCGGGGAGGCGCAGGAGGCGGCACAGGTCGGCCGTGCCGTCCATAGTCCAGCCGTGGTCGAGAGCGAAGCCTTGAAGAAAATGCTGGAACGCCTTGGACAGCTTCTTCACCCTGCGGCGTTCCTTCTCATCTTCGAACTGCCACGGCTCCCGGAACAGCCAGTAGGGTTGCAAGCCGCCGCCGGTGTACACCACCACCGTGGGCTTGAACGGGACGGCGGCGATGATGCCCCAGGCTTCCTCGGCGGTAGGTGGCAGTGCCAGTGCGGCGTGGTTCGGACCCAGGATATCGATGTCGGCCCAGAAGCCCGGCAACGACACGACGCCCGCTTCCTTGCCGCGACCCTTCTCGGGGCGGCCGCCCTGCACGCCGATGGCGAAGTAGACGTTGTGCTCCTGGCGAACACGCATGGCGGTGGACGCGGCCTCGTGCTGCCAGCCGTCGCGATCCAGGTGCATGAAGGACGAAACCATGGTGGGCTTGGCGAACAGCGCCACAATGCCCGACTCCAGGCCCGCAAACACGCTGTTCAAGAACGTGGCGGCGGAATGCGCGTCCTGGTCTTCCGCCGCGTTGATGGGAACGACTGCGTTCATCCAGGCACCTCCATGTTGAAGTCGATCCAGGCGTCAAACAGATCGTCGAAGTCATCGGCGTCATCGTCTTCGGAAACGCTGACCTGATCCTCGTCGTCATCGGCCTGGACGGGTTCCGCAGGTCCCTCAACCTGCCCGCACTGCTCACGGAAACGGCGCAGTGCCTCCAAGCCGTAGACAGATCCGCTCACAGGACACCTCCACGGGCGCGGCGGACGGTGGGCGTTGGACCCGCATCATCAACAGCATCGTGGTCTCAACCTCCGGATCATCGCGCCGGTCCGGATCGGCCAGGCGCAGCAGGTGGTCGATGATCTTCTGCGTGGTGGCGCTCGGCGTCCCGCGTTTGGGGACACGAATCCTCTTCTGTTGCACGTTGGGTTTTCCTCACGGCTGCCGCTGGGGAAGCGGCGCGATTATGCCGTCAGGTGGCGAGGACAAAATGGGAAACCGCCGTTACTCCCTTTACTCCATTAAGGACGGCGCGAAAGACGGGCACTAGGAATCAGTGAATTACGTGGCCAAGAATCAACGCCCTGGACGCATAAGTCTTTTGTTTACAAACAGGGGTTAATTTCCCAAGCTGGACGTCGCGGGTTCGATTCCCGTCTCCCGCTCCATGTTTTCAAGAGCTTAGCCCACTCGTCCTCACTCAGTTTTACCTCGTTCCTCGAAAACCCGGTCTTCCTATAGATTCAGACTTCGCAGGTCGCTCTAGCGGTTTGCTGGTGGCCAAGGCCTGCTCAAGCTTGGTGACGGCTTCTCGCCGGCTTTCCAGGTCGCTCTCAGTGTACGTGTCTATTGCAACACCGATCGCGTGCCCCCGTTGCACCGCGGCCGTTTTGCCCCCGTGATCGCTGCCAAAGAACACCCAGTTATTACGGCCGACCGCGATGCCGCGGATGGCGCGCTCGGTGGCGTTATTATCGATCTCCAGGCCTCCGTCCTCGCAGTAGCGGGACAGCGCGGTCCAGTTTTTCAGCGTGTAACGCACCGCTCGCCAGCAGGTCGCGCTCTGAATGTGGCCACCGGCGAGGTCATCGGCGCATGCCACCGACGCCACCGCCACCAAGAGTTCCTCAAGTTTCTGGAACGCGTCGAAAAGCAGATGCCCAAAGATCTGGACGTTCATCTGGTGATGGACAACTACGGTACGCATAAAGTTCCCAAGGTCTTGCGCTGGTTCGCCCGCCACCCGCGATATCACCTGCATTTCACGCCGACCAGCGCCTCCTGGGTCAATCAAGTCGAACGGCTCTTTGCCGACGTGACGGAGAAGTGCGCCGTGGCAGTTTCGACGGAGTGCGGAGTCTGGAAAAGGCGATGTTGCAGAAACAAAGATCCCAGCCGTTCGTCTGGACCGCTGACGCGGATCTGATCCGGGGCAAGGTCCAGCGACTTTGTGAACGAATTTCTAACTCAGCACACTAGTGGTATCATAGACTTGCAAAGATCGGATGTGGACTCCATTTGGACTCCAGGACCGCTACCGTGGCGAGTTTGGACTCGATTTGGACTCCAGTTTTGGGGGCCCGTAGCTCAGTTGGTTAGAGCGCGTGCTTGACACGCACGAGGTCACAGATTCGAGTTCTGTCGGGCCCACCACCCGCTCCAAAGAAGTATCATCGTCGATATGGGAACGCTTCACATTAGCGACGCCGATCTTGCCCGCGATCCCTATGCCATCCTGGCGAAGGTCGAGGAAGGTATGGAGGTGATCGTGGAGCGGAACCATCGGCCTGTGGCCACGATCACAACGCCAAAGCGTTCCGGACGCCCCATCTCCGAATGCATCGCTTCGGCAAGGGCTAGCGCCTCGAAGGTGACCTTGGACGAGGGGTTCGGCAAGGACGTCGAGGAAGGGATCAGAGAGCGCAGCCAGCCATGGAATCCCCCCTCCTGGGATTGATCCTCGATTCAAGCGTAATCATCGCGGCGGAACGAAGACGGCAGACGGTGGAAGATCTGCTCACTTCCGTTGGGCAGGCCTTCGGAGAAGTCGAAATCGCCATCTCGGCCGTGACTCTTGCTGAACTCGTGCATGGGGTGCCGAAGGCGAGATGTTTGTACTCCGGGTTTGCGTACAAATAGAAGCGGGGATCCTTTAGTGCTCCAGCTATCGGCCGAAGGGCTACGGATAGACAAGTTCGGTTTGGCATCAGCGGATCCAAGGTTCAACGCGTTGCAAAACACTGGTTTTGTCGAGGCGGGCAAAGAACACATCTGGGTACTTCGCAAGCACTCGCCCTTGCTAACAATCATAGACCGTTCGTCGCACGCGGCAGTCTTGTCTCATACAAGATGAGCCTGGAGCTGAGGAGCGTTTCTCATACAAGATGAGCCTGGAGGAGCGATCCGGCATGCTGGGAGTTGATCATCAGCGTGCAAGCATCGGAGAAGTTGAGTGAGCCTGGAACAGATCCGGGTGTTTTTGGAGTGCAGTGGTGAGGTCCGGTTCGAAGGGCGGAACCGGGAGGAGGTATACGGCTGGGTGAACCAGACGTTGCGACAGCAACGCTACGAGGAACTGAAGCGGTAGGGCCGGGGTGTGGTACGGCGATACCTGGCGAAGATGACGGGGCTGAGCCGGGCGCAGATCACGCGTCTGGTAACGCTGTACCGGGAAGGGCAAGAGGTGAAGCCCAAGCCCTATCGGCAGCGCCGGTTTCCGCAGCGGTACACCCGGAAGGATATCGCGTTACTGGCGGACGTGGACGAAGCCCACGAGGTGCTGAGTGGACCGGCGACACAGAAGATTTTGCAACGGGCCGGCTGCGGAAGAGCCGCACGTACCGGCAACGACGGGTGAGGTATCAAGCAACGCGACCGACCAAGGTGGCCATCGGCGAGCGGCGCCGGCCGGAACCGGAGGGGCGGCCCGGATATCTGCGGGTCGATACCGTGCATCAGGGGGATCGGGAGGGAGTCAAAGGGGTGTACCACATCAACGCCGTGGATGAGGTTACGCAATGGCAGGTGGTGGGCGCTACCGAGCAGATCAGCGAGGCCTACCTGGCCGGTGGTAGAGGCCATGTGGGCGCAGTTCCCCTTTGAAATTCGGGGGTTTCATTCCGACAACGGCAGCGAGTTCATCAATTATAAGGTGTCCAAACTGCTGAACAAGCTGCTCATCGAGCAGACCAAATCGCGGCCGCGGCACAGCAACGACAATGGGCAGGTGGAGGCGAAAAATGGAGCGGTAGTACGGAAGCACATGGGGTACGCGCATATCGCGGCGCCGCATGCGGAGGCGATCGAAGATTTCTACGAAGAGTACTTTAACCCGTACTTGAATTTTCATCGGCCCTGCGGCGTGCCCGAGTTGGTGGTCAACGCGAAAGGCAAAGCCAAGAGGGTGTACCGGTGGTATGCCACGCCGTGGGAAATCCTACGGCAGGTGCCGGGGGTGGCGGGACACCTCAAGAGCGATGTCACCATCGCCGCACTGGAATTCCGGGCGCGCGCCCAGACCGACACCGCAGCGGCGAGGGAGATGCAGAGGGCCAAGGAAAAGTTGTTCGCTGTCCGGCGTCAACTATTTCTTCGCATTGACGACAACTATTTCTCCCGATCAACGACAATTACCTTTTAACTCTTAAGCGGCGCGGAGCGCCCGCCGCCGGGCGGAGGGCGAAGCCCGCCCGCGGCCCGGTTTTTTTGTTCTTGAGATCTATATAGATTCGGGGCGGTGGGAAAGTGGGAAACCTGCTTTTGGTGTTCCACTTTTCCATCCGCCCTCGTCGTCGGAGCTGTGGAAATGTGGGAATCT
>JAIQEX010000237.1 GCA_020073615.1 Terriglobia bacterium
AACGGCCCCGGACCGGGTCCCAAACCGACTGGGCCGCGACACGGTAGCGGCGGCCATTCACCTCCCGTTCGAATATATGCATATCTTTCATGTAGCATAATTTCATCCGGAAAGGAAGCGTCGCGCCACGTTCCACACCACCGAAACCGCGCGTGATGCTCTCTTGTCGTTCAGGAATGCGAAGGTAGGGCTAGGGGCTGGGGGCTGGGGGAAGGTGCGGCCCTTCGGGCCGGGTTTCTTTTGGGGGCAGGCCGGGAGGCCTACCCTACTGGCCGGTTTTTTGGGACACACTTTGGCCGTGAGAGGCGGGTGAAAAGGGTCGTTGCGGCGGCCGGGGCTGCGGACTTGTCGCCGGGCGTGTCCGGCCGCCAATGGTTTGAGCCGCGTCTTCGATGATCTAGGCCCGCTGGATGGCGGACATATCGTTGCCGATTCGACGCCTGGCTCTCTGAGATCCGATGGGACGGCAATCACTGCTCTCCGCTCTCCAAAGGGTGTGCTGGGATCGATCCCAACCGTCCCCCCGTCGACACCATCCATATAGGTGCATGCCGCGTGGCTTTCAAGGCCGCCGGGGAGTTCAGTACCACCTGAGTTGCAACGCTTCGTGGCCACGAAGAAAACCTGTTGGGGCCGGCGCGGTGGGGCGCAAGCCTCTCTTACGATTTCAGGGTAGCAGGGGGGTGGGAGTGGGCCGGCCGGCGGAGAGCGGCAAGATGTTGATACGGCGCAGGAAAAGTTTTTGGAAAGTGCCGTGACCGGAATTGACATCCCATACGGAACCGGCTACTCTCATATAGAGTATCTATATGAACACGCCCGCTCGCCCGACCAGCCTGCTGCAGGGGACGCTCGACCTCCTGATCCTCAAGACCCTGGCGCTCGAGGAGATGCACGGGCTCGGCATCTCGCATCGCATCGCGCAGATTACGAAAAGTACGTTCCAGGTGAAGCCGGGCTCACTGTTCCCGGCGCTGCATCGCATGGAAGAGGCGGGGTGGCTGGCGTCGCGCTGGGGGGAATCGGAGAGCAACCGGCGCGCCAAGTATTACCGGCTCACGGCGGCGGGGCGGCGCCAGTTTCTCGCGGAAACCAGGGAGTGGGAAAAGATCTCGCTGGCCATGACCCACGCGCTCGAGTCCATCTGAAGAGGGCGCCATGCCGCTGCGCCATCGCATCTTCAGCCTTTGCCGCAACCTCTTCCGGCGGCCGCGCGTGGAACGCGACCTGGACGAAGAGGTGGGCGCGTACCTGGAACAGTTGACGGAGGAAAACGCCGCGGCCGGCATGAGCCGCGGCGAGGCGCGCCGCGCCGCTTTAATGGAGCTGGGCGGCGTCACACAGGTCAAAGAAGAAGTTCGCCGCGTGAGGGCGGGCCATATGATGGAAGATTTTCTGCAGGACCTGCGCTTTGGCGCGCGCGCGTTGCTGCGGCGTCCGGGCTTTGCGGCGGCGGCGGCGCTGGCGCTGGCACTGGGCATCGGCGCCAACACCGCCATGTTCAGCGTGGCGTACGGCATCCTGCTGCGGCCGCTGCCCTATCCGGACGCCGCGCGTGTGGCGCTGGTATGCATGCGTTTCTCGCCGCAGAACTTCGATTTCGGGACGATGTGCGTCGCCGATTTTCTGGATTGGCAAGCGCAGAACCACGCGTTTGAAGAACCTTCGGCGTGGTCCAGCCGGCGGATGGATCTCGCCGGCGCGGGCGAGCCGGAACAGGTGTCGGGCTCGGGGGTAACGGCGGGCTTCTTCTCCACGCTCCAGGTGCGCCCGGTGCTGGGCCGCGGCTTTCTGCCGGGCGCGGACCGGCCGGGCAGCGCCGCCGAGGCGGTGCTCAGCGAATCTCTGTGGCGGCGCCGTTTCGGGGCGAGCCCGGGCGTCCTCGGCCAGACCATCTCCGTCAATGGCGGCGCGGCCACCATCGTCGGCGTCATGCCGGGCGCGTTTCACTTTCCGCGCGCCTCGACCGAACTCTGGGTCAACGTGCAACTCAACCCGCCAGCGCGGCGCGGCCCGTTCTTCCTGCGCGGCGTGGCGCGGCTCAAGCCCGGCGTCACGCTGGAGCAGGCGCAGGCGGAGACCAACGCCATCGGGCGCCGCATCATGCAGGAGAATCCGTACTACCAGCGGCTGACGCTGCCGGTAACCAGTCTGCGCGAGTCGATGGTGGGCAACGTGAGGCCCGCGCTGCTGGCACTCATGGGGGCGGTGGGACTGGTGCTGGCGATCGCGGTGGTGAACGTGGCCAACCTGATGCTGGCGCGCGCCACGGTGCGCGAGCGGGAGATGGCGCTGCGCGCGAGCCTGGGGGCGGGCCGCGGCCGGCTGGTGCGGCAGTTGCTGACCGAGAGCGTTCTGCTGGCGGTGGCCGGCGGCGCGGCGGGGCTGGCGCTGGCCTGGGGCGCCATCCGGCTGCTGCGTGCGTGGAATCCGGGCAACCTGCCGCTGATCGAATCGGTCCGGCTGGATGGCGGCGCGCTGGCATTCACCCTGCTGATTTCCCTGCTCACCGGCATCCTGTTCGGGCTGGCGCCGGCGCTGCACTATGCGCGCGCCGATCTGCACGGGACGCTGAAGGAGGGCGGGCGCGCCGGCGGGGCGGGGCGTGCCGGGGGGCGCACGCGCGCGGCCTTGGTAGTGGCGGAGATCGCCCTCTCGCTGATGCTACTGGCGGGCGCGGGGCTGTTGCTGCGCAGCCTGCTCCGCCTGCAACGGGTGACCGGCGGGTTTGCCGCGCGGCCGCGGGCGATCCTGATCGTGCCCGTGTCGCCGACCGACCGCAAATACGACAAGGCGGAGCCCACCATTGCCTATTACGACCAGGTGCTGGAGCGCGCGCGCCACGTGCCCGGGGTGCAATCGGCGGCGCTCTCCGACAGCCTTCCGCCGGACAATCAGTCCGACGCCGATACGTTCATGATCCAGGGCCAGACGCTGGCGCCGGGAGAGTTGAACCCCGCCGTTTCGGACGCACTCATCAGCGCCGATTTCTTCCGCACTATGCGCGTCCCCCTGCTGCGGGGGCGCCACTTCACGGAACACGACCGGAGCGATTCGCACCCGGTGGCGATGGTCAGCGACAGCTTCGCGCGGCACTTCCTGCCGGGCCGCGACCCCATCGGCCGGTACATCAAGCAGAGCGGGCCCACCAACGACGTTCCTTATATGGAAGTGGTGGGCGTGGTGGGCGATGTGAAGTACACCGGATTGCAGAAAGACACCGACGCCGCCTACTACATGCCCTATCGCCAGAATTACGGACGCCGCATGTTTCTGGTGGTGCGATCGTCGGGCAGCGCGGCCGGCCTGGCCCAGGCGCTGCGCCGCGAGATTCAGGCGATCGACCCGGGAGTGACGCTCGACCGGGCGTCGACCATGGAGACGGCGCTGGCCCGGGCCGTGGCGCAGCCGCGATTCGACACCATGCTGCTGGCGCTGTTCGCGGGGATTGCGCTGCTGTTGGCGGCGGTGGGCATCTACGGCGTGATGGCGTGGTCGGTGGCGCGGCGCACGCACGAGATTGGCGTCCGCATGGCGCTGGGCGCCGGGCAGGCGAGCGTCCTCGTGATGGTGATCCGCCAGAGCGCGGCGCTGGCGCTGATGGGCATCGGCATGGGACTGGCCGGCGCGCTGGTTCTGACGCGGTGGCTGGCGGCCTTGCTGTTCGGCATCAGCGCCACCGACCCGCTCACCTTCGCCGCGGTAGCGTTGGGGCTGCTGGGGGTGGCGCTGGTGGCGGGCTTCATCCCGGCGCACCGGGCCACGCGCATATCGCCCGCCGCCGCGCTGCGCTGCGAGTAGAATTGACGAGCGAGGCTAGCGGGCGGCCTGGGCGCGCTGTTTCATCAGTTCCGCGAACTCGCTCCACAGGTTCTGGCCCGTGTCGCCGGAGACCCTCAGCGGCTCCCAACTGGTTTCCTCGGTGACGCTGTCGAGCCGGCGCTCAACCCGGTGCAACACCCACAAAGATGCGGGTGCGAAAGGCACCTCCCGGAGTAACGCTATCCGCTGGGCACCCGAATAATCCCCTTGGGGCGGAGGCCCCGATAGGGTCTTCGATTCCTCCACCGTCCTGGGGACGGCCTGCTCCGCGTGCACGTACCTTGCCAGCACCACGTCCGCCTGGTCCAGCCGGGATACGAGGCTGACCGTGCCGTACTTCTTACCGTCCTTCTTGTTCCAGTTCTGAATCCACTTGCTGAAATGCTGCTCGACGGAGGCATCCGGGCCCACCGCCAGGAACACCTTGATGGGCCCGCCGGGCAGCGATTTGTCCGCAGCCGGCGTAATTTGCCAGGAGTTGTCCACCCCCAGATGTTGCCGCAGGGAGGCGGCCGGATCGTAGGTCTGGGCGGCAAGCGGGAGGAACAGCGACAAGATTAAAGTAGAGCAGATCTGAATATCTCGCATATGTTTGCCTCGCCTGTTTCTGACGCGCGGCTGGGCACGCCGGTTTCCACTCTTAACCGAACCTTCGCAGTTCGACAGATCTGACGCCGGAATGTCTTTTGTTTTCAACAAAAATACTCCAAAGGTCTCCACTACATTTTGAGTTGGGGAAAGGGAGCTGACGAAGCAGAAGTGGTGATGCGCGGCGGCGGTTGTTGCGGCAATACGAGGTTCAGGTGATGAAGCAAAATGGCCTGCTCGGGATCCGGTTCGGTGTAGCGT
>JAIQEX010000112.1 GCA_020073615.1 Terriglobia bacterium
GTTTCGACCCCGGTCACGCGGCGGATGCCGTGGACCAGCGCTTCGCGGTGATGCGGCCCGGCGCGCCGCACCAGCGTGCCGTCGATATCGAACAGGGCGAGCGCGCGGTAGCTCACGGAAACTGCAATCATAGCAGGGCCCGCCAACCGTACAATAGGGTTGTGCATTTCGCCAAATTCCGTGTGGGCCTCGTCCAGATGGCCTGCGCCCGGGATCCCAACGAGAACCAGGCCAAGGCCGAATGGCGCATCCGCGAAGCGGCAGGCCAAGGCGCGCAGATCGTCTGCTTGCAGGAACTGTTTCGCTCGCAGTATTTCTGCCGCGAACAGAACGCGGAGCTGTTCGACCTGGCCGAGCCGGTTCCGGGCCCGACCAGCGAGAGCTTCGCGCGCCTGGCGCGGGAACTGGCGGTGGTGATCGTCGGGTCGGTCTTCGAGCGGCGCGCGGCGGGCGTGTATCACAACACGGCGCTGGTGACCGACGCCGATGGCACGCTGGCGGGCATCTACCGCAAGATGCACATCCCCGACGACCCGCTGTACTTCGAGAAATACTACTTCACCCCGGGCGACCTGGGCTTCCGCTGCTTCGATACCCGCTACGCCCGCGTGGCGCCGCTGGTGTGCTGGGACCAGTGGTATCCCGAAGCGGCGCGCCTGGCGGCGCTGGGCGGTGCGCAGGTGTTGTTCTACCCCACGGCCATCGGATGGCATCCCGCGGAGAAGGCGCAATACGGCGTTGCGCAGTTCGATGCGTGGCGCACCATCCAGCGGTCGCACGCCATCGCCAACGGCCTCTACGTGGCCGCGGTGAACCGCGTGGGCTACGAAGGGCCGCCCGAGCGCGGCCTGGAGTTCTGGGGCGGATCGTTCGTGGCCGATCCCTTCGGGCAGGTGCTGGCGGAGGCGTCGCACGACCGCGAAGAGACCCTCATCGTGGAGTGCGACCCGCGGCGCATCGAAGACGTGCGGCGCAACTGGCCCTTCCTGCGCGACCGGCGCATCGATGCCTACGCGCCCATTCTCTCGCGGGTGATCGATTGAGCGCGCCCGCACCGCCCGCGCGCGGCTTCCGCATGCCCGCCGAGTGGGAACCGCACGAGGCCACCTGGCTCGCCTGGCCCCACAACCGCAGCGACTGGCCGGGCCGGTTCGCGCCCATCCCGTGGGTCTATGGCGAGATCGTGCGCAAGCTCAGCGGCGTGGAGCGGGTGCGCATCCTGGTGCGCAACGGCGCGCTCGAAGACCAGGCGCGGCGCGTGCTGCGCAAGGTGGGCGCGCGCCTGGAGGCCGTGGAATTCTTCCCGTGTCCGACCAACCGCTCCTGGACGCGCGATATCTGCCCGTTGTTCGTGACGCGGCGTTCCGGCGAGCGGGCGCTGGTGGCGTGGCGCTTCAACGCCTGGGCCAAGTACGACGATTGGCAACTGGACGCGGCCGTGCCGCGCTACCTCGCCCGGCGCCTGAAACTGCGGGCGGCGGCTCCGGGCCTGGTGCTCGAGGGCGGCGCCATCGACGTCAACGGCGCGGGCTTGCTGCTGACTACCGAGGAATGCCTGCTGAGCCCGGTGCAGGCGCGCAATCCGGGCGTGAGCCGCGCGGCGATCGAACGGGCCCTCCGCGATTACCTGGGCGCAAGGCGCGTGATCTGGCTGAAGAATGGCATCGCCGGCGACGATACGCACGGCCACGTGGACGACCTGGCGCGATTCGTGGCGAAAGATGTAGTGGTCGCAGCCACCGAGGCGGATCGCGCGGACGCCAACTACGAACCGCTGCGCGAGAACTTGGCGCTCCTGCGCGCCGCGGGCCTGCGAGTTGTGAAACTGCCTATGCCCCGCCCGGTAGTGTTCGCGGGCCGCAGGCTGCCGGCCAGCTACGCGAACTTCTACATCGCCAACCGCCTGGTGCTGGTCCCCACGTTTAACGACGCCGCCGACCGCGTGGCGCTGGCAGCCCTGGCGCGCGTCTTTCCGGACCGCGAGGTGGTGGGCATCAACTGCACCGACCTTATTTGGGGGCTGGGCGCGCTGCATTGTATGACCCAGCAGCAGCCGGCGGCGTAGCCGCTGCCAGGAGCAACACCGTTCCGGCGAACAGCAGCGTATCGGCGACGTAGTTCAGTCCTTCCATGAGTGCCGGCGGTTGGGCGGCCGCCAGTATGGGCAGATAGAGGAACAAAACCAGTAGAGTCACTACCAGGCCGAGCAGGGTTGCGGCGGTGCGGGATTGCTTATTGAGCAGCAGGGCCAATCCGGCGACTGCCAGAACAGCCCCGGTAACGTACCCCCAGGCGAGGCGTAAGGGGAACCAGGCCGGAGTCAGCTTGGCGAGCGGAACGCCAGGCACGAACTCCGGATGCAGAAAGTGTTCGACCGCGAAAAAGAGTACGGGAATCGCGATCAGAAGGCGCCCGATCGCGATCGGGCGGTTCGAGCCGTGGCGGCGCCACTCCTTCGTTTGCGCCGCGGCAAGGGCCAGGGCGCCCCCTCCGAAAGCGAGGTCCCGGAGCGCGACCGCCCAGAGAATTCTGCCTCCCGGGTTCGCCGCCACGTTGGGCACATGGATCATTACCACGAACAGGAAGAACATGAGCGCCAACAGCGAGGCCGACCAGCGCACATAGCGCATCAGTACGATGCTCAGGGCCGCGGCGAGCAGGGCGAGGCCGACAAAATAAACCCAGAACAGGCGCGCCGGCATCCAGGCCGGGACAATGTTCACGATGAACTGAGCCCCCGCGAGATGCTCGGCTCCGAAGACCGCCAATGGAGCGGCGAAGAACACGCGCCCCAATACCACCAGCTTGTCCAGTCCGCGAGCCGCGGCCAACTCCCGTCTGACGGCAAACAACCCAATCGCGAGCAAGGTCAGTCCGGCAAACCATGGCCAGAATAGAAACCGCGAGAACATTTTTTCCCCCTGGTGGCGTATGGGGATTATACTGTGGCGCGGCTATTCGGCGCGCAGCGCTTCCACCGGGTTCACCTTCGCGGCGCGGCGCGCGGGAATGAAACTGGCCGCCATCGCCGCCACGCCGAGCACGCCGGCCACCGCGGCGAGCGTCGGAACATCCCACGAGCGAACGCCGAACAGCACCCCACGCAGCAATGTAGCTGCGGCCACCGAGCACCCCAGGCCGATCGCTATGCCGAAAGCGGTCAGCCATCCCGCCTCCTGCAGGATGAGCCGGTAGACGGAACGCGGTTCGGCGCCGAGCGCCATGCGGATGCCGATTTCGCGGCTCCGCTGGCTCACCGAGTAAGCCACCACGCCGTAGAGTCCGACCACGCCGAGCAGCAACGCCAGGGCGGCGAAGCCTCCCACCAGCCACGCCGCGGAGCGGTGCAGATAGGCCGACGGCGAGTTGTGGATTCTCCCGGTCATGGTCATTCCGCGAAGCGTGACGATGCCGGGATCGATCTGGTGCACGGCAGCGGCCAAAGCCGGGAGCAGCGTCTCCCCGGCCAGCGATGTCCGAACGGCCAGGCTGAAATAGTTATCGCTGCTCTGGCCAAAAGGAATGTACAGAACCGGGGGGATGGCGGCATCGAGCGGGCCCTCCCGTATGTCCTCGACGATGCCCACGATTTCGATCGGCACCGGCGGCGTCGAGAGTTCCGAAAGCTGCTTGCCCAGCGGATCCTCGCCGGGGAAGTACTGCCTTACCAACGCCTGGTTGACGATCGCCACGCGCGGCTTCGATTTATCCTCCCCCTCATTGAAGTAGCGGCCGCGCAGCAGTTTCGCGCCCAACGTCGTAAAGTAGGCGGCGCTCACATCCCGTTCGGGCGCTTCATTGTGCTCGCCATGCCAGGGCCGGCCCAGGACGCGGAACCATGTGGTGTTGCCATTGCCACTCATGGGGACGCCACCGGAAGCGAGCGAAACCGAGGTAACGCCGGGCAGGGTTTCTATCCGGCTTACGATCTGGCGCGCCAGCGCGAGGGCCTGCGGGTCCTTTCCGTAGCGGGACTCGGGCGCCGCCACCTCCATGGTGACCAGGTGAAGCGGTTCGATGCCGATGCCCACACGCAGCAGGCGGTAGAGGCTCTTGCCGAGCAACCCGGCGCCCACGAGCAAGACCACGGCGGTGGCCAACTCCAGCACGACCAGTTTGGAGCCGAGCCTGCGCCATACGGTACCAGCCGAGCCGCGGCTGCCTTCGGCCAGGCCCTCCCGCATCTCCCGCGACCAGATGCGCAACCCGGGAGCGAACGAGAACAGCACCGCCGCCAGGAGTGAGATCAGGCCCGCAAAGGCGAGCACGCGGACATTCAACCCGAGGCCCGCCAGAAACGGCATGCCGGCCAGCATTTCTTTGGAAATGAGCCCGGCGAGGAGTTGCATGGCCCACCTGGCGGACACCACGCCGAGCAGACTTCCGGCGGCGACCAGGACCAGCGCCTCGGTCACAAACTGGCCGATCAATCTTCCCGAGGATGCCCCCAGCGCCGTGCGCACGGCGATCTCCCGGCGGCGGCCTTCGGAACGGAGCAGCAGCAGGCTGGCTACGTTGACCAGGGCAATCAGCAACAGCAACCCGGCCCCGCTCAGCAACACCATCAGCAGGGGCCGGACATTTCCCACAATGACTTCGGTCAGAGGCGCCAGGGCCGCGCCCTGATCGCGATTGGAATCGGGATACTGCTTCTCCAACTGCTTGGCGATCGACTTTACATTGGCTAACGCATGCTGGAAGGAGACGCCATCCAGGAGCCGCGCGACCCCGTAGAGGCCATGGCAGCTTCGCCGCAAATCGCATTCGCTGACGGCGTGAAACGCGGTCCAGAACTCCGGCGAGCCGACCGGTGCGAAGTGGAACTCCCGCGGCAGCACGCCGGCGATGATGTGCGGAACACCGTCCAGGGTAACGGCCTGCCCGAGGACATCGCGTCTTCCGCCGTAGCGTTGCTGCCAGGCGGCGTAGCTCAGCAGGACCGCGGGTGGCGCGCCCGGAAGATCCTCGCCCGCGTGAAAATCGCGTCCCAGCACCGGGGCGACCCCCAGCGTGCGAAAGAACCCGCTGGTGACGCGCGCGCCGCGCACTGGTTGTGGACCGTCTGGCGCGCTCAGGGTGTACCCGTAACCCCCGTATGCGTCGAAGGCGCTGAAGACGGTGTTGCGCTGCTTCCAGTCGAGGTAGTCGGGGTACGAGAGATTGCTCAGCGGAAACATCGGGACGCTCTCGAAAACCCCCACCAGGCGCCCGGCGTCCCGATAGGGCAGCGGTTTGATGAGCGCCGCATCCACGAAAGCGAACAGAGCCACACTGGCGCACAGGCCGAGAGCCAGCACCAGGATGGCGAGCGAAGTGAATCCCAGGTTCTGGCGCAACTGGCGCACAGCGAAGCGCAGGTCCTTCCACAGGTGGTCCATCGGGTTCCCCTCCGTCAGTTCTTTTGGCGGCCGTTCTCGTGTTCGGCGGTGATGGCCCGGATCAACCCGTCCAGGTTCTCCTCGATCCGCGTCAGACGGGCATCGGAGGTCTCCACGTATCGGGACACGGATTCCGTCAAACTGCCGATCATTTCTTGCAGGCGGGCCTGCGATTGCACTACTACAGTCATCGCAGCCTGGGTCTTCGCGATCTCCTGGGCAGCCGTGAGCAGTATCGCCTGGATCGGTTCGAATCGTTCTGCCACGTCCAGGTCCATTGGTATGTTCCCAGGGTAGACACTCCGGCCAGTGCCGTCAACCTTCGAGCAGCACCTTCAACACGCCCGGCTCGGCGGCGCGCGCGAACGCCTGTGCGGCTTCCCGCAGCGGGTAGCGCGCGGCGATCATCTCTTCCACGGGGATGATGCCGTGGTCCAGCAGCGGGAGCGCCGCTTGGAAACGGCCGCAGCGCGAACCGACGAGCGTGATCTCGCTCACAATGATCGGGGCTGTATCGATGGCCACCGCGCCGTGCACCGTGGACTTGAGGACTACCGTTCCGCGCGGCCGCGCCATCGATGCCGCGGCGCGCAGGCCGTCGGCGCTGCCGGTAGCGTCGACCACCCAGTCGTAGGCTGCGGTGGGCAGCTTGGCGCCGGCCACTTCGGTGGTAACGCCCGCGGCAGCGGCGATGCGCAGCTTTTCCGGGTGCCGGCCGAACTGGTGGACCGGGTATCCGTGCGCATCAAGCACCAGCGCGATCAACAGGCCGAGTTTGCCGTCGCCCAGCACGGCCACCGGTTCGTGGCGCGGGATGGCCACCTGATCGAGAATCTCGCAGGCGGCGGCCAGCGGCTCGGTGAAGACGGCGCGCTCCGCCGGCATGCCTTCGGGCAGGACGTGCAGATTACGCTCGGGAAGCGTGAAATACTCCGCGAAGGCGCCGGGATGGCCGGCAATGCCGAGCACGGTGCGGTTGGGGCAATGGCGGCCGAGTCCCTTGCGGCACCAGTCGCACCGCGTGCACGCGAGGTTGATTTCGCCCACCACGCGCCGGCCCACCAGCGAGCGCGTGTCCGCCTCGACCACCTCGGCGACGCATTCGTGGCCCGGCGTGCCGGAGAAGCCATAGTAGCCGCGCTGGAGCTCGAGATCGGTATTGCAGATGCCGCCCACCATGAGGCGGAGCAGCGCGAACCCTTCGGGACGCTCCGGGAGCGGGACCTCGCGCGTCGAGACCACGCCGTCTTCCAGGTGAACGGCCAGCATGAACTTATAATAGAGGCTTGACGGCCGGCGGGTTGCGGGGCACGCTACGGTTGCCGGTCTTCGATGTCGGAGATGCGGTGCTCGTGGGCGGCGGCGATGTTTTCGAGACGCTTGATGGAGTCGAGCGCGATTTCAAACGTGTGGGTGATCTGCACGAGCGAGCTTTCAAACGCATGGGTAACCTGCCCGAACGCTCGACCAACTCCCTCGATCGCTCTTTCAACTCCCTCGATCGCTCTTTCAACTCCCTCGATCGCTCTTTCAACTCTCTCGAAGCGGTCCTGGTAATCGCGTTGCATGAGCTCGACGGTTTGCGTAAGGGCCTCGTGGCGCTCGGTGAGGCGGTCCAGGCGTTCGTCAATGGTCATGGAGGGCGGGGAACTCCTTTCTCGATGATAACGAAAACACCCAAGGAAGTGCACCCATGACCGCCCAGCTTGCCTGTTTCGACGAGCGCTGCCGCGCCCGGTTTCCCATCGACGCGCTCATCTACAACTGCCCGCGTTGTGGCGGCTTGCTGGAAGCGGTGTACGTGCCGCCGGAGCAATCCGCGGCGGAGCTGCAAGCGCTGTGGCGCAGCCGGCGAACGTCCAACGCGCCACTCGACCAGAGCGGCGTGTGGCGCTACCGCGAATTCATTCCGTTTCTCAGCGATTACCGCCGGGTGGTGACGCTGCGGGAAGGGAACACACCGCTCGTCGACGCGCCGCGGGCCGCCCAATACGGCGCGCTCGACCGCCTGGCATTCAAGCACCAGGGCTTCAACCCCACCGGCTCGTTCAAAGATAACGGCATGACGTGCGGCGTGGCGCAGGCGCTGCGCCTGGGAACCCGGCGCGTGGCCTGCGTGTCCACCGGCAACACCTCGGCCTCCATGGCGGCCTACGCCAGCGCGGCGGGGCTCGAGCCGATCATCTTCATCCCCCACGGCAACATCGCCCACGGCAAACTGGTCCAGGCCCTGGAATATGGCGCGCGCACTTTGCAGGTGGAGGCCAACTTCGACCAGATTCTGGCGCTGGTGCGGCAGCTTGCCGAACGGCTGGGCATCTATCTGCTGAACTCCATCAACCCCTTTCGCATCGAGGGGCAGAAGACCATCATGACGGAGATGCTCGACCAGCGCGACTGGCGCGTTCCGGATTGGGTGGTGCTGCCGGGCGGCAACCTGGGGAATACCTCGGCCTTCGGCAAAGCGCTACGCGAGATGCAGTCGCTGGGGCTGATCGGCCGGCTGCCGCGCCTGGCGGTGATCCAGGCCGAAGGGGCAGCCCCGTTCTACGATCTGCTGCGCGCGCGCGACCGGTCGCGGCTCCAGGCCGTCGCGCACCCGCAAACCCTGGCGACGGCGATCCGCATCGGCGATCCGGTATCGTGGCCCAAGGCGCTCCACGAGGTGACCGCGTCCGATGGCGTAGTGGAGAAGGTGACGGAGCAGGAGATCGCCGATGCCAAGGCGGTGATCGGGCGCTGCGGCATCGGATGCGAACCGGCTTCCGCAGCCACTCTGGCCGGCATAAAGAAACTGACGGCCGCGGGTACGATGGCGAGCGATGCGGATGTGGTCGCGGTGCTCACCGGTAATGTCCTCAAGGATCCGGACTACATCTACCGGTACCACACCGGATCGCTCGAAGCTCCGGATGGCACGCGAATTCTATCGAATTTCGGTAATGCTCCCGAAGTAGTACCCAATGATGCGGACCTCATCGCCCGGCTAATGGCATAGGTAACAGATCCGCTACCCCCAAATGAGGGGTGGCGCTGACCCACAATTTAGAATAGGGTACGTCCTGTCTTTTCTATTGTATTGGCTTAGGCGTTCTGGTACACATGTACTATACGTATGTTCCCCAAGAAACAAGTAGGTCCGACACCTGTCCGGGAGTTCAGGAAGGAACTGGAGTACCTGTACGCGCGGCGTACCGCGGTCGACAGTTTGATCCAATCGTTGGAAGAATACAACCGCTTTCGGGAGCGGCGATTGGAACTGCTCAGAGAAAAGTCGGCCTGAAGGGATCGGTTCACTTCCCCAGGATCGCCTGAATCCGCGTGGATAGTTCCAGCTCCGACATGGCGCCGGGATGGTAGAGGCGAACGACGCCGGCGGAGTCGAGAAGGACGAGCGTCGGAGTGGTGCTGGAGCCATAGGCCAGGAAATTGGCGGCACTCAGGGGCACGGGCATATCGGCCAGGGCCGAGTAATGCTGGCGGCGCACCTGCTCGATGTACTGCTTCTCCACGGCGGGCGCGGCATCCTCTCCTCCCGCGGCATAACCATACAATCTGGTCGGCCCGATGAGGACCAGGCCTTTCCGCCGCCAGGCCTTTTGCACTTTGGCGAGCACGGCCACTTCGCCTTTGCAGTCGCCGCACCAGTGCGCCCAGAAAAACAGCAGAACGGGATGCCCGCGCAAGGCCGCCAGCGGTGCCGGTTTCGGCCCGAGCCAATCGTCCATGGCGAGCGGGGGCTCCGCCTTGCCTTCGAGGTTGAGGAGATTGAGGTTTTTTTGGATGCGCTCATGGAGCGACGTGGCGCCGAACAGCTTGAGCTGCTCGCGCAGGAAGCCGATGGCCTCCGGCCGCTCGCCGCGGGCGGCCATCACCTGGGCGTGGACTTCGATGGAGGCGCCGAGCGCCGTGGGCAGCCACGGGTCGCGGTCGAGCTGGCCCCGGCCGAGGATCTGAACGGCCAGTTTCCGGGTGTCGGCGGCGTAGGCATCGGCCCGCTCGAGCTCGCCCGCATCGAGCGCGCCGCGGGCGATCCAGGAAAGCGCCGCGGCCAGTTCCCCGGTGGCGCCGGTTTGCGCGCGATACGCCTTCGCCGCACGCTCGGCGGCTGCCAGATCGTGGCGCGCGATCAGCTCGCGCACGTCGTTCACCAGGGAAAGGTACAGGAAGAAAAGCGCGGGGAGCATTCTTGTTATGGGGGCGCAGGCGCTCCGCCTGCGATCCGCGGTCCTTAGAGCAGCGAGCTGATGTACGCCGTCATCTTGGGATTCACCCAGTCGGCCGGCTCGGCGATCTTCTTGAGGACCTTCCCGTTGGCGTCGATGATGTACGTCTCGGGGTACATGTAGGTGCCATAATCCTCGTGCAAGCTCATATCGCGCGCCGTCAGAAAAGCCGGATGGAACTTTTGCAGGAAGGCGCCGTATGCCTTCTGGTCCTTATCCACGCTGACTCCTAACACCACCACGCCCTTGCCGGCGAAGTCCTGCGCGAACTGGCTGAGCGAGGGAGTCTCCTCCACGCAGGGTGGGCACCAGGTGGCCCAGAAGTTCAGGACCAGCAGCTTGCCGCCGAAATTGGGGAGCGAGACGGCGCGCCCGTTATCGGTGGTGATGGTGAACCCCGGCGCCTGATCACCGGCCACGACGACACGCTGGTGGATAGCGCCATAGACTACGTAAACAAAGGCAACCGCGAGCACCAGGATGGCGACGCGCAGAATCCGGTCGATTTTGAACATAAAGAAGCTTTCCGCTTCAAGCTATCGGCAGTCAGCTAACAGCCCTCCACTATCCGCTATTGTATCAGCGTTTTCGCCGCGATTTGCAACACCCGCCGCCCAGGCCGGCGGTGCGATAATTGAGTGGTATCTCCCCATGGTCATCACCCGCAAAGTAGAATTCTCGGCTTCGCACATCTGCCGCAATCCGCAACTCTCCGAAGAGGAGAACCGGCGGCTGTTCGGCCCGTCGGCCAACCCGCACGGCCACGGGCACAACTACGTGGTGGAAGTGAGCCTGGCGGGCGACCCCGATCCCGTGACCGGCATGGTGCTGGACCTGAAGGAATTGAAAGAGATCCTGACCCGCGAAGTGCTGGAGCCGTACGACCACCGGTTTCTGAATTACGAGGTGCCGCCGTTCGACCGCGTGGTGCCCACCACGGAGAACATCGCGCGCGACATCTGGCGGCGCATCGAGCCGCGCGTGAGCGACGGGCGCCGGCGGTTGCACGCGGTGCGCGTCTACGAGACCGCGGACCTGTACGTGGATTATTTCGGAGAAGAACCGTGTTCCGCGTAACACGCCGCTATGAGTTTGCGGCTTCCCACCGGCTCGACGCGCCGCAGTTGGGCGCCGAAGAGAACCGGCGGCTCTACGGAAAGTGCAACCATCCCTACGGGCACGGCCACAATTATGTCGTGGAGGTGAGCGCGCGCGGGCCGCTCGACGCCGCCACCGGACGCGCGGTCGATACCGCGCTGCTGGACGATTTGGTGGCGCGCCAGGTGCTCGTTCCGTTCGGACACTGTAACCTGAACGAGGAAATCGACTCATTCAAACGGGTGGTTCCGACGTCGGAGAATCTGGCGGTGGAGATCTGCCGCCGGTTGAAGGCGAACTGGAGCGCGGCGTTTCCCGGCGGGTGGCCGAAGCTGGAGAAGATCCGCATCGCCGAGACGGCGCGGAACATCTTTGAGATCAGAGCCGATGAAATCGAATAAAGCCGTCGTGAAAATGATGCATCCCAAGGGGGCGGAGGAGCCCAGTCTCGCTCCGCAGGTGAAAGAGATTCTCGAGAAACTGGGTGAAGACGTGCGGCGCGAGGGGCTCATGCGCACCCCGGAGCGCGTGGACAAAGCGCTCAAATTCCTGACCAGCGGCTACCGCATGGACCTGGAGAAGATCGTCAACGGCGCGTTGTACGAAGTGCAGTACGACGAGATGGTGGTGGTCCGGGACATTGAATTCTTCAGCCTGTGCGAACATCACATGCTGCCCTTCTTCGGCAAGATGCACGTGGCCTATCTGCCCAAGGCCAGGGTGATCGGGCTGAGCAAGATCCCACGGATTGTGGACGTGTTCGCGCGCCGCCTGCAGATCCAGGAGCGCCTGACGCAGCAAGTGGCGCAGACCATCCAGGACCTCATCGACCCGGTGGGCGTGGGGGTAATCTGCGAGGCGCGGCACTTCTGCATGATGATGCGGGGGGTGGAAAAGCAGCATTCCGGCGCCATGACGAGCGCCATGCTGGGCGCGTTTCGCGACCGCAAGAAGACCCGCGACGAATTTCTGGCGCTGGTGAACCACCGCAGCAACGGCTTCTAGCCCGAAGTTCCAGGCACCTTAGAGCGCAAGTATCTGATTATTTGGGAGTTGGTTGGAAATACAGGTCGGCTTACTGACTACGTTTTCGGGGACTTACAAAGATACCTGGAGGAGATCGAGGGCGCGTCGCTGGAGAGCGGTAGGGACGGTGATGATATCAAAAGCCGGGGTGCTGGCATCTTTGGGCTGCACATGGTTGGAGACGATCGTGGCGAGGTCGCCGAGGAGAGTCTGAAAACTGTGCACGGGCAGATCGTCTGGAGTGCGCTTGGTGTGGGCCTTGGCTTGAGCTGAGGGGGAGCGCTGGGCCGGCGCGACCACCGAGGCGCGCAGTTTTTCCGCTGCGATCTTGTCCTCATCGTCAAACAGAAGGGGTGCCAGATTCTTGCGCATGTGCCACTCCACGTAGTAAGCCAGCATGCAGAGAAAGATATGAGCGCGGACGCGATCGGGTTGGCGATGGTGGATGGGCCGCACGTGCAGGTCTACAGTTTTCAAGCTGCGAAAGGCGCGCTCCACCCCCGACAAGCTCTTGTAGTTGCGCACCGCTTGCTCGCTGGACAGCGCTTCGGCGGGGACGTTGGTGCGAATGACATAAATGCCATCCAACGATTCTTCCTTCTCGATATTGGCTTGTTTGCGGGTATAAGTGAAGCTGTCGTCTTCGATCTGAACTTGAAAATGCTTTCCCATTTTGTAGCGGTTCAGCACCTTTCCGGCGCGCAGTCCGATGTGTTGCTTGCCGCGTAGCGGGCGCTTTTTGCGGCGTGTGGCTACGGCAATCTTCTCCAACTCCTTTTCGGTGGCGGCCAAAAGTTTGGGGCGCTTGCGGGCGCGTTCCTCAGCCAGCAGGGGATTGTAGCAGGCCACCAGGCGCTCGCCGGGAAAGTCCGGATGAGTGATCTCGGCCAGATCCTGGCTGTCGAAAAGGGAGAGTTGCAGAACACCAGCAGAGGCCAGTTTCTTGATGGCTGGCGCGCGCAACGCCGTGATCCATTCGATCCCGGATGCAGGTTTGAGATTCTCACGCAGGCGCGCGCTGGTGATCATGCCGCGGTCGCCGACTAAAATCACACGTTGTAGTCCGAATCGCCGGCGCAGCTTGGTCACCTGATCGGACACGGTCTTGGGATCGGATGTATTCCCCGCATAGACTTCCACTGCCACTGGACAACCCTCGGCATTGGTCAGCAGGCCGAAGACGACCTGCAACTTGCCCTTCTGGCCGTCACGCGAGTGGCCCAGTTTGCCGAGCGGGCAGTGACGCCCCTCGAAATAGGTGGAGGTCAAATCGTAGAGCACCAGCGATCCCTCGGCCAAGTGCCGTTTGGCCAAATCATCCTCGATGCGAGCCTGCTGAGGCAGCAACCAGTCCATGGCCTGGTAGAGTTCATCCTCGGTGACGGAGTCGAGATGAAGCAACTCGCCCAGCGTGCTGCTGAGGGTATCGGGATGAAGAGCGCGGGAGGTGGCGAGTTTGGATGCTGGCACCAGCACGCGAGCCGCGATCATGGCCAAGACGAGATCGCGATTGCGGTCGGAATGCTGATCGAAGAAGCGGTCGAGATGCAACTTGCGCAAAGTGCCGAGGACGGCGGCGACGTGGCCGTGAGGGCGGGAGCGGACGATATCGAAGGCTTGAGTCAGAGGGGCGCCGAGGGCGGTGGCGCCCTTCAAGACGGCGCGAAGCGCATCGACTTTGGTCGGGGGCCAGTGGGAGAGATTGGCGATGGTGCGGTTGTGGACCTTGCCGTGTTCGCGGAAGCTCTCGCGGAGGAGGATAGCGGGCGGGGAGTTGCGGTTGGGGACGACGGCGACGTACATGTAGACAGAGTACGGGAATTATTCGATGAATACAAGTGGAATCTTCGTTATTACATGACTACATAATTATCATCAAATCTGCGCAACTCATTGTCAAAAAAGGGATCTACATGTGATCAGGGCTGGAACTTCGGGCTAAATTGCTTGCCTGAACGCGGGTGCGCCCGCTGCACGGGAGCCTCGGCTCCCGCTTCCGGCTTCAGTCCTTATTTCATCATCTGATGTTCAACTTCAGCGCCAATCATCTGTTCCTGCTCTCACGGACGGAATATCGTTCGTGCGCGGTGTTTTTGATGCAGGACCGCGACACTCAGCGCGTTTATCGTCTGTACGACTTCACCAAAGCCCAGCTCATCTCGCCTGATCAGGCGTATCGCATAGCGGGCAAGGTCAACAGCGCCGATAAACTCTACCTGGTGATCGAATCGGTCCGGCCGGACACCAAACACCCTCGGTGCTCCAATGCTCATGCTCGCGTTGGCGGCGCAGGAGGGTCTCTTATCGAGTAGACACCGGCGCTTCGCTCAACCGGTTGAGTGCCGCGCTGCGCCTCAACTCGCTGCGCGGGATCGCCCCGGTGTGCCTCGGCGCCGACGCCGGCGTTCGCCACGGCGTCAAAACCGGCGAAAACGCTGCTCTTTTAAACCGGCGCTAACAAGCGCAGGTGTCCGTCCACGACCTCGCCGTCGCTGCGGGCGAGCACCGGGATCTTTAACCCGAACTCGCGAATGCTGCCACACATGCGATCGACTCCACACGGACTCCACAATTTGGATGGCCCCTCGCGCACGGTTGTCACCGACCTTCCGAAAAACCGCTGGAGAAGACGAAGTACGAATTTCTTCCTATAAAAAGGGCAACGTTCTGCGTGGGGTGTAGGAATCTGCCGCTGACCATCCAATCCGTTTCCGACCGTGTACTCCCGTCTAGCCGCTCACGCCGGGGGAGGAATAACCCATTCCGACTGCATGGCGATCCGCTCCGCGTTTAAGGAATTGCTCCTCGCGGAGGCGCCGTTCGAGACGTTCACGGCGGCGCCGGAGGGATTGCAGGATCGCCTCGGGCGAGGACGCCAACCGGCGCTGAAGAATGGTCAGAGCGAATCCGACGGTTCCTTTGCGGCTCTCGTTCTCCAGCGAATCGGCCCGGCTGAATTCTTCGCGGACGTAATCGGTGACGCTCTTGTACAGGGCGGCTTCGGCGTCGGAGAGCTTATACCCGACGGTGTATGCCCGCCGCTCGGGGAACAGCGGCGTTCCGTCGAACTTGAGCAATTGCTCTTTCACCAGCCGGCGCATAAGGTCGGAAGCATCGACGGTATGCACGCCGTCGCGCGACCGGCCTTCGAAACGATCGCTATCCAACAATGCCAGGAACAGTTGAAAATCTTCCGGTTTGCCGTTATGCGGCGTCGCTGTCATGAGCAGCAGATGCCGCGTGAGTTGGCCGAGGAGTTGGCCGAGGCGGTAGCGCTTGGTGTACTTGACCTCGCTGCCAAAGAACGTGGCCGACATCTTGTGGGCCTCGTCGCAAACCACCAGGTCCCAATCGGTGTTGGCCAGCTTCGCCTGGACGTCCTCATTCCGGCTCAGCTTATCCAGGCGGCAGATCGCCAGGGAATTCTCGGCGAACCAATTGCCGGTGCGAGCCGATTCGAGCTTGTCATTCGTCAGGATTTCGAAGGGGAGCTGGAATCGCTGGTAGAGCTCGTCCTGCCACTGCTCAGCGAGATTGCCGGGGCAAACGATCATGCAGCGGTGCAGGTCGCCGCGGATCAGCAATTCCTTGATGAGCAGCCCAGCCATGATCGTCTTGCCGGCGCCAGGGTCATCCGCCAGGAGGAACCGGAGCGGTTGCCTCGGCAGCATCTCGCCGTAGACGGCGGTGATCTGATGCGGCAAGGGGTCCACCATCGAGGTGTGGATGGCGAGGAGCGGATCAAACAGATGAGCGAGGTTGATCCGGTGCGCCTCAGAGACCAGGCGGAACAGCTTCCCGTCGCCGTCGAAGCTCCACGGCCGGCCGGTTTCCCCAATTTCCAGAGTGGGTTCGCGATCCCGGTAGAGAAGCACGACGTTGGGCTTCCCGGCGGGGTCCTTGTAGGTGAGCTCGATTGCCGCCGAACCGTACCACTTGACGTCAATTACCGTAACGAGGCAATCGGGCAGGATTCCCTTGACAGAGGCGCCGCGCGTGAGATCTTCGAGTTTGGCCATAGGTGGGCTGCGGCCCTTGCATCTATTTGAGAATTAGAACCGAAAGCTCATGATATTACTTTGCGCTGCCGACTGCCCACGCTCGACGCTGCCGTCAGACTCTGGGTGCGGGAGCGGACAGAGGCGATTGGCGTCTTATCCGCGGGCACTTTGAAGTTTGCATTTGCGATTCGCGGGGGAGTCTGGTGCGCTCCTAAACACTGACTCGGAGCTTGATCCCGTCATTCGGTGCATGCACAAGATCCTGCTTGGTGCCGAGGTACCGTTCAGTCGTTTGCACCGAAGCGTGGCCGAGTAGCAATTGAATCTGCTCCAGTTCGCCGCCAGCCGCGCGGCACAGCTTGGCGCACGTTCTCCGCAGGTCGTGCGGTGCGATGCCGGCAACCCCAGCCGCTGCCGCATATCCCTGGAGCAGTTGCCAAACGACCTTTTCGCTCAGGCCGACGCCCTGCGCCTGGCCGGCGCGATTTTCCGCACAGCCACAGGTCGCCAGGTCGGGATGTCGCAACCGCGGGAGGAGGCGGCGCCTCGTTGGCCTTCTCCTCGTCCGGAATCGCCAACAGAGCGTCGATCTCGCCGGGGTTGAAGCCGGTTAGGCTGAGGTCAAAGTCCGCTTCGCTGAGCTCCTGCAACTCGAGGGCGAGCAAATCCTCATCCCAGTCGGCCCAGGCTACCGAGCGGTTCACCATCAGGCGGAAGGCTTTCACCTGCTGCGGCGTCCATTCGTCGCAGAGGATCACAGGGATTCCGGACGTGTCGCCGCCGGGCCACGATCCCAACTTGCGCGCTGCCTTCAAGCGGAGATGCCCGTCGACCACCTCGCCGTCGCTGCGCGCCAACACGGGGATCTTCAACCCGTACTCGCGAATGCTGCCACACATCCGATCGACAGCGGCGTCGTTTTTTCGTGGATTTCGAGCGTAGAAAATGAAGCGGTCGATGGGCCAGATCAGGATTTCGAGCGGCGCCGAGGACGTACCCATGATGTGATGCCCTTCTGCACGTTCGTTCCCCTGGATAGCAGTTGGAGCTTTCAGTCGTCAATAGACAATCTCACTAATCAAGAAACTCGTGCACTGGCCTCCGCCGCAGACCGCAGCCATTTGTCGGGTTTCCGGCTGCAAAATGTCAGGTTGGATGTCGGGTTATTTGAGCTACCCGACAAGGTCCAGTCCAGCAGAATCAAAAGCTTATGACCCAAATGTCGGGTTTGTCAGGTTTTGTTAGGAGGAGAGAGGTCCCGCAGCTTGAAGGAACCCGTGGCGACCGTGGGGTGAGAAGCGTCTATTTTGGACTCCAATTGGACGCCAAAACGCTACCTTCGATCACTGTTCCGGTTGTATGTCTTTGAGGTATTTGGTCGGGCCGCCGAGATTTGAACTCGGGACCTCTTGCACCCCAAGCAACTTTTATCAATCACTTACAGGGTACGCCCAATGATAACACGCCACTTAGTGTCTCTCGATTTGGACCCAGTTTGGACCCAGTTTACAAATCAGTTGGAGATTGGACCCAGATTGGACCCAGTTTTCACGCCAGTGGCATGCCATGTGCTTCCACGCGCACGCGCGGTCGTTTCCGGCACCTCGATGTTCTCTCCGTTTCGTGAAACACGAGACGAAGACACGATTTTTCCCTATACATGCAGAATCCGCATAAACCATTGGACTTGCCGACCAATCCTACACCCCATCGGCGCGGCTTTGGCCGACGAAAATGAAAAGGGTGTGGCTACTTTGGAACGACGGCTAAGGAGCGCAGAATGAGGGGGTTGGGTTCAAATGGGGTGGCGTCGAGTAGCGGCAAAGGGCGGGATATGAAAATATCCCCGGTTTTCGTTCAGTCTCGATCGGCGGATTGAGCGAGTTTGGCCTGGTGACGCAAGACAGTTTGCGACAGCGTTTCGAGTCGATTGAGCAGGGATCTCAGTTTCCGATACTGGCGGGAGGCGGCGCGAAACAGGGGCATTACATCGCGAGTGAGTTTCACGTTGACGGTTTTGCCCTTGGCCTTATAGGTCCACTCGAAATAAGGTCCGTGGCGCTTGGCAGGATCGTGGCGACAGGCGCACTGAGCCTTGCCACACTTCATCATGCGCTTGAGAAGCGTCCCTTTGCAGAAGTACTCCAGTTGTTGAAATTCCCGTTTTACAGTCTGAAAGCGTTGCGCGTACCGGTCCGGGACCGAAGTGGATTGGAGTTGTCGAGGTCTGCTCATAATTGTCTGGACAGGATTCCATTCTTACGGTAATAGATACCGTAGGAATATGTCAACAACAAATACCGTCACCTCATTTCTGCCGACGCCATTCCCGCCGTGCTGCCCCGCCCCATTCCCGATCCTGGAGTTGCAAGTTCTCCCTGTCGCAGCCGTCAACACTCCAGCGGCCCGCGAACTGGCTTCACTGGAGGCTTGGTTGGCGTCCCGTGACGCCCTCCAACTCCCACTTCACCAAATTGAGTCGCAGCAGCAGCACAAGGGACGCGAGGTGCAGCGCTTACTGCTTCTGGCTCATCTCCAACTCCGCGGTAACGGAGATGTCGGTCCTGCGCTGCGCGTCCCACAAGCCACCGCCGAGCTGCTGTTCACCCATCGCCGGCTCGGCACGCGGAGTTTGAAAACCATCTTCGGTCCTGTCGAGATTCACCGCATGGGTTATTCCCGCGATGGTTCACCGAGCATCTACCCGCTCGATCAGGCGCTGGCCCTGCCCGCGCGATCATTCTCCTATGAACTCCAGCGGCGCCTGGTCAAGGCCGCCGTCCAGAACCCTTTCCTGGAATCGGTTCAGACCATAGCTGAGTTGACCGGCGTTTCCGCCTCCAAGCGCAGCTTGGAAGAGATCCTACCGGATGCGGCTCAGGACTTCGACGCGTTCTACCGGCAGCGCTCCGTGGCGCACGCCACCGGCTCGATCCTGGTGGCGGCGGTCGACGGCAAGGGCATTCCCATGGTCAAGCCCGGCGGCGCGCAACCCACACCGCGACTGACCAAAGGGCAAAAGGCCAACAAGAAACGAATGGCCACGGTTGCTACCGTCTTTACCCGCGCGCCTTGGGTGCGCACTCCGGAACAGGTCATCGAAAGCCTGTTCCCCACCCGCCGCCAGACTGCCGGCGAAGCACCTGCGCCCCCGCGACCGGAGAACAAGCGGGTGTGGGCGAGTTTACTCAAGGGCAAGACTGCCGTCATCCAGGAAGTGGCGGAAGAGATGGCCCGCCGCGACCCGTTGCGATCCTTGACTCGGGTGGCTTTGACTGACGGCGAGCGTGCGCTCCAGATTCGCGTCGGCCGGGAACTGAACGTCACTCTGATCCTGGACCTGATGCACGCCATGGAGAAACTCTGGAAGGCCGCCTATGTCTTTCATGCCGAGGGCAGCCTCGCCGCCGATCTCTGGGTCATGGACCGGACGCTGCGCATTCTGTTCGGTGAGGTGGGCCAAGTGGTCAAGGGAATTCGTCAAAGCATCACCAAACGCGCGCTGTCTGGTCCCAAACGCAAAACGCTGAACGCAGTCGCCAACTATCTGTATCGCAATCGCGCCTATATGCGCTATGACCAGTACCTCGCCAACGGTTGGCCGATTGCCAGTGGCCCGGTCGAGGGCGCGTGCAAGAACCTCATCAAAGATCGTATGGAGCGCTCTGGCATGCGCTGGACCGAGCAGATGGCCGAAGCGATCGTTCAACTCCGCGCCATTTATCTTTCAGGAGACTTCGATGACTACTGGCAATTCCACATCGAACAGGACCAGCGCCGTCTTTACCCCGCCTGGACCGTCGTTCCAAAGTAGCCACACCCAAATGTCTTGACTCGATAATGGGACATGGCGTTGGGCAAGCGGAAGCAGAAGCAGACTTCTTTTTGGGTGGAGACCAGCCAGTTGCAGGCTCGCGGGCGCCACCCCTTCTACAGCCGGCTGAACGAAATCCTCGACCGGGCGAAGTTCGATATGTACGTGGAGCGGGTCTGCCGCAAGTATTACGCGACCAGGATGGGCCGTCCTTCGATTGCGCCGGGCGTCTACTTCCGTTGCTTTCTGATGGGCTACTTCGAGGGGACCGACTCCGAGCGTGGGATGGCCTACCGGGTCTCGGACTCGCTCAGTCTGCGGGGGTTCCTGGGCTTGAGCGTGGAAGAGCCGACGCCGGACCACTCGACGCTGTCCAAGACGCGGCGGCTGATGAATCTGGGAACGCACAGAGCGGTATTCCAGTGGGTGCTGAAGCGGCTGGCGGCGGAAGGCTTGCTGAGCGGGAAGAACCTGGGAGTGGACGCCACGACGCTGGAAGCCAACGCGGCGCTGAAATCGATTGTGCGCCGGGACGGCGGGGCCAGCTACGACGAGCACGTCACGGAGTTGATGAAGACGGAAGGCATCGAAGAGCCGACGCCCGCTGAGCGCCAGCGCTTTGATCGCAAGCGCAAGAAGTCGCTGTCGAATCGCGACTGGGTGAATCCGCACGATCCGGAAGCGCGGATCACGAAGATGAAGGACGGCCGCACGCACCTGGCCTACAAGGCCGAGCACGCCGTGGATCTGGAGACCGGCGCGGTGGTGGCGCTGACGGTGCAACCGGCCGATCGCGGGGATACCGCCAGCATGGTGCCGACGCTGGCCGAAGCCGGGAGCACGGTAACGGAAATGGCGGGGCAAGCGGCGCAAGCGGATGCGGTCGGACCGGTGGAGACGGTAAGCGAAGTGGGCGTAGTACGAGTGGTGGCGGACAAGGGCTACCACCGCAAGCAAGCGTTGCAGGATCTGGCCGAGGTGGGTGTGCGCACGGTGATCGCGGAGCCGGAACGGAAACGGCAAAAGTGGGACGGACAGAGCGCGGCGCAAGCGGCGGTGTATGCGAACCGGCGTCGGATGGACACACAGACCGCCAAGGCCCTGATGAAACGGCGCGGAGAATTGATCGAAAGAAGCTTCGCCCATCTGTACCACACCGGCGGCATGAGGCGAGTGCATCTGCGAGGCAAGAGTAACATCGCCAAGCGCGCGCTGATTCACGCCGCCGCGTTCAATTTGAGTCTGATCCTGCGGCAAATGTTGGGTGCCGGCACCGCGCGGCAAGCGGCGGACCTGTTTGCATATGAGTATCCGTCATGTCCTTTGTTGTCAGGACTAATACGTTCTCTTTGTGGTGGATCTGGTCGATGCTTCCGTGGAGCTTCAGAATATGCACGTTGGCGTTGTTGGTAGTTGATAAGCGGCTTCCGCCCGTTTAGCCTGGCGGCGGGTGGGCTTCGGTGGGAGCTTTGTGGCTTTTCGACTGGAACAAATTCTGTAAGGCGTCGATGATGGAGCAGTTTCGTTTTTTGGCTACGGTTTGAATGACACGGGTGAACCCTGCAAAGGCCTCCGCACCCCACTCATTCTTGGAACCATGAGAAAGCTTGCGCACCATCACCGCCGGTCGCAGAGTCCGCTCCCCACGGTTGTTGGTTGGTTCGATCGTCGGATCGTGCAGGAACAGCAGCACCCTGCCTCGATCATGCTGCAGACCGATTCCGTCCAGTAGCCGTTGGTTGTCCTCATCCTTCAGGAAGCGCGGACGCAGGTGCATCGTGAGTTCTTCCTCCATCCGTTCGACCTCGGCCTGGAACTTCCCGGCCTTGCCGGCCCGTTGGTCGCGCCAGAGTTGGCGGGCTTCTCGAAGGATGCCCTTCAGTTTCAGCCCAAAGCTGCGGGCGCGTCCAGCCTTGTGCTCCAGCACCTCATTCATCTTCTCCTTGAGGTGATCCAAGCATTTTTGCTGCTTTACGCCCAGTAACTCCTCGGCATCGTAACTCTTGCCGCGGTCGGTGACCATCACTCCCGCATCGTCAGCGGGAATCAGTTCCCGGACCTCTTCGTTGCGATGCCTTGGGCGAATCTGAAACACCGTGCTCTGGTCGGTATCGAAGGTCATCAAATGGGCCGTTTGCCCGTGAATCCGCCAACCGGTGTCATCGGTGTAAACCGCCGGCGCGGTGGCCACACCGGTACGTCGCTCCTGGTAGGCATTCCCCACCACCCCTTCCGACTTCTTCAGCGCGTCCTGGGTCAGGGCGCTCTGCGTCACTTCGATTCCAGTGAACTCCCGCAGAATCGCTGGCAACTTCCTCACCGGCACGCCCATGCCGTAATGCACCGTATGCGCCGCGGCCTTGACGCGTGGACCTACCCGATGCGCCGGCGCCCCATACTGATCCGGGGCCACATCCGGGTGTTGTCCGCGCACCCCCTGGCCGCAGCGCTGGCACCGCCGCACCGCCACCGCGTAGCTCTTCACTTCCGGTTGCGCGGCCTGCGGCATATCCGTGACGGTCGCCTCGTCGGTCCGCTCATACCGCAACTCACCCCCGCAGCAGGGGCATTGACTGACCGTCACGGGCACTTCGATCGGCGGCTCACTACTCGCCCCTGCATCGACGGGGGCTTTCCGGAACGGAAAGCGGCCTTGTCCTGCCTTGCGGCCCGGCCGCTTGGGATCCGCTTTCGGCTTTCGCCGCCCACGCCTCGATCCTCGCCCCGCGGCCTTCAACTCCTTGCGCAGTTCCTCATTTTCCCGCCGCAGCCGGTCGATATCCTCTTCGGCCTCCTCCAAACGCTCGCGCAGAACTTCGTTTTCCTGTTCCAGTTCCTCGATTCGTCGGAAGGGCGCGCCGGAGTCTGTGCCTGCCATTCCAAACTACGTTAACCCAAGATCGCGGAAATGTCCAGCATTTTCCGCTCCTCGACTACAACCCGCCCTATCCCACAAGTTTCCCAAGAGCGAATTTTGCGCCGGAAAGTAGCTAGTATCTACTTGCACAAATAAGCGTATTATCTTATGATTGGCTCATGGGCCAACGGGCGACGATTTCTCTGACCTCGGACGAAGAGCAGACCCTCCGGCAGTGGGCACGTGCCGGTACCAGTGAATATCGGAGGGTGGAGCGGCCTAAGGTGCTCCTCTTGGCCCATCAAGGAAAGTCCAATCTGGAGACTGCGCAGCAATTGAAAACGCGGCCTGCCCGCGTCTCGAAATGGCGGCAACGCTTTGGCAGACG
>JAIQEX010000113.1 GCA_020073615.1 Terriglobia bacterium
GGCCAAACGCCAGGGCGCCGCCTTCCAGGAAAAGAGGAGCCTAAAAACCAAAATCAAAAAAAGACAAAACCCTCCTATGAAAGGAAAACCAAAACACCGACGGTGGAAGCCCTGTAGGGCCTCCCGTTGGTCGGCACCGAGACTGCGCAAAACCAAATCAGAAAGGAGCCCTGGAGTGCCGGTCGCTTCGTTTCCCGTCCAGGCTCATCCTTGGATGAGAATATGCTCCTGCGCGCAGTAAAATTTGCGATACTGGGCGTTTCCGAGGAGGCGACCCGATGAACCGAAAATCAGCCCTCGTGTTGGCCCTGACCGCGGCGGTGGTCCTCACCGCGCAAACCCAGCGCGCGCCCCGAGGCGCGGCCCCCGCCGCCGATGGCGAGGCGCCGCCGCGCCCCGCCATCCAGACCATGAAGCAACTGGTGCGCGGCACCGAGTATGCCGTGGCCTCCATGATGCCGCAGGCCACGCTGACCGCCGAGCACGTGCTGCGCTCGGGCGGCAACGCCTTCGATGCCATCGTGGCCGGCCAGGCCGTGCTGGGCCTGGTGCAACCCAATATGAACGGCGTGGGCAGCGACGCCACCCTGCTCATCTACGATGCCAAGGCCAGGAAGGTGTGGTCGCTGAACGCCGAGGGCACGGCGCCGCGCCTCGCCACCATCGCCTGGTACAAGGCCAACCAGGACGGCAAGATCCCCACTAACGATACGCTGCTTTCCGGTACCGTCCCCGGCGTGGTCGACGCCTGGTACCTGCTGCTCTCGCGGTGGGGAACGAAGAACTTCGCCGACGTTTTGCAGCCCGCCATCGAACTGGCCGAGCGCGGCGTTCCCATGGGCCGCTCGCTCAATTCCGCGGCCCTGAAGAAGTACGCCACCAGCGCCCGCCTCTTCGCGCCGCCCGACGGAACGAGCTGGAAGGACGGCGAGGTGTGGAAGAATCCCGACCTGGCGCGCACCCTGCGCCGCCTGGTGGAAGCCGAGAAGGAGGCCGCGCCGCATGGCCGTCAGGCCGCGCTGAAGGCGGCGCGCGATCGTTTCTATAAGGGCGATATCGCCCGCGAGATGGCCCGCTTCTCGGAAGAAAACGGCGGCCTGTTCCGCTACGAGGATTTCGCCAGTTACACGGCCAAGGTGGAGGAGCCCGTCTCCACCACCTACCGCGGCTACACCATCTACAAGAACGCATCCGCCAGCCAGGGCCCCGCCGAACTGTTCGCCCTAAACATCCTGGAGGGCTACGACCTCAAGAAGATGGGGCTCAACTCGGCCGACTACATACACACCTCGGCGGAGGCCATGAAGCTGGCCATGGCCGACCGCGACACCTATCTCGGCGACATGGACTTCATCAAGATTCCGTACGCCGGCCTGCTGTCCAAAGAGTACGCCGCCGCGCGCCGCAAGCTGGTGGACCCCGCCAAAGCCGCCGTGGATTTCCGGCCGGGGGATGTCACGCCCTACGCCGGCGCCGGATACCAGCCGGTCGAACGCCCGCGCGACGTGAACCTGCGCGGCAACGCCGATCATTCGGGCGATACCAGCTACATCGCGGTGGTGGACCGCGAGCGCAATATGATCAGCTTCACTCCCAGCCTGCACAGCGCGTTCGGCACCAAGATCGTAATCGCCAATCTCGGATTCCTGTTCAATTGCCGCGGCGATTACTATTCGCTGGTTCCCGGCCACGCCAACGCGCTCGAGCCCGGCAAGCGGCCGCGCAGCACCCTGCAAGGCACGCTGGTGATGAAAGACGGCAATCCGTTCCTGATCACCGGCAGCCCCGGCGCCGACGACCAGTGCATGCGCACCATGCAGACCCTGATCAACATCGTGGATTTCGGCATGAACGTGCAGCAGGCCATCGAGGCGCCGCGCTGGGCCACGCGCAGCTTCCCCGCCTCGCCCTTTCCGCACACCATGTACCCGGGCGATCTCTCGCTCGAGGGCCGCATCGCCGAGGACGTGCACGCCGAGCTGGCGCGCCGCGGCCACACGGTCGCCATGAAGGGCCCCTGGTCGATGAACGACAGCGGCGCCATTATGGTGGAAGCCGCCACCGGCACGGTGAGCGCCGGCGCCGATCCGCGCACCGCGGCCCTGGCGCTGGCCTGGTAAGGGCGGCGGCTACAGCCGCCGGATGGCCGGTGTGCGCGTCCCTTGCCAGCGATACTCGAAGTGAGCGCCGGGCCGCACCGCCAGCACCAGTGCCGGACGAAAACACGCGAGGCAGACACCGGCGGCGCGCCGCACACAGCGGTAGACCACGCCGTTCGCGCCGGCGGCCAGCAGTTCGCGGGCGAACGCCTGCGACGACGTGTAGGAATCGGGGTCGTGCAGCGGGACGTTCCGCGCTGTCGCGGGGCGAATATCGTGAAAAGCGGCGTCGAAGTTGGCCAGGTAAAGCCGCATTTGCAGGCGGGTCTCGAACACGCCCACTTCTTCCAGCTCCTTGGTCCGATGGTAAACCGCTTCCGCGTGCGCGGTGGCGAGCGACGTACCCGCATACCAGGCGCCGCGGTCCTCTCCGTTGAAACGCCCGCCGCCGGGGCGCGGATGACAGAACGCCGCCATCACCACGCTGGCCATGGGACGCCCGGAGACCCATTCTTCCTTGGGAATCCGGTGCAGGATGCCGAGCTCGGCCGCGATGCGGTCGTTGCTCCAGCTTTCCAGCTCGAAGACGAAGGGCAGGTCTTCGGGCGCGGCAATGCGGTCCAGAATACCGGCCGGCGGATACAGGCTGGGGATCAGGCGGCACGTATCCTTGAGGCGAAAATGTGCGCTCGCGGCCATCAATTCCAGCCGCCGCGCCGCCCGTCGAGCAACCGCCGCACCTGCTGGAGGCCGTCCATGCCCCCTTCGGCCATCAGCGCCAGCGCGGGCCGGCCGCCGAATAGAGGATTGCCGTTGGGCAGCTTCACCCAGCGGTTCGCCAGGTCCGCGTCGGGATAGAGGATCTGCAGGTCCTTGTAAATTCCCAGAACCAGCGAAATGCGCATCAGCATGTCGTACGAGAGCGTCCCCACGCGATTCGCTTTGTACTTATAGAAGGTCGATTCCGGGGGCCACCCCAGCAAGGCGCGTTGCTCTTCGGCGTTCAGCGTCCAAGCCTGGGCGATCCGGAAAAACGCGCGTATCGCCGGGCCAGACATGCGGCGCCGGACCTCGGGGTCGCGCCGTTGCTCGGGAGGGATATCCCGCGGCGTAAGATCGATGGGATCTACGGATCGCGGCAATTCCATATCTGGAGTATATACTACATATCTGGAGAAGGCAAAGCTGACCGTAACCCGTCGATTAAGATGTCACCGCCGAGGCGCCGAGCCGCCGAGGAAATCCAAAGCCATAGGTCCTCAGGTGGCCGAAGACGCAGGGAATCCCTTCGTGCTCGGCGTCTCGGCGCCTCGGCGGTGGAAAGCCTAGGCTCCGGTTTTCTGCTAGACTCCATCGAAGAATGGAGCTAGCGCCGCCATCCGTGGTCCTGCTTTACAATCGCCAGGACCGCCCGGTGGTCAAGGAGATTGCCGATTGCCTCACCGGGCTGGGCGCGTCGGTGTGGTTCGACGGCCATATCGAGCCCAGCGACAATTGGCGCCGGGCGGTCATCGATTCCATACGCGAGGCGGAGGCGATCGTGGTGGTGATGTCGGCCGCCGCCATGCAGTCGAAGGAGATTCCGCTCGAGGTTCAGCACGCCATGGACCACGGAAAACGGATCTTCGGCATTCGCATCGAAACCTTCGGCATCGATTCGGAATCCTTTTTCCTGCTGCGGTTGACGCATCAACTGGACGGCTACGATGCGCGCAGCCGCCGCGACGCCTGCCAGGCGGTCCTCGCCAAGATCCGCCCCGGCTCGGCGGCGGCGCCGGAGAACGAATTCCAGGCTTCGCCGCTGACGCATGCCGATTGCCCCTACCGCGGCCCGCTTCCGTTCGGGCGCGCGGAGGCGGATCTGTTTTGCGGGCGCGCCAAGGAAGTTCAGGAGGCGCTGGATGTCATCCAGGGCGGCCAACTGCGGCTGATCAAGATTCACGGCCCCTCGGGGGCCGGCAAGACCTCCTTCGTGCAGGCCCTGCTGGTTCCCGTCCTGGAGCGGAACGGGTACCACACGCCCGCGCCCATGCGCATCGCCGCGCCGGCATCGGAGGATGCGGCGCAAGGGACGGCACCCGATGTCTACGTGCGCGAGCAGATCACCTCGCCCGGCGGCGAGACCCGGGTCACACGCCTGGCGGAAGTGAAGGCATACCTGGCGGCGCAGGCGAACCGCGTGGCCGAAGAGACCAGAGGCACGGTGCTCATCTTCGACCAGTTCGAGGAGTTGTTCACCTATGGGTACGCGGATGAAATCGAGACCCAGTGCTTTCTGGATTTGCGGGAAGCCCTGGAGAGATTCCCCCGGCTGCGCGTGATCCTCATCTTCCGCGAAGAATACCTGGCGCAGATCGCGCGCTCCTACGAGGGCATCCTGCCGGCGGCCGAAGGCAGTGGGACTCCCGCCGGGCCGGTCTACGCGGAAATCCGCCTGCGGCCCATGGACGAGTCGTTCGCCATCGAGGCCATCTGCGAGCCGGCGCGCCGCAAGGGCGTGGCCTTCGACCGTGGCGTGGCGGCCTCCATCGCGCACGAGCTGCGCAAGGTCAAAGTGATTCAGGACGGGGTTCCGGTGCAGAAGGATGTGAAGAAGTACATCGAGCCGGTGCACCTGCAGATCGTGTGCCGGGATATCTGGCAGCGGTTGCCGGAGGGCATCACGGCGATCGACCGCAACCGCGTGGGCCTGGCGCTGCGGCGATCGATGGACCGGCAGGAGCCGATGCAGTCCACCAGCCTCGATGGGCTACTCTTCTACTTTATTGCCGATGTCCTGGAACGCTTCTATGACGAGGTGGTGGCGCGCACCCAGGAAGCCGCCGCGGAGGCGAAGAAGAGCTACCCGGAAAAGCTGGTGCGCATGGGCTGTCTGCAGTTCGTGACCGCCGGCGGGCACCGCGCCTTGATCCGCAGCGACGCCGCGCTGGGACGCGTCGGGCGTCTTCCCTTCTGGGTGGTGCGGGTTCTCGAGGACCAGCACTTTCTGCGCGCCGACCAAAGAGGAACGGCCACCTGGTATGAGCTGGCGCACGACAAGCTCACGCAGCCGGTGCAGACCATGAAAGACCGCGACGCGCAGCAGCTTCTCCTCGGCCTGGATACGTTGAGCGCGGCCATGAAGCGGATGGAGCGCGGTTCCGACGGCCTCAAGGGGGTTTTCGAAGAGCACGATTCGGTGCTGCGGGGCCTGCATGAGTTCGAAAAGAACGACGGACTCTTCGCCGACGAAGCCCAGTTCGTGCTGCGCTCGGCCTTGCGATCGGGCACGCGCGTGTTGGAGTGGGGCCTGGGTTTGTGCCGCGAATTTGAATCCGTGGTGATCTCCGTGCTGGAAGAGGCCCTGGGACATCCCGAAGAAGACGTCCGCGTGAACGCCGTCCGCCTGCTGTTTGCGCAGCTTGCGCCCGCACGCGGCCAGGATGGGCTGCCCCGCGCCGCGGAATGGGCGGAATTGGAAGACCACGCCTTCGCGCTGGCTTTGTCGGACGCGAGCGAGCGCGTGCGCCAGGCCGCCGCCAGGGGCTTGGCCCGGACGGCGCGCCCGCGGCACCTGGAGAGCCTGGTCCACGCCATCACGGCGGAGCGCGACGGCAAAGCCAGGGAGCTGTTCAGCCGGATGCGCGACGACCAGGAGCGGCGGGCCGCCGGCGAAGAGTACGAAACGGCCTCGCGCCGTTTGCGCCGCATGGACCGCCTGCGCGTTTTCTTCTCGATCGCCGGCCTGAGAAGCCGCGAATCGCTACGCGGAATCCTGCTCATCTCCGCCACCGGGTGCGCCGCTACGGCGCTGGCCGTGATGGTGGTGCGCGGGGCGGTGGCCGCATTCGGGCTCACCCTCACGCAGGCCGAGTACAAAGCCGCCATGGGAATGTTTCACGGCGTTACGGGCGGCGTGGGGTGGGGCTTCACGGTGCCGCTGGCGGTGGTTTACTGCTGGGTGGTTCTGCAGGGCGGCCGCCCCTGGAGAAACGCCCGCCGGGCCTGGGCGAGCTGCACGCTGGGAACGTCCGCCGGCCTCGTTACCGGCTTCCTGCTCACCATGATCATCCTCAAGGTGTTTAACAAGGACTCCCTGATCGAGCAAGGCTGGATCTACGGAGACCGGCGATGGCACGACAGCCTGCTGCGAACCAGGATGGGATGGACCATGATCGTGCAGGGCTTCAGCATCGGCCTGGGCTGCGCCACCGGCCTCTACACCCTCTGCCGCAGCCGCGGATGGCAGGAGCTCATGCGCGCCGAAAGACCCGCCGGCCGGAAGCTGTCGAAACGGTTCTTACTGGCGCGCCTGACCCGGCTCGCCCTTCCGCACACCATGGTGGCGGCCGTCTGCCTGGCGGCCGGCGCCGTCATCCTGCACTTCCTGATGATCCCCGGCGACGGCTTCTACAACGTTTTCCCGGCGCGGTTGCTGCCCTACAAGATCCTGGGCGACGGGCTGAGCATTTATGCGGGATGTCTGTCCCTGCTGGTCGGCGCCTCCTATGGATTCTTCCTCAACGTCACCGGTTTCACCTTCCAGGCGCACCGCGCGATCCTGCCCAACCAGGAGCCGAAGCCGTGACGCGGGCCGGAGCTTCAGGCGGGAACCCGATAGGCGGCGCCACGCTCCCTGGCCACGGCTGCGAAACGCGGATCGGCGGTCCACAACTGCATGCGCTCCACGATGGCTGATGCGAGCAGGTGGATGTCAATCCATCCGGCGCCGCGCCCGAACAGGTCCCAATGGAGAACGAACGCTACGACCTCGCGGTGAGGAACCGTTCTCGCCTGGTGCATTCGCTCATAGGCGGCGAGCAGCTTCCTGCGGCCTCCCCGATCGTCGATGAGGAGCTCGCCATAGACCAGTTCATGTCCGGCGACTTCCTCGAGGCCCAGGAGCCGGTCCAGCTCCGCCGCGTAAGGCGGCCGTTTGGCCAGGAACCGGATCCACACCCAGGTATCCACCAGGACCATCAGGCGCCTCTGCGTTTGGTCCGCGCCCTCTCGCGGCGCCGCGGTACGTCGCGCGCGCCAGGCTCCGATCCCAGAAGCGCCCTCAGCCGCTCGTACGCCGCGTGACGCACCACCGCCTCCAGGCCCAAACGGACAGTTTCGGTGTCGGTGGCCGCGCTGCAAGCCAACTTCGCCTCCCGAAAGAGCTGGTCATCGGGCCTACTCCCCAGGGGCGTGTCCCCGGTACGCGTCCCAGACCAGCACCACGGCCCCGGCTTCGATGAGCAGGTCGGCCACGTTGAAGATGCCGGTGCGCAGGTGCGGGCCGATGCCCAGGTTCATGAAGTCGATCACGTAGCCGTCAAACACTACGCGGTCGAACCAGTTGCCCAGCCCGCCGCCGGCCAGCAGGGCCAGGCCCACCAGCACGCGGGGTGTGATGCGGCGCGCGTAAAACGCATAAACCACGACGCCCGCCATGACCACTCCGATGGCCACCGTCAGGAGCCAGAAGCGCACGCTCTCCGGCAGCGACGCCCCCAGGCTCAGAAAGGCGCCGCTGTTTTCCGAGTACTCGAGCCGGAAAAGATCGCCCCACCAGGAGCGCGGAGGAGCGGTCCTGAGCCACTGGGCGGCGATGCGCTTGGTGGCCTGGTCCAAGAGCCATGAGGCCAGGAATACGGGGGCGAACCACCACAGGCGGGAGCGTAAGCCCAAACGAGACGCAGTGGCAGGCAAGGTCATCACGGCCGCGGCTCATCCGGATCGAAGTGCCGGTCCACGTACATCCAGATGACGCGCGCCCAGCGGGTCACCGCGGGCACCAGCGGCAAGTAGGCGACGAACCCGCACAACATCACCAGGTCGAAGCGCCAGGCCGTCAACCGCCAGATGAGCAGCACGATAGCGAGCGCGGGCGGAATCGACAGCAGGTAGCTGAAGTATAGCGCTCCCAGAAAATATCCCGGCTCGCGTTCGTATTTCAGGCCGCACTGGGGACAGCGGTCGTGCATCGCCAGGAACCCGCGCCACAGCGGCGCACGGAAGATGGGCCCGCGGCGGCACCGGGGGCAGACCTGATGGGCGATGGCGGTGAGGGCGCCGGACACAACTTGAGCATACCGCGGCGGGCTCACCGGCCCGCAACAGTGGCACCGGTCAGCCGCGGTGGCCGACTTCGCGGTCGCCGTCGACCACGGACACAGTGGTGTCGATGCGGGAATCCGACGGCGTTTTGGCGCGCAGGGCGACCATCGTCAGTTCCTTGCCACGCGCCTTGGTCTTGGGAGCGGCCTTGGCGCCTGGAGCGGCGTACTTGGCCTTGAATTGTTCGGCTTCGGGCACCGCCACATCGGCCGCCACCTGACGGGCGGCGTCGGAGGCAGAGGGCGTCCTGGGTTCGTAGCCCGGATTGTGGCGCAGGGCGATCTGCTCGGGGGTAAGCGGCTTGGCGGTCTTTTTCGGCATGTCCGGCCTCCTCATTTCCAATCACCAGCCCAATCCCAGGCAGGTGTACTCTTTTAGGATCTTGAACTCGATGGCCTGTCCGACGGTGCTGGTCTGGCCGTGCGGGAGGTCGTGGAGATAGGCGATCTTGGCATGGAAGAGCGCCTCGGCTGCGGACTCACCCTGAGTGTAGCACTTCCAGAAATTCCGGTGCATGGGGCCCCCGAAGTAATCGTAGGGCGCGACCGTGGGCGAATAGTGCGTGCCGGTGCAGCCTACAAAGGCCGCGGCGCCGGCGTGAAGATAACTGAGGGCGATGGAGGAGCCGGGGGTGCGGACGCCGAGCGGCTGGCCGGGGGCGGCCTGGGAGGCGATGGTCTGGACGGTGAGTGCGCCCCAGCAGCAACCCGTGAACACTACGCCGGAGAAGCTCATCGGGACGTTGGCTATTTTAATGGCTTCGACCATGGCGCCGTTGTCCTCGCCCCAGAAGGTGGTGGCGTCGGCGTCGGAGCCGTGAAGCATGAAGTATACGCCGGGGGCACCGGCCTTACCGGCGCCCAACTGACCGCTGGTCTCCGGAGCGGAGACGAACATTTTGGCGGTGCCCGGCAGGAGCGTGTAGGGGCCCTCGGCGAAGGGACGGGCGCTGTTCCGGCAACCGAAGCGGGCCTGGGACGGGTTGGGCAACGCGGCCGTGAGAGCGGAAAAGACGAGCTTTCGCGACTTGGCATCGGGGATGCGCGAGACGGGCAACTCGCCCAGACCGTCGCCGTCCTTGTCCCCGTAGACGGCGTCGCTCCAGACGATGAAATTGTCGTCGTCGGTCGTGTGCGGGCCGAGGGAGGCGCGCAGCGAGGGAGGCAGGGCGTCCACGCGCTGCGAGGGGAGTGCGTCGTAGCCGCCAACGATGACGACGCCTTGGAAATCGCCCTTCAACTGGCGGCGGACTTCGGCGAAGGGGTTCGCGGGGTTCTTGATTTCATAAACCGTCTGACCGGCGTCGCGGATGAGCTGGAGGGCTGCCGCGGCCTCCTGGGCGCCGATGTTGTTTTCCAGGCGCGGGCGGTTGGCAAGAAACAGCAGGCGCGGCAGCTTTCGCCCTCCGGCGAGGCGGGGGGTGACGGCGGCGCCCCCGGTTCCCGCTGCCTCAACGGCGGGCTTCACGACAGCGGCGCGTGGGAGGCCGGGATCGCGCGGCGGCTTCGGTTCCGGGGGTGCGGCGGAGCGGGCGATTTCGAAGGTGACGGTGAGCCTGGTGACGTCCGGTGAGACTTTGGCCGTGGCGGCCAGCTCCGTGAGCGGCCCGGCGGACTGTTTCACGGTGACCTGGGGAGCCGTGGCCGCGGCGCGCGCGGCCGGCTGGGCGGCGGGGGCGTCGGCGTTGGGCGTGGGATCGCTCAACTCGCCGCGGCTGATCGCGAAGCGGGCCGCGCCACCGTCGAAGGTTACCGTGATATGGCCGTTGCGATCGGTCCGCGCCCATTGGAGGGTGTCGGCGTGTTCCTCGAGGAGCTGAAGCACGCCGGGATCGGGGTGGGATGCATCCTGAATCCCCCCGGAGACGGCGTAGGCATGGGTGTCCGGCCACTCCTGGCGGAGGGAGTCGTCGAAGCCGTTGTAGCTGGCATGGTGGGAGAGCTTGACGAACTGGTAGGGTCCGGCCTGGCGGACGGTTTTGCGGAGGGCCTTCATGGCGGGAGCGAGGCCGGAGATCTCCGGCTTGGCGAATTGCATGTCGCCGCTGAGCAGCACCTTCACATCGCCAGCCTCGAGTTTGAGGACGATGCTCTGGTCATTGAGCGCTGCGCCCTTGCCGGGACGGTCCTGCGCCTCCTGGACGGATGCATCCGGGGCGCCGGTGACGCGGCGGTAGAGGTCGATGAGCTGCCTGGGATCGACGGCGTCGGCGACGGTGGAGACCAGGTCGCCAGCCGAGGCGTTGAGGCCGGCGATGACATCGGCGCAACGCTGGAGGTGGGCCTGCGTGGGGCCGAGGACCTTGAGGCCGAAGGCGCTGAATTCGCTCTCGATTGCCGAGTGGTCGTCGCGGCCATACCGTACCAGGTGCGTGCCGTTGGCCTGCAACTGAGAGAGCATCTGGCCGTAGCGGGTTTCCAGGTTGGCGGCGTCCTCGAGGAAGCTTGCGACGTCATCGTCGGGCAAGCGGCTGTGATCTTCCTCGCGGAGGGCGGCGGCCAGGCGGACGGCGGGGGTTAGCGGGCCGCCAGGAGCGTCGCCGGCGAGGCGGCCGAAACCGAATTGCTCGTCCGCGACGAGCGCGAAGCGGGCCGTGAGGCCGCCAGCCGCGACGGCGGCGGGCAGGCAGCCGATGTGGTCCGAATGGCAATGGCTGACCACCAGAAGGTCGACGCTGAACGGAGCCGGGTGGCCGAGGATCGCCTCTAACTGTTCGGAGATAGACGGATATTCCTCGCGCGGGGGCCAGTCGCTGGGATGTCCGCCGTCGATCAGAATGGTCCGGTCGTCCAGAACGCACAGAATCGAATCGCCATACTGCTCGCGCCCCATATCCAGGAGGTGCAATTTCAGGCTGCCCGTGTTCCCGTTTGTGTTTTCTTTCGGCATGATGAACCCCTGTCGGCTGATCTCATCCTCCAGGTGGCTCCAGAGGACTTGCCAGCGTATTGTACAGCACCAATCTTAGGAATGAAATGAGGGCTTTCCCCTGAGGGCTTCCCCTGGGGCCGGGCAGCTTAAGAATCGCGAAATGCGCCACCAGGATGATGTGCGCCGCCCGGATCGCGTTACCCCGATCCCTTGGAGACATCCGCATGGGATACTCTGGAACAGCGCGAGAGGAACCAACATGGCAAACACTTTTGGAGCCGATATCCTGATTCAAGCGCTAGATCCAACGAAGGCGGCCTCCTTCTGTGTCGAACAGCTCGGTGTGCCATAAACTATATCGTAACAGTTCACGTGCCTAATCCGATTTTGCTGGACAAATCTCGCCGAAAGGTTTACTTTTTGGCTTTGCCTTCGGACTTACGAAGGACGGAAAACCTGGGCTGAGTAACGAAGACCTGGCGGAGGTGGTCGTGAACCTCCGAATCAGCGACTGGAGCAGGGTATTCGTGCAGTGGGAGATCGCCGACGCGTTACGTGCCCGTGGCATCCCAATCCCCGACGAATGCGTGGCCTGGCCTCCAAGATTCACAACCAACGAGGTTACAGAGCCCGCCAGGTTGGCCCTCAAGCTTGCCGAACGGATCACCGCCACTTTGGCGTACGTCTACGGCAGGCTACCGCAGCGAACCCGGAACGTCATAGATGAGTATGCGAAGTCCCGCACCTTGCCCGCCGGTCATCTGGCTTGCGAGTTGAGGCACGGGCTGAATGCGTTGCTGGAGTACGCCGAATTCCATCAGCGGGTTCCGCGATCTATCGGGCTGCCGCAGCTCGTCCGGGACCTCACGCGCGAGGTACGGGAGTACCCGCCTCCGGGCGAGGTGCTCGCCAGGGGCCAGGTCGTCCGGGTGAACAGGCTCATCCTGGAAAGCCTGTTCCGGTGCGACGGGCTGGGGCCCGGGAAATACCTGTCGAGCAAAGATGTTCTTGCGACCGTCATGGGCGCAATGTCCGCGAAACGCATTACGGACGTGATTCTCGTGGCGAACCCTGGCCACATGTACAGGTGTTGGGAACTGACCCAGGAAGCAGCCAGCGAAGAAGGGTTGAAGCTGGACCTTTCACTGCGCCGACTGCACAAAAGTGCGCTACGATGCTGGCTCAGCTCAATCCTGGACGAGAAGCCCGCTCGCGTTCTGGGAATACGATGTCATTTCGCGGGCCAGGGAGCTGGCGTACAAGCAGATCCTGGACGAGTATCGGAGCAGGGGTCCGGCTGCCGGGGGCCGCGCGGCAGAGGAGGCGCCCGGCGTTGAGCAGGCGCCCGTCAAGCCCGAGCCCGCCATATGGGTCCGCACCAACGGCATCAGCCACGCGTTCTCGCGGGAACTCGGCTGCGGCTGCGGCCGCTGTCGGGCAATCGACTTTAACATGGTTCCTCCCCCAGGCGTGCTCGCTCCTTTTCCGGGCTGGGACAACCCGCCTTGGCGTGCCCATACATCGGCCTCGATTCTGGTCGCTGATGAGTGCGGAGACGTGGCGGGCCACGTCCTCATCGACTGCGGTGCGGGCGTCGTCGACTGCCTTGTATGCTCGGGCCTTGCCGTGCTCGACAATCTCGCGGCTCTGCTGATTACCCACTGGCATCCGGATCACGTGCTCTCGCTCAATCAACTCTGTGAAAGCGTGAGTCGCTCTGCCCGCCGGCGCAAGGGCACTTTCTCCAGAATCCCGGTGTGGTGCACACAGGCCACTTACGATTGGCTGACAGGCCGAGGCGGGTTCGCCTACGAATTCAAGAAGTGCCTCCAATTCCAGCCGATCTCCCCGGGGGTCCGCTTCACGGTGCCCTGTGGTGGCGTCGATGTTTCGTGTCTCCCGCTGCCGGTCGCCCATAGCGGGATCGACGGTGCGGTGATCTTCGCGGCCGAGATTGCTGGGAGGAAGGCGGTTTTTGCCTGGGACATCAACGAGCCGTCGATCCAGATCCCGAATGGCACACTGTCGAATCAGCAGGTGGTTGAGCTATACCTGGCTGGCTACCGGCCTGACGTCCTGTTCATGGCCTGCAACACGTGGGCCGCGACTGGCACGGGCCACACCTCGTTCCAGTTGGCTCGGACCTACATCCAAACCATCGGGGCAAAGAACGTCTATTTGACTCACCTCAGCGGCCACGAAGACGGCCCTGGCATGCCCGGCTACGGTTGGACTGATGCGAAGTGGGAATGTGAAACAGGAATGAAGATCGCCCGTCAGGGCATGGTCATTCGTCTATAGCGTCGTGCTGAAGCCGCGCAAGAGAATAAGCGCGGCCTCGAAACCGCCACGACGACACATTGCGTAACCAGAGCGCTGGTCCCTTCTTGTCCGCCAAGCGGATACCGAGCCCGGGTATGGCATTCGTCCCGCGCCGCCCGCAGCGCGGCTCGCCCCGCGCGAAACACGCCGGCGGGCCTGGCGTCGTTCGCATCGCCGCTACCGCGCGCGCCGGCGGCGAGCGCCGCGGCCGTGCGCGTGCGCTCGTCGGAGTCCCTGCCTGCGACGGTATCGCGGTCCGCACCGCGCCCACCGTACGCTTCGGAAATCGCGCAGGCCCCGGCCGGAAAAGACTCGGCACGGGCGCGGGCGCCGGCAGGCCCGCCGGCGCAGCCATTACTTTACGGCCAACGTGGGCGTTGCTCAATCGGCATTGGTCTGAACAAAAACGGAGATTCCGGTTAATTATTCTTTGAACTGTGGGACAATCGGTGGAGAATACCGAAAGGCCGTTCAAAACGCAGTTGTGGTCCTGAGAGTGCAAACTCGTAAAGAGAGATCCGCAGGCTCCAAGTGCACCCCCGTGGCGCAGCCGTTCATGCCTCACGGCGAGGTGCCCTGCCCCTCTCCCATCTTTAGCGAACCCCTTTGCGTCCTGGAATTCCTGGCCCTGCGGCTCTCACCCACGTATAACGGCTCAACGATCCCCCGCGGGGATGGATCGGCTGTCGTGATCATTCCGGGATTGCTCGGGATCGATCTCATCCTTTTCGACCTCCACGCGTGGCTGCAACGAATCGGCTACCGACCGTATTATTCCGGTATAGGCATCGCCGCCCATTGTCCCGACCGCCTCTCGCGGCACCTCGATGAGACTATTGATCGCGCGTACGCGGAGACGGGCCGCCCGGTGCATCTCATCGGGCACAGCCTCGGCGGTATCTTCGCACGATCCGCAGCGGTACGGAGGCCGAAACGAATCGCTTCCGTGATCACCCTCGGCTCGCCATTCCGGGGGCTCGTGCTGCACAGCCTGATAGTGGCACTCAGCAACGCTGTGCGCGGCTGGATCCAGAGCACGGGTCTGGCCGTTCCGAGGGAATGTGCTTCGAGCCGTTGCCGGTGTGCCTTCGGGCGGTCCCTAGGCCGGCGGTGGCCACGTTCTGTCAGGCAAACAGCCGTGTATACGAAGTGCGACGGGGCCGTGGATTGGCGATACTGCCTGAGCGGGAAGCCGAACATCGATGTTGAGGTCGTCGGGACGCACCTAGGCCTGCCGTTCAACGCGACGGTCTTTTGGCACATCGCCGTTCGCCTCGCTGCTCCGAGCCGAGCAACAGCAAAGAAATGACGGCGTCCCACCTTGCGGTTGCCGTAGTGTGAACATCTTTTCAGACGGGCGATCTGCGTCGGACGAAGGACGGGGCGACACCTCCGTCTCGCCCGCCACGTGCGCGCCCGCACGCCTGGCATCGTTCGAAATCGCTGCTACCGCGCCTGCCCGCATGCCCGCGGCGCTCGCCGCGGCCGCCCGCTGGCGCTCGTCGGATTCCATGCTCGCTTCGGCATCACGCCCCCGGCGCGATCCGTAGCCCGGCTCGCCCGGCGCGACTACGCCGGCCGGGCCGGGCGCGAAAGAACGTGCGCCGCCGCGGATGCGGCGGGTTTGGCGCCGTCCGAATCGCTGCTACCGAGGACGCGGGCGGCCCTCGCCGCGACCGTGCGCTTGCGCGCGTGGGAATGCCGTGCCCGCTACGGCCCGCCGTCGTTCTCATCGCAGCTATCGAGCGCGCCCGCGGCGATTCACCGCGGCCGTCCGCTCGTGCTCGTCGCGGATGCCAGCAACATCACGGCCCGTGTTGCGGCGCGGATCTCGCGCAACCTACGCCCTCGCTTCGGAAGGCGCGCGGTTCCGGGCTCGGGAAAAGCGCGTCTCCGAGTGGGTGACCGTACGATCAGAATAGTGGCCGTTGCGCCAGGCACACTGGATGCTTTGCGTTTCTGGCTCGGTGAGAAGCGGTTGAGGTTGCCCCCTATTGGTCTGAACCTGACCATGTGTGCCCGGCAAGAAGAACATACGGGGATTACGCAAGGACGTTACAAGAGGACGTCCACCTGCAGTTGTTCGCCGGGGGTAAATACGCCGCTTCGCACCCGGGCGGAATGAGATGACCACATCGTGAAATATTTCTTGTTCAAGTTGGCCAGCGAAATGCTCATAAATGCCCCGGACAAGAGTCCCTGGACATGCATGCTCACGCCCATAAACCGGCTCGCTTCGGCGACTACAATGGCGGCAAACGTGATCAGTTTGGTATCGAGTTTGGTGCCCCGTTGGAACTGGCCAAGCTCCTGGAGTTTTTGCAGATCAGACGATCCCATCGTGGCGGGCATCCCGAGATGATTGTAGTTCTCGCCGCACAGTTCGGCGACGTCGTAGACGCGGTCCCGGCCTTTGAACGCAACAATGTATAGATTCGAAAGCTGCATCGTCAACTGGACGGCTAGCTGTGTCCCGACGTATAGGTCGATCGTGAGGTGTTTGGAGGTTCTCTGCGACCGCGTGATTTTGATCTCCTCGCGCAGCGCCTGAATATCGCGGAAATAGAACTCCTTGACCAGACGGACGGTCGCCATAACATCTCTCCTCCGATGTATTCCGTAAATATAGCTCTAAGCGACTGTCCTTGCCACGCCCGCCGGTGCCCGCCGCGGCCGGCCGCGTGCGCGCGTCGGGCGCCGCGCCCGTGACGTATCGCTCCCCGCCTCCCGCGCGATCCATTGCCCGGTGCGCCAGGCGCGACCACGCCGGCGGCCCGGCGACGCTCGAGCCGCTGCGATCGAGCGCACCGGCGTCATTCGGAATCGCCGCTACCGAGCACGCCCGCGGCGAGCGCCGCGGCTGGTCGCTGGCGCGCGTCGGATGCCATTCGCGCTGCGGCATCTCGGCCCGGATCGCGCCCACCGCGTTGTCGGAAATCGCACAGCTCCGGGCCGGATAAGCGGTCACCGCCGCCCACGCGATCCGCAGCCAGGCTCGTCCGGCGCGGCCACGCCGGCACGACTGCCGTCGTTCGAATCGCCGCGCCGCGGCAAATTCGCCGCGGCCGTCCGCTGGCGCTCGTCGGATACCGGGCCCGCGACGGCGTCACGGCCCGGATCGCACCCGCCGTGCCCGCTCGTTCTCGGAAGTCGTGCAGGTCTGGCGCGGAAAGCGGTCGCAGCCTCCCGCGCGATCCGTATCCCGGCTCGCCCGGCGCGGCTACGCCGACCCGCCGGGTGCCGTTCGAATCTCTGCCGCAGAGCACGCCCGCGGCGAGCGCCGCGGCCGTCCGCGTGCGCTTGTCGGACGCTAGACCCGTTACGGTATCGCGACCCGGAACCCGGAGACGGTCGCGGCTTCCCGCGCGTCCGCAGCCCGGCTCGCCCGGCGCGGCCACGCCGGTGTGCTGGCGTCGGTCGAGTCGCTGCTACCGAGCACGCCGCCGCCCGCCGCGGCCGTCCGCTGGCGCGCGGCGGTTCCGTGCGCGCTACGGATCACGGCGCGGATCTCGCCCGCCGTACGCCCTCGTCTTCGGAGATCGCGGCGGTTCCGCGCCCGGAAAGACGCTCACAGCCCCCCGCGCGATCCGTAGCCCGGCGCGGCTACGACAGCAGGCCGCGCGTCGTTCGAATCGCTGCTACCGCGCACGCTGGCGGCGAATCCCCGCGGCCCGCCGCTGGCGTTCGGCGCGGATGCCGTGCGCGCGACGGTATTACGGCCAGGATCTCGCCCCACCGCAGTTCCGGGGGCTCGAAAAGCCGCCTGGCGTCCGCATCCGCGGCGCTCTTGAACTGAAGCGGGAGGTCGGGCCAGATCATCCTCTGTCTAACACTCGTGGCAGCACATGTCGGTGACTACGGTGCTGGCCAGGATTAGGACCGGATCTTCGCCAGCGGCGATGTCTACACCGTAGGTGTCCGACCAGGAGAACCACTGTTTGGAGATTTGGGCTACCGGCTTGCCGTCACGGGTTACGGAGTATTCGTGGTCAGACAGATTGACCTGCGCTTCCAGATCGCCCTGTTCGTCGATGTGGATGTCGAAGGTGCACTGGAAGAGGGTGAACATCTCCTTCTTGATTGTGGCGACGTGTTCATCACCGCGGTACAGCTCGTAGGTGGGTCCCCACGAGAGGAGCTTCTGCCTGATGAACAGCAATTCGTTGCCTTGAGGGTCCTCAAACGAGAGCTTGTGGCCGAGGACGAAGACCTCACCATTGACGAAGAAGGCATCTTCGCTCTTTCGTTGCGTATGGCAAACTTGTCTGCGAGCGAGAAGGCCTTCTGCTTCATGAGGTAGCGCATGTAATCACATATTCTCGCAGGAGGACAGCATAGATGGCGATGGTGCCGCTAACCGGTTCAACTCCTTCGGTGGGCATAGCGGGGCCGGGTCGTTGGATGCCATGAGCGAACGGCACGCGCATCCAGCACCGCAGCCTCCCGCGCGATCCGTAACCCCGCTCGCCCGGCGCGGCCACGCCGCCACGCCCGGCGCCGTCCGAATCGCTGCTACCGAGCACGCCGGCGGCGATCGGCGCGGCCGTGCGCTGGAGCGCGTCGCAGTCGGCCCGCTACGGCATTACGGCCCGGATCTCGCCCAGCGCCTCCCGCGTTTTCGGAAGTCGCACAGTTCGCGCGCGGAGACGCGGTCGCAGCCTCCCGCGCGATCCGCAGCCCGGCTCGCCCGGCGCGGCCACGCCGGTAGACTTGGCGCCGCACGCCGGCTCTGCTCGCCGCGGCCGTCCGCTATGCGCTCGTCGGATGCCAGGCCAGGCAGGCCCTGGCGCGGAACACGGTCGCCGCCTCCCGCGCGATCCGTAGCCCGGCAAGGGCACCGCGGCAGGCCCGCCGTCGTTCGAATCGCTGGTACCAAGCGTGCCCGCGCCGATCGCCGCGGGCCGGGCGCTTGCGCGCGGCGGATTCCGTGCGCGCTACGGATCACGGCGCGGATCTCGCCCGCCGTACGCCCTCGTCTTCGGAGGTCGCGGCGGTTCCGCGCCCGGAAAAGCGCAACAGTCGCAGCCTCCCGCGGCGATTCGTAGCCCGGCGCGCCCGGCGTCGTTCGGATCGCCGCCCCGAGCACGCAGCCGGTGATCGGCAGGACGTACCCGCCATTTCTGGTCGAAAGAAGCGTTCTTGGAAACTGGACTGTTCGGGTCCGCATGGCGCGACCCATGGACAGTAACGCCACGTAACTACAAACGATTCGCGCTCAATGCCTCGGACTGGACCTCACCCGATATCATACCGGTCCAAGAGGTTCAGCAATTTGCGGAACGGATACGGGTCGATATCGATCCTCGCGAGACAATTCCATCTCCACTGCGGTTCCCTCCTCGCGCTACCTGAAAGACTCACTCATACAGGAGTTTCCCCAGAATCTGAAAGGCCAACAGCCTAACCCTTGAAAGATCAGCAGCTTGCTGGGATTGGAAAGTGGGAGGGGACAAAATCCGTGGTAGAACGGTTTTTTGCGAGAAATCCAAACCACCAGGAGGCCGTCCCCAGTGAACGATAGCAAAATCCGATCCAGACTCAAAGCGCAGTTGACGAAGTTCTGCTGCGAACTCTGTGAGCTTCGGCGCGCGGGAAGAGTGACCCACCCCTGCTTGCCAGAAGTGACCCAGGCGGGCTGTAGGGGAGCCGGTTCTCAAGACCGGGACGGTCGGCGGAGGCGAGGCGGCCTATTTCTCCCAGGAATAGGGTAGGCGGGGTGGAGACGGATGCGGAGTCTCGGCATTTGCGGTAGAGTGTGGAGTTTGCCGGGAACCGGAGGTTTGCGCCCCGGAGAGGAGAATCTTCCGCTCCGGGGCAAAGAGCTTCTGGGAGTCATCACCTCCCATGGGCCCTCCCCAGAATCCTGCCCAGCGCGCGAGAAGGCAAGCGGCGGGTCGGCGGAAGCGCGCGGCTCGGCCGCGAACACGGCCCTGCCTGCTGAAAGGCTGCGAGCAGCGCTTTCGGCCCCGGCGGGCACTCCAGCGCTATTGCAGCCCGCGCTGCCGGGAGGCGGCGCGCAGATGGCGGCGGCGGAAGGCCCAGGAGAGATACCGGGCGACAGCGGCCGGCCAAGCCAAGCGCAACGGCCCAAGTCAGCGCTACCGGGAGCGCGTCCAAAGCCGGCAACCACCACCGCCAGAGGCAGTTGACGAGGCCGCGAGGGTCATCCCTAAGGAAACGTTTTTTCGCCCATTCGTGTGACCGGCCGGGCTGCTATGAGTGCTTCGCACACCAGCGGCGAAGCCCTTTACAGCGCTTCTGTTCGCCCGCCTGCCGCCACGCCATGGAGCGCGTTCAAGAGCGCGAGCGGCGCTGGAAACAGGCGCGCATTTAATCCCCCCATATTGATTCCCCCAGACGGGCTCGCCTACATTCAAGCCTGTCGGATGCAACTGGAACTGCACCAACTGGACCGGCGGTGGGGGCACCTGCGAGTGCGCCAGGCGGCGCGGCAGCGGCGACTGCTGGCCTCCCTCGCCGAAGCGGGGCAGCAGCCGCCCATCGTGGTGGTAGCGGCTGAGGGCCAGGCGGAGCGGTACGTGGTCATCGACGGTTACAAGCGGATCGCGGCGCTGGAGCAACTGGGGCGAGACACGGTGGACGCGGTGGTGTGGCCGAGGAGCGAAGCGGCGGCGGTGCTGCTGGAGCGCTCGCTGCGGCTGTCCGGACGCGAGACGGCGCTGGAGGTGGGGTGGCTGCTGGCGGAGTTGGAGCAGCGCTTCGGCTACTCACTGGAGGAGTTGGCGCAGCGCTTCGACCGCAGCGTGAGTTGGGTATCGCGGCGGTTGGCATTGGTGGCGTTGCTGCCGGAGTCCATCCAGCAGCAGGTGCGCGAGGGCAAGATCGCAGCGCAGGTAGCGATGAAGTATCTGGTGCCGGCGGCGCGCATCGACCTGGAAGCTTGCCAGCGGATGGCGGCGATCTTCGCCCAGCATCACTGCGATACCCGCGTGGCGGGCCAACTGTATGCCGCCTGGCGGCAAGCGTCGCCCGCCATCCGGCAACGCATCCTGGAGGAGCCGGAGTTGTTTTTCAAAGCGCAGCGGCAGGCAGCGCAACCGGACTCCAGCGCCAGCGCCGCCCTGGTGCGCGATCTGGAGATGGTGGCGGCCATCGTGAACCGCAGCGAGCGGCGGCTGACCGGCGCCGCAGCCACGGAACTGGATCACCAGCAGCGCGCCGCGGCCCGCCAGCAGATCGCGCGCATTGCCAAACAACTCCAGCGCATCGAGGAAAAACTGCAAGCGGAGAAGGAACCACATGTTGAGTCCAGCGCAACGCACCGCGATTCTGGAACTACAAGCGCAGGGAATGGGCAAACGGGAGATTGCGCGGGTGCTGGGGATCTCCCGTGTGGCGGTGCGCAAAGTCTTGCGGGCGAACTCCACGGCGGTCCCGGAACTGCACCGCGCGCAGAAAGCCGCGCCTTACCGGTCACAGATCCTGGAGCATTGCGAGAAGTGCCAGGGGAATCTCGCGCGAGTCCATGAGGAGTTGGTGGCGGCGGGCGCGACGTTGTCGTACGCCGCGGGAACGGCGTTCTGCCGGCGGCACGGTATCGCTTACACGCCGCCTACGCCGGCGGGGCGTTATGATTTTGCGCCGGGCGAGGAGCTTCAGCACGACACGTCTCCCCACGAGCTCACTCTGGGCGGCAAGCGACGCAAGGTGCAGACCGCCTCGGCGGTGCGGTGTTATTCGCGACTGCTGTTCTTCCAGTGTTATCCCACCTTTCGGCGTTTTGACTGCAAGGTGTTTCTCACCGAGGCGCTGCGCTATATGGGTGGAGCGACCACGCGCGTCATGATCGACAACACACACGTGGTGGTACTACGGGGCAGTGGGCGCGAGATGGTGCCGGTGCCGGAGATGGGCGCCTTTGCGGAGCGCTTCGGCTTTCAGTTCGTGGCCCATGCGATTGGCCATGCCAACCGTTGGGGACGCGTGGAAAGACCGTTCCATTTTATCGAGGGCAACTTCCTGGCAGGGCGCAGCTTCAGCGGTTGGGAGGATCTGAATTCAGCGGGCGCAGGAGTGGTGCGACAAGGTCAATGCGACTTATAAGAAACACATCCGCGCGGTGCCGCGCCAGTTACTCGCCGTCGAGCGGCTGCATCTGAAGCCGCTGCCGGCGTGGATTCCGGAAGTCTACCGGCTGCAACAGCGGCTGGTGGATATCGAAGGCTATGTGGCGCTGAACAGCAACCGCTATTCGGTTCCGGTGGACTGCATCGGCCGCCGCGTGGAGGTGCGCGAAACCAAGGACAAGGTGGAGATTCAACTGGATGCCCGGCGCCTGGTCACGCACCGCCGCATAGCCGAAGCCGAACACCAGCGAGTCACTCTTGCCGCGCACCGGCCGCCGCGCGGTGAGCGGGCGCCACGGCCCGATCCGCACCCCGAAGAGCGGGCCATCGTGGCGGCCGCACCCGAGTTAGCTGAGTATGTCGCGGGGTTGAAGCAACGGAGCCGGAAGGTGATCACGCTTGCCCTGCGGCAACTGCTGCGCCTGGTGCGGGAGTATCCGCGGGAGCCGCGGCGGGGCGCGGTGCGCGAGGCCGGCCGGTATGGTCTGTATGACCTGGACCGACTGGAACGGATGATCTTGCGCCGCGTGACGCGCGAATACTTTCGGCTCGAGGGGGAAGCGGACGATGACTGAAGAACTGGAACAACTGCTGAAGAATCTCCAACTGCGGCGCGTGTTGGAGATCTATGACGAACAGTTGCGCGCCGCCGACCAGGACGATATCAGTTACTCGGAGTTCGTGACCCGCCTGGTGCGCGCGCAGTGGCAGGCCAGGCAAGAGGGCGCACTGGAGTGGCGCATCCGGCACGCCAATCTGCCAGAGCGCTGGTCGCTGGAGACGTTCCCGTTTGCCCGCCATCCGGGCGTGAATCGCAAACAGATTCACGGCTTCGCGGAGTTAGAGTTCATCGCCAAGGCGGAGAACATCGTGTTGGTCGGCGAAACCGGAAGAGGCAAGACTGGACTGGCGTGCGGTCTGCTGCTGAAGGCGCTGGAGAATGGCTGCCGGTGTCAGTTCATCAAGGCCCAGAACTTATTCGATGACATGTATGCCTCACTGGATCGTTCCACGCGGCAGTTACGCAAACGCCTGGCGCGGCTGGACGTCCTGCTGATTGACTAATGTGAAGTTGTCAGAAATGTGGAGTTGACGCATGGCAACCCCATCGAATCGCGGGTTCCCCGGTTTCCAACTCCACATTTCCTCGGGCTTACAGGGACTCCAGCCAGTCAAGGATCGTGCGGTCCTTGCCCCAGGGCGTGCGGGAGCGGCGTGGGACCGGCTTGACCTTGGCGATGGCCTGGCGCTTCATTTCGAGGTCGACTTTCGCATAGCGG
>JAIQEX010000114.1 GCA_020073615.1 Terriglobia bacterium
GGAAGCTACGGCGTTGCCTTTCATGGTGAGTGCCACCGATGCCGTGGCCAGCGGCCAATCGAGCGCCTCTTTCTGCCGCACTTCGTAGGTCGCGCTCTTCACCACCGCCGCTGGGACGAGGATCTCCGTGAGTATCTCGTCCGGCCGCAGCGCGATCTCGCGCGAGGCCAATGACCCCAAGCAAGAGACCGCCGAGACTTATGAATGCGGCTGTGCCCATCCTGAATCACCCGATACCGATCACGCGCCGCTGCAAGAATAACGTGTGGGCATCGCCGCTTCTCCCGGCGTGAATGCCCCAGGTTGCCTGCGCCGTCGCACTCCCCATTTCGACGCTCCTAAAGATTCTCAAAATAATCCTGATCCATCCGCTTCAACGTGTACGTTTTCGCCGGGGCCACGCCGACATTGTGTTCGATCATCAGGGACGAAAGCCGCCGCCCGTCGATGAGGATAATGCGCTGCGGCATTTCCTTGACGTATTCGAGAGCGTCCGGGGAAAACCACGAAGTCGTGATAAAGACGCCCCGGTTGGCGTGCTTCTTCGTCAGGCTCCCGGAGAATCGCATGATCTCCGGGCTTCCAACCACGTCCTTCCACCGCTTCGCTTGGACGTACAGAAAGTCCAGGCCCAACTTGTCTTGCTTGATGATGCCGTCGATTCCGCCGTCGCCGGATTTCCCTACGACCTTTCCGGCGTCTTCGACGGAACCGCCGTATCCCATCGCCACAAGCAAGTACACCACGATCTTCTCGAAGGCGGCTGGCGTGCCATTCTTGATGGTGTCCAATAACTCGGTTGCCAGCGCATCTCGGAGAACCTGATAGCTGTCTTCCAACGATTCTTCCGGAGTTGCCTTGACCTCCGGCGATGGAGCGGCGGAAGCCGCCGCCGAATCTGAAGCAGTTCCCTTCTCGTGAAAATCCATGAACTCGGGAAACTGCCGCAGGGTCCGGGCATTGATCTCCGACGGCTCCTGTTTCAGCAGGGCCAAGCCCCTGTCGGTGATCTGGTACACGCCTCGGCGCAGGGCCTTTATTGCGATGGCAGCTTTCAGATATTGAACAGCCCAACCGATCCTGTTGACGAACACGGTTGTTGAATCGCTGGCAAGACGTTCCGTCAACTCGCCTTCAGAGAGCTTGAGTTCTTCGGCAATTCGCTGCCGCATCTGAGCTACGGAATGTTCCTTGCGATCTGCCAGCACCCGCAGGACGGGGAGCATCAGGGATTGGTAATCAGGGATTGGCATTCTCGGATCAGACCCCTTTCAAATTGAGGTCCCTTTCGGCCCATTGGCCGATCTGTTCGTGAATCGTCAGGGTGATATTGTAGGTGTCGAAGTTCCGGTAGAGCTTCCCTGTCAGATCCGCTGGCATCTTCGGCATTCGGATGTCTTTGAGCAGCAGGACTTGACGGTTCATGGCTCTCAGGAACCCATATTCAAGCGGTACGTTGGGGTTGAACTCCCGCTCGTCAACCTCCTCGAATATGCAAACGCCATATTTACAGCCCATCATATAAACGCAAACGTTCGTCCAGAGATCACCGTCTGGCGGATACGTCTTATCATCGGAGCGTACACCCTTGAGGCCGTATTTCCCCAACCCGGATTTGACGGCATCGTGAATTTCAACGAACTGTTTGCCTGGGCGAAACCGCATGGCGATAAACACGTTCTTGGCGAAGTCGGGATGGTCTTGAGAGAATGCATCAAGAAACGGCTGAAGACCTTCGTATCCGGGTATTGCTCTCGGGCGAGTTGCGGCCTTAATGCAGGCATCAACAAGTTCTTTGGCGGTTTGCTCGATCGAGGAGAGTTGGAGAATTTCAGGTTGATCTAAGATTCTCGCATCGAAATGAACACCGGACGGATTCACGAATCCGAGTTCGAGTACCGAACTATCGACCACTCGCTTTCCCGAGAGGATGATCCCTTCGGTTCGCCTATCTACAAAGATCTGATTCGGCAAGCCCCCGGCAGGCGTGAAGACGAAATGCAGTAGCTTCTGATCCAAGACGCAGAGTAGATTGCAAGGCAGGACCGCAGGAACAACAGCCGGGATGACCTTCCTTCGCTCGACTTCGCTTTGAAGCACCTTATCGAAGAGGAATCCAAACTTCGTGATCTTCTGTTGTATGTCTGGCTGCATGTTTCCACGAACGTATGCGCCGCCGCTCATCATCGATTTGCCTCTTCTGCTTTTTATGTTGGGCCTTGACCTCAACCACCGCCAGGGTCATTTCCGGCGAGTAGCGGAGCAGGTAGTCGGCCTTCTTCGCTTTCTGCCGAATTGCCCTGGTCCCGGTGACCACGATCCGGCCGGCCGTGAAGGTCCGCTGCTCCGCTATTGAATGCGGATCGGTATCCCAACCGGCACTCCGGAGCTTTGGCACCACGAATTGGCGACAGGTGTCCGCTCCCGTGGTTCTGCTTGTGATCTGTTGGCCGATTGTCGGCATTGCTACACCTGCTGGATGGGATTCCCTTGAGGCGTATTGCCGGTGGCACTCAATCTGGCACACCCCGAAACGCCAATACACACCTTGTCGGATTTCGGATGAACACATAGTCTATCTCTAATCGCCGCTCGGATCTCGCCAACCTCAACCCTTGGGCAGACGGCCCCTTCGAGATGTTCGTAGTTTCCGGCGTACTATCCTCACCCTCTGACGTTCGCCTTCCTCGCCAGGGAACGTGAAGAGCGCTGTCACGTCCGGTGTCCAGGGCTGTAGCCAGCGGTTCAATGGTCTCGAAGGATGGCGCATTGATTCCACGTTCGACCAGCGAACGCGGGGCCGAGCTCGTGCGCGATTTCATGCAGCAGGGTGCCGGCGAGATACCCTTCGCCCGAAGCCTGCGCGGCCGAGGTGCGCTGAGTGCTACAACTGTTCGTAGCACGCGCGCGCTGGACTGCATTCGAACTCGTCCACCACCTGGCCGTCCGGCCCCACGCACTTGAAGGTATGCTCGCACCACATGGCGGTGTCGTTGCTGAAGTGGTTCTCGGGGTCGTACACGGTGTCGATGTACAACCCCTTCCAGCGCAGATTCGCGCAACGGTTCATGCTGGCTTTCTTGCTCAACCCGGGAGGTTCTACCATGGCTATGCCTTCGGTGCCTTCACCGCCTCCAGCAGCGCCCGCTTGACGGCCACTTTCGCCAGAGTCACTTTGTAGGCATTCTGGCTCAACGGCTGCGCACCGGTAACAGCCGCTTTACCGGCCGCCTCCGCGGTGGCCGGCGTGATGGTCTTGCCTGCGAGCGCCTTTTCGGCGTCCGCGGCCTCCCACGGCGTGGCGGCCACGTGTCCCAGCACCACTTTGGCGGAAGCTACGGCGTTGCCTTTCATGGTGAGTGCCACCGATGCCGTGGCCAGCGGCCAATCGAGCGCCTCTTTCTGCCGCACTTCGTAGGTCGCGCTCTTCACCACCGCCGCTGGGACGAGGATCTCCGTGAGTATCTCGTCCGGCCGCAGCGCGATCTCGCGCGAGGCCTCGTCTTTCGGCGCCACGAAGAACTTCGCCGCTGGCACCTCGCGCGGCCCTTTCGCCGAAACCAGCTTCACCCTGGCGCCCAGCGCTACCAGCGCGGGTCCCAGGCTGGACGCGCTCACGAACCAGGCCGGCCCGCCGCCGAAGATGGCGTGGTATTTGTTTTCGCCGCCCGGCACGAGGCTCTTGCCGTCCTTCATGGCCAGCAGGCCGAAGCCCTGCCGGTAATACCAGCAGCGCGGCCGCTGGCACAGGTCGCCGCCCGCCGTGCCCATGTGGCGGATCTGCGGGCTGGGAATGCCGGCCGCGGCGTCGGCCAGCGATTTGTAGCCGCTGCGCACGTCGGCGTTTTTGGCGAGTTCATCCATGGTGACCAGCGCGCCGATGCGCAGTCCGGCGTCGGTCTTCTGGATGCCCTCGAGCTCCTTGAGGTTCTTGATGTTCACCACGCGCTTGGGCGTGTGGAGATAATCTTTCATCAGGCTGATGAGGTCCGTACCACCGGCCAGGATGTCGGCCTGTCCCCAACGTGGGGCAAGCAGGGCCAGCGCCTCCTGCAAGGTGGCCGGATTGGCATATTCGAAGGACTGCATTACGCGTTCCTCCCTTCCAGTGCGGCCAGCACGCGATCGGGCGTAAAGGGGACACGGGGCACGCGCACGCCGATCGCGTTGGCCACGGCATTGCCCACCGCGGCGCAGATGGGGATCGCCGGAGGCTCGCCCAAGCCGATGACGCCGCGCTTGTCGTTCTCCGGCCGGATATCCAGGTGCACGTGTATGTCGCCGATATCGGCGATGCCGGCCAGCTTGTAGAACTCCATGTCGGGGTTCAGCACGTGGCCGGTCTGCTCGTCCATGATGCGTTCTTCGAACAGGGCCGTCGAGATGCCCATAATGACGGCGCCGTAGACCTGGCTTTCCGCCAGTCGCGGGTTGATGATCATGCCGCAATCCTGTACCGCGGTGTAGCGGTTGATCGAGACTACGCCCGTTTCCGTATCCACGCTGACGTCGGCGATCTGCACGCCCGCCGCGCCTCCCGTGTTCAACCCCTCCGCGTTGGCGTTGGCCGGCACGTTGGCGCCCATTTCCGAGATGGCGTTGGCGCCCAGCTTGCGGCAGGCGGCCTGCCAGGTGATGCTCTTGTTGGGACTGTTCTTCACGCGGATGTGGCTGTCCACCGCCTCCAACTCCTCGGGCTGCGCGCCCAACGCCGGCGCGGCCGCCTCGAAGAGCTTGGCCAGGGCGTTGAGCGTGGCCTTGCGCGTGGATGTGGAGACGCCGCCCACGGTGGTGGACCCGCCCGACGCGTTGTCCGGCGGCAGGCTGCTGTCGCCGATCGAAAGCTTGATCTGGCCCATGGGCAGCCCCAGGCTCTCCGCCGCCACTTGCGTGATGATGGTGCGCGTCCCGGTGCCCAGGTCCTGGGTATCGATTTCGATGTGCACCGAACCGTCCGGGTTGATGATGGCGCGGCACTGGCTGGCATGCCCGGCACCGCCCCAGGCGCCGAAGGCGACTCCCAAGCCGCGCTTCACCGGACCGGCGCCGGCCTCGCCGCGCGGATGCCACAGCTTCTTCCACTCGGCGAGCTCGGCGGCTTTATCCAACTGGTAGCGATACGTCTCCACGCGCGCCTGCGGTGCATATTGCGCATTGATCTTGAAGACCTCGATGGGGTCCATCCCGATCTTGTTCGCGAAATCGTCGAGCGCGCAGCAGGTCAAATAGGAGGCCTGCTGATTGCCCGGCGCCCGCCACGCGCGCTGCGCCCCGGCATTCACCGAGACATTGGTGTGCACCTGGCGGATGTTGGGGATGTTGGTGTAGACGTAGGGCTGGGACGGACCTCCGGCGGGGCCGAATCCTCCCGTGCCCCACGACTCCGACTGCCACACCGTGACGGTGCCGTCCTTCTTGCCGCCGAGCTTGACTTTGGCGAATGCCGAAGGACGGTTGCCGGCGATCATCTGCTCGGTGGCGCGGTCGAGATACAACTTCACCGGACGGCCGCCGGCTTTCTTCGAAAGGTTGGCGGCTACCACGGCCCAGGCGTCGGGACCGAACTTGCTGCCGAATCCGCCGCCGATGTAGTCCATCTTGACCTTGACATTCGTGGCCGGCACCTTGAGAGACTGTCCCAGGGCGCCGCCATAACCCGGGACAAACTGCGTGGAGGGCCACGCGTTCACCTGGTCGCCCTGCCACTGAATGATCTGCCCGTGCGGCTCCAGACAGCAGTGGGTCACCACGGGAATGCCGTACTGCCCTTCGCAGGCTGCCTCGGCTTCCTGGAACGCCTTGTCCGGGTCGCCGACCAGCCTTTCCCCGCCCTGTTTGGCGCGGGCGCCGGCTTTGGCCAGGTCATCCTCCTTCACCAGGTGCGGCATCACCTCGTATTCGACTTTGATCGCGCGCGTGGCCTCGCGGGCAATCTCCTCGGTGGTGGCGGCTACCGCGGCCACCTCATAACCCTGCCACTGAACCTCGGTTCCGGCCGGCGCCAACACGTCCACGGCCTTCACGCCCGCGATCTTCTCCGCCGCGCCGGTATCGATGCCGGTGACGCGCGCGTGGGCATGCGGGCAAGTGAGGTACACGCCGAAAAGCGTGTCCTTGGGCTTGAGGTCCGAGGAGTACCTGGCGCGGCCGGTGGATTTCATCGGCCCATCGACACGCCTGGGCGACTTGCCGATGACCTTGCGCGCCTCCATCGGCGGCCAGTGATAATCCGGGGTGTTAGCCATTCTTTCCTCCCTTCGCCGCCTTGGCGGCTTCGAGTACCGCCGCGCGGACGCCCATGTAGGTGCCGCAGCGGCACAGGTTGCCTCCCAAACCGTGTTTCACCTGGTCGGCGGTGGGGTTGGGATGCTCGTCGAGGAAGCCTTTGCAGGCCATGACGAATCCCGGCGTGCAATATCCGCACTGCTGCGCGTCGTTGTTCCAGAACGCGGCGGAGACGGGATGCATCTTTTCCGGGCTCGTGATTCCCTCGATGGTTTCGATGTTCTTGCCTTGCGCGTCGATGGCCAGCACCGCGCAACTGTAGACCGATTTGCCGTTCAGCATGACCGTGCAGGTGCCGCAGGCGGCGCGGTCGCAGACCTTCTTGGCGCCGGTCAGGTCCAGATAATTGCGCAACGCATCGACCAGCGTCACGCGCGGCTCGACGGTGAGATTGACCGGCTTTCCATTGATGTTGAGCGTGATGGCCACCGGGCCGGGGCCCGCCACATTAGCCGGCGCCGCCACCGCTTCTCGTTCCAGCAGGGCCGTTCCCAGCGCGCCGCCCGAGATTCCCACGCCGAGAAATCCGCGGCGCGAGAACCGGGTTTTGGGCCTAGCCGGAAGCTCGGGCTCTTTCTTAGAACTCACCAGACACCTTCCTTTCGTGCCATTTCGGAAATCGTTGTTAACGCAGACAAGCGGAATTCGAGTCAACTATACCAAAAAAAAAGGGGCCGGGGGCCGGGGGCTGGGGGCCGGGGAAATGCGGCTCGCTACGCTCGCGACCGGTCGAAGCCTTCGCATCCCCCGGCTTGACCCAGGGCCACAAGACAGTGACAGACTTTTCCAACTTTTATTCGCCTGCCCGTCAAGCGCTTGCGGAGATCGCCCCGCTTGACGCGCCTGTCCGCCAGCTACCCTGAAGTTGAAAAAAGGTTGCTCGCTCGCCGAGAGGCAACTCGTTTCGGAGCCACGTCCGGCGCCATTCTGCAGATGGCATACAAGTTCGGACCCAACGTGGTGCAACGTTCGTCAGGCGGCCAAAGTGGCTTGCACTCCTCCTTGAGAGGAGAAAGGAACCGGTTCCTCCAGTCCCGGCACTCAAAACAGTGCCGCATAGTGAAGCAAATTTGAAGAAATTGACCTGATCCCAACCGCCCGCCCGCCACTCCTTGCGGCCCCGCAATGCCCCCCGCACGCCGACTGTCCATCTGTTCAGCGCGTGGGCGCCAGCAGTCTCTCCACCAGACCTTTCAAGTCCGCGAAATCTCCTCCACCGGCGTAGCGGATGACCCCATCGCGATCCATTACCACGAAAAGGGGAATGGAAAGTTTTGCACCCTGCATGCTTCCGAACATCTTCCAGAGGAAGTCTTTCTCCCCTTGTTCGCGGATGACCTGCGGAAAGGACAGGGCCTTGTCCCGAATCAAGCGGTCGGCAGCGGCGCGCCGCTCCGGTTCGTCTACATCGACACCGACTACCACGAGATCTTTCGGGTGTGCGCGAGCCAGTGAGTCCATTTCCGAAAGCCCCGCCACGCAAGGCTCGCACCAGGAGGCCCAGAAATCGAGCAGGTGAACTCTGCCTCGAAAATCATCGGAGCGAAGCATCTGGCCAGAAGTAGTGCTCACCGAAAAGAATGGCACGGGACTGTTGACCGTGGGCGCTTTGAGTTCTGAGACACGAAAAGTGATGGAGAGGCCTGACGGGTCAAGGTCGGCCACCTGCATCGTCTGCCCGCAGATTTCCAGAATCTCCTCCATATTGCGGAACTCGCTGGCGCCCCAGATGCGGCCGTCATTGTTCAGATCGAGGCCAAGCGTCGTTCCGAGGGCCGAGTCCTTGCGGTCAAACACGCCGTCGCCATTCGCGTCGAAAACAACCAGGTCCATTTCACAGCCGGGAAGCTTGAGCCGGCCCTTGGCGCGATAAGCCGGGCTCCACCAGAACGTCTCGTGGGGTCTTGCCGGCTCTTTCTGAACGATCGTACTTGAGCAGGTACTGCACCGACGTCAGGTGCCCGACAGTCCGCTTCAGCCAGACCGATAGCCGGCAGACGATTGATCTGAAGATCTACGCCGCCCGGCAGAGCCGCTCGAAAATGGCCGCTGTCGTCGGCATGGATCTCCACGCTGTGTGTAAACGGTTGGATTGGTCCGGGTGTAACTTCCAGCGGCACGCGCCAAGTTTGCGCCATGGTGGATGTTGCCATCAGCGCAAGTAGGACGCCCTTCACTGGTTTGTATTATAGGCCTCCGCCGCAGCCTAGAAACAGTAGCTTACGCCGAACAGGGGCGTGAATTGCTGGAAGATGCCGCGGGCGGTGTTCTTGCCCAACGGCACGATCTGGCGCTTCGGAAAGGCGGTCAGGTAGTCGCGGAAATCGCCGCGCACCAGGACCCGGTTCGCCACGCGGATCTTCACGCCGCCGCCAAAAACAGACACGAATTGCCACTGGTCGCGCGGCACCAGCGCCGCCAGGGCCGCCGTGGGCTGAAAGAAAGGCGCCGGGCCAGAGGCCATGTAATCCTTGCCCCCCACCCCCGCCGCCAGAAACGGCCGCACCCGGCTTTCCCGGCGTAGCGGGTGATACAGGAACTCGTAGGTGAGGGTGTGCGACTCGGCCTGCATCTCCGTCCGCGCGCTTCCCGAGGACACGAATGCGTGGCCATCCTGGTACAGGTAGCGAACCTCGCCCGAGAAGTGCTGGTATAGATCCTCGCCGATCACGGCGCCCGCCGCGAAGCGGTTGCGAATGCCCGCCTGGGCCGAGGAGCCGGGTCCAAAAACGGTTCCGTTGCGGTAGGCGCCATAGCCGATGGCGCCGCCGATTTCAAACTGCTGCGCAAAACCGGCGCAGGAACAGAGGGCAGCCGCGGCAAAGAGTTTATATCCCACGTTAGCAGTAGACACCCCGCGCACGACGGCTGCAAGCCCTCAAAAGTTAACTTAACGGGCCTCTGCGACGGATCGCTTGTGATCGGGAGGCGCCTGGAGTCCCCAACGGTCTGGTCCTGGCGCTTCATATAGTCCTGGGACTCCGTATTTCTACGGGGTGGAATCCCGGTCTTTACGGATATAAATACCCCGCGAGAGATTCTACAATGTTGCTCGAAGTACCAGGGAATGCCGGCCCAGCCGCGTTCCAGGAGCGCCACAAATGCCTCGGACCGATAAAAGAGGGAAAGGTCAAAAAGTGTGAAATCGTCGCCGTCCAGGCGGAGCCGCGGTGAGACCTTCTGAGCCGCGGCAGGCTTGCCGGTCCAGGAAACGCTTTATGACCAAGACCCCAAACGCAGCCTCAGATATCAGGTATAAAGATCTGATTCTCTGTATTTCTGCCCGGTCTGGCGCTGGTTGCAGTGGCGAAGGGGACTAAGGAGATGATGACCCATCCATGCTGTGGGCGCCGGGCTTCCGGCGCCCCACCGGCGTGGAGGAGACAGAGGAAACGTAACGCATAGCAGACTCGAGCAGAAGTGGAGACTACTGGAATGAACAATCAGAATGCGCTCAAGCTGAACCGGCGGGACTTGCTGAAACTTGGAATCTCGGCCGGCGGTCTGGGGCTGCTCAGCCCCAATTTAACGTTCGCGCAAGACACGGGCGGCGGTGGCGGCGGTGGTGGCAACATCTATACCGAAGTCTTTCCCATCAGCCCGCTCATCGGCGGAAACGGTGTCAACGGTCTTGGCAAAGCCGTCGGCTCGGCGTTCACCGATCCGCTTCCCATCCCGGCGGTGCTGGCGCCGATACCGAAGAGCGTCTACAGCACATGGAGCAATCCCCCGGGACCGGGCGTTGGACAGCAGAGTTCGGACGGCTCGCAGACCCATCAGATCTGGCCGTCGACGATCGGCTACCCGGACCCGCTGGTTTACCAGATCAAGCTGCAGGTCCGCCCCGCCAGCTTCACTTCGTTGAAGGTGATGGCCATCGACAAGACCGGCGCACCGACCACCTCATTCGATGAAACGAAGGCCGCTTACGCGGCCGGCGCAATCCGCAATCTGCCGCAGAGCGTGGTTTACGGTTTCAACGGATTGCCCCCGACCGGGACGCGGATCAATGCCGAGTACGGGAAGCCCTGCCTGGTGCGCTTTGAGAATCACCTGGACGAGAACCCCTACAACCTCGACCGCCAGGATTTCGGGGCGCCGGACTACACCTTCCTGACCCACCTGCACAACGGCCACACGGCGCCGGAGAGCGACGGCAACCCGCACCAGCGGCCCCAGGCCTACAAGCCCGGCGAATGGTGCGACAACCTCTATCTCAACTGGCCCGCGGGCAACGACCCCAGGGAGCGCCAGTCTTTCTTCTGGTTCCACGACCACAAGATGGACTTCACCGGGGCCAATGTTTACAAGGGTATGGTGGGGCTTTTCCCGCTCTACAATCCCGACGATAGCGGGGACGAGACCACGAGCACTCTCCGTTTGCCCGGTGTCCGGACCAACAACCCGGATGGCACCTTCTCAGTGGAATACGACATCCCGCTGGGCTTCTACGATTGCCGGCTGGATGATGGCGTGACCATCCACCACGATTTCCATGACGCCCAATATCCCCTCGCCGGGGACCCTGCCATCCACCCCGAGTGGTGGGGCAAAACCTACTTCCGCCACTTCCCCAACCACGGCTTCGTGGGCGACGTGTTCACCGTGAACGGCGCGGCCTACCCGGTCCTGGAGGTCAAGCGGCGTAAGTATCGCTTCAGAATGCTGGATTGCTCCATCTCGCGGATCTACGAGGTCAAGCTCATGTCCTCGACCGGCGGCCCGAAATCGGCGGCGTCTCTCGGCTTCCTGGACACGGAACTGCAAGGGCAGTACCGCATCCTCGACGGGCAGCAGTGCATGAAGTTCACCGAGATCGCCGTCGATGGCGGCCTCCTCGGCGGCCCGATCGTGCGCGACTCCATTGAGGTGTGGCCGGCCAAGCGCAGAGAGATCGTGGTCGATTTCTCGAAATACATGGACGGTTCTCCGACCCACAAGGGCGACGCCATCTACCTGACCAACATCATGAAGATGCCGGACGGCCGTATGTGGACCAATTCCACCCGCTCCCGTCTCGATCCGAACTACAAGATACCCATGCTGAAGTTCGTCATCGGCGACAACGCGGTGGACAACAGCCAGATCCCGGCGGTGTTGCGCGAACTCCCGCCGTTCCCCGCCGACCAGATCGCGGCGCTGATTCCGAATCACCCCGTGTTTGAGGTGCAGCGCGGCGGTTCCAGCACCAACCCCGAACTCGAGTGGATGATCAACGGCCGGCCCTTCGACCCGACCGTGTCTCTGGCCAATCCGAAGAAGAACAGCTTCGCGGTTTGGGAAATCAAGAACGGCGGCGGCGGCTGGGTCCATCCCTTCCACTTGCACATGGAAGAGCACCAGACCGTCGCGCGCAAGGGCGTCTTCCGCCAGGGCACCAGGCCTCCCGATCCGACTGGGCATCCCGACGATGTTTCCATGGAAGATCTGGTCGCGCTGGACCCGAGCGAGTCCACGCTCATCTACCGCGGCTTCCGCGACTTCGTCGGCCCGTACGTGGCGCACTGCCACAACCTGGCTCACGAGGACCACGCCATGATGTTCGGCTGGTCGATCGTGCCGTAACCCCCTGGGGCTGGATCGACCGCTCGAAGGCCCCCCGGCGCCTCGCTAGGCCGGGGGGCTCTTCACCCGCTGCCGCACGGAGTTCCCGCAAGCGCAAGATGTTACATTACCGTTGACCGAAAGGCGCCTTCTATGAGGAAACCTTTATATGCCGTTCTACTCCTCCTGTTATTGGCTGGGGCGTTTCTAGCCGGGTCCTTATACACCCGCCACCTCGCGGCCGGGGACGGCCACACGGGCGCCCGGAAGGTCCTTTATTACGTGGATCCCATGCATCCCGCCTACCGCAGCGACAAGCCGGGAATCGCTCCCGATTGCGGCATGCAGTTGGAACCGGTCTATGCCGATGGCGGCCCGGCGGCCGGGGGCCCGGACGGGTCTGCCACCGAAAACGCCGGTGCCATGAGGATCGACCTCGACAAGCAACAGCGCATCGGCATGCGCGTGAGCCCGGTGGAGAAATCCTCCGGCATGCAAACCCTGCGGCTGCTCGGCCGCGTCGCACCCGACGAGACCCGCGTCTACAAGATCAACGCGGCGGGGGAAGGTTACCTCAGCGAAGTCTCCGGCGTGACCACCGGCACCCTGGTGAAGAAGGACCAGTGGCTGGCCACGATTTTTTCCTTCGATGCCCGCGCGCCCATTCAAGCGTATCTGACCACCCTCGACGTGCTGGACCGCGCCACCAAAGCCGGGCAGGCCGCCGAGCAGATCCGCGCCGGCGATGAAAGCACCCGGTTGTCCATCGAGCGGCTGAAGAGCGTGGGCATGTCCGAGCTGCAGATCGAGGAGATCAGGCGTACGCGCGTGGTCCCGGTGACGGTCCGCATCCTCGCCCCCGCGGATGGTTTCGTGCTGGCGCGCAACGTTTCGCCGGGCCAGAAGTATGAGCGAGGCACGGAGTGGTTTCGCCTGGCCGATCTGCGCCGCATCTGGATTGTGGCCGATGTCTTCGAGCATGACGCCCCCTACATCCGCCCCGGAGCGATGGCGCAAGTGTCTCTCCACCAGCAGCGCAAAAGCTTTTCCGCGCGGGTGGCCGAGGTTCTGCCGCAGTTTGACGCGGTCTCGCGCACGCTGAAGGTCCGGCTGGAGGCCGACAATCCCGATTACACCCTGCGGCCCGACATGTTCGCGGACGTGGAACTGGCCATCAAGCTTCCCCCGGCGATCACCGTAGCGGCCGATGCCGTTCTCGACATGGGGCAGAAGCAGAGGGTTTTTGTGGAGCGGGGCGAAGGATTGTTCGAGCCGCGCGCGGTCCAGACGGGCTGGCGTTTCGGCGACCGGGTGCAGATCGTCAGCGGGCTGGAGCCGGGAGAGAGGGTGGTCACCGCCGGCAACTTCTTCCTGGATTCGGAAAGCCGGATGAAGCTCACCGCCGCCGCCGTCTCGGGGCAACGGGTCAAAGACCCGGTCTGCGGCATGGAGTTGGATGCCGCCAAGGTTACCCACCAGAGCGAATACGGCGGCGAACATTACTCGTTCTGTTCCCAACTGTGCCAGGAGAAGTTCGAAAAGAACCCGGCACTGTATCTAAACAGGGTGGCTCGCAGGGGCCAGGCCGGGATCCATGATTAACCGCATCATCGAGTTCTCGGCGCGCAACCGCTTTCTGGTCGTCGTGCTGGCGGCGGTGGCCGCGGCCGGCGGATGGTGGTCGCTCTACCACGTCCCGCTCGATGCCATCCCCGATCTGGGCGATAAGCAGGTCATCATCTATTCGCGATGGGACCGCAGCCCCGATATCGTCGAAGACCAGGTGACCTATCCCATCGTCTCGGCCCTGCTCGGTGCGCCGAAAGTCAAAACGGTGCGCGGCCTTTCGGATTTCGGCTACTCCTACGTGTACGCCATCTTCGAAGACGACACCGATATTTACTGGGCGCGCTCGCGCACGCTCGAATACCTCTCCTCGGTGCTGCCGCGCCTGCCGCAGGGGGTATCGACCGAGCTGGGGCCCGACGCCAGCGGCCTGGGATGGGTGTACGAATACGCCCTGGTGGACCGCTCCGGCAAACACAGCCTGGCCGACCTGCGCTCGTATCAGGACTGGTACCTGCGCTATTACCTGAAGGCCGTGCCGGGGGTCGCCGAGGTGGCGCCGCTGGGCGGCTACGCCCAGCAGTTCCAGGTGAATGTCGATCCCAACCGCCTCAAGGCGTATGAAATCCCGATCGGGCGCGTAGTGGAAGCCGTGCGCAGCGGCAACAACGACACCGGCGGGCGGATGATCGAATTCTCGGGAGCCGAGTACATGGTGCGCGGCCGCGGCTACATTCGCGACCAGCGCGACCTCGAGAATACCGTCCTGACCGCCAGCGAGGATGGCACGCCCATCCGCATCCGCGACATCGGGCAGGTAGTGGTGGGGCCGGACATCCGGCGCGGCGTCTCCGATCTCGATGGCACGGGCGAAGTGGCCAGCGCCATCGTCATCATGCGCCAGGGCGAGAACGCGCTGGAGGTGATCGACCGCGTCAAGGCGCGAATCAAGCAGATCGAGCCGGGGCTTCCCGAGGGCGTCCACATCGTGCCGGTATACGACCGGAGCGAGCTCATCAAGCGCGCCATAGGAAATTTGCGGACTACGCTGATCGAGGTGGCCATCACCGTGGCCGTGGTGATCCTGCTGTTCCTGGCGCACGCGCCCAGCGCGCTCATCCCTATCATCACCATTCCCGTTGCCGTGCTGATTGCGTTTCTGCCGTTTCGCGCGCTGGGCCTTACGGCCAACATCATGTCGCTCGGAGGCATCGCCATTGCCATCGGAGCGCTGGTGGACGCGGCCATCGTGGTGGTGGAGCAGACCCACAAGAAGCTGGAGGAGTGGCAGCGGTCGGGCGGCCGCGGCGAATATCGCGACGTCATCATTTCGGCAGTGAAGGAGGTGGGCGGCCCCAGCTTTTTCGCACTGCTGGTGATCGCCGTCTCGTTCCTTCCCGTGCTCACCCTGGAGGCGCAGGAAGGCCGCCTGTTCAAGCCCCTGGCATACACCAAGACGCTGGCTATGGTGGTGGCGGCGGTGCTGGCCATCACGCTCGATCCCGCGCTGCGGCTGATGCTCTCGCGCTTCGGCAGTTTCCGCTTCCGCCCGGCTTGGCTGGCCAAGGCTGCGACCGCCCTCTTCGCCGGACACGTGCGCCAGGAAGAGCACCATAAACTCAGCCGCTCGCTGATGCGCGTGTATGAGCCCGCGCTGCGCTGGACGCTGCGTCGGCGATGGCTGGTACTCGGCGCCGCCGCGGCGATGCTGCTGGCCACGGTGCCGGTGTTTATGCGGCTGGGCAGCGAGTTTATGCCGCCGCTCGACGAGGGCACGCTGTTCTACATGCCTTCGACCATGCCGGGGATTTCCATCGGCGAGGCGCAGCGGCTGTTGCAGGCGACCGACCGCATCATCCGCGGCTTCCCCGAAGTCGACCGCGTCTTCGGAAAGGCGGGAAGGGCGGAGACGGCCACCGATCCGGCTCCGCTCTCCATGCTCGAAACCGTCATCACGCTCAAGCCGAAATCCCAGTGGCGGCCCACCATCCACACGCAGGAACAACTGGTGGCGGAATTGGACCGCGCGCTCAAGCTGCCGGGCGTATCCAATGCCTGGACCATGCCGGTGAAGGGACGCATCGACATGCTGACCACCGGAATCCGCACGCCCGTGGGGTTGAAGGTTTCCGGCGCCGACTGGGGCGTCATCGAGGAGCTGGGCGCGAAAATCGAAAACGCGCTCGCTCCGGTGCGCGGCACGCGCAGCGTCTTCGCCGAACGTACCGGCTCGGGCTACTACCTGGATGTGGAATGGAACCGCGACACCCTGGCGCGCTACGGATTGAGCATCGACGAGGCGCAGACCGCGGTGCAAAACGCCGTGGGCGGGGAGAATGTCACCACCGTGATTCGGGGCAGGGAACGCTACGCGGTGAATGTGCGCTACCTGCGCGACTTTCGCAGCGACGCCGACGCCGTAGGCCGGGTCCTGGTTCCGGCCGCGGGCGGAAAGCGGCAGATCCCGCTGTCCGAGTTGGCCACCGTCCGTTTCACGCGCGGCCCGGCCATGGTGCGCGACGAAGGCGGACTGCTCACCGGCTACGTGTATGTGGACATCGCGGGCCGCGACCCGGGCACCTACGTGGAGGAGGCGTCGCGCGTGGTGCGCGAGAAGATCGCCCTGCCCCCCGGTTATGCGGTCCTGTGGAGCGGGCAATACGAAGCCATGCTGCGCGTCCGCGAGCGGCTGAAGCTGGTGCTGCCGGTGACGCTGCTGCTGGTATTCCTGCTGCTGTACGCCAATACGCGGTCGGTGCCCAAGACCCTGATCGTGCTCATGGCGGTGCCGTTCTCCGCCATCGGCGCGGTCTGGCTGGTTTATCTGCTGGGCTATAACCTCAGCGTGGCGGTGTGGGTGGGGCTGATTGCGCTGCTCGGGGTGGACGCGGAAACGGGCATCTTCATGCTGCTGTACCTGGATCTGGCTTGCGAGCAGGCGAAGCGCGCCGGCCAGCTCACCAGTCTGGCTGCACTGCGCGAGGCGATCCATCACGGAGCGGTGAAGCGCCTGCGGCCCAAGTTCATGACCGTGGCCACCATGATGCTGGGCCTAGTGCCGATCATGTGGTCGGCCGGCACCGGCGCCGACGTGATGAAGCGCATCGCCGCGCCGATGATCGGCGGCATCGTGACGTCCTTCCTGCTGGAGCTGCTGGTGTATCCGGCGATCTACGAAACCTGGATGTGGCACTTCGTGATGCGGGGCAGCAGGGTGGAACAGGAGACGATGTCTCCGGACGAACCTGTCCACGCCTAAGCCCGCCGGTTGATGCCCGCAGATCTCGTCTCTCCCGCGGTCCCTCGACTTTCATATTCGTGGCCGCTATGATTCCCGTGCAGTCTATGTCTCCAACGCCTCCAGCAGCTCCCGGAATCTTCGCCGGCTGACCTCCAGACGCTGGCCGTTTTTCATGAGGACGTCGCCGGACCCTCCGGGCAGCGGATACACCTCGCCCACGGCATTGAGGTTGATGATCGCGGCCCGCGAGATCCGGAAGAAGCGCGACGCCTGAAGCCGCTCCTCCAATTCGTTCAGCGTCGGGTCCATCCAGAACTTCTCTTTTTCGGTGACGAGGCGCGTGAGGCCGTCCTCCGATTCGAAGTAGAGGACGCGCGCCTCGCCGACCACCACGTAGTGCGACGCGCTCTTCACCAGGAAGCGCGCGGGCGCGCGCGCAACCTTGTTCAGCGCCGCATCGCGCTCCACCGCGGAGAGCGACCGTACGCGCTCCAGCGCCTGCGCGAGGCGCGCCCGGCTGATGGGCTTCAGCAGGTAATCCACTGCGTGCAGCTCGAAGGCATCCACGGCGTGCTGGTCGTACGCCGTGCAGAACACGATCGACGGCCGCGGTTCCGGCAGCGACGCCGCGACATCGATCCCGGTCGGTCCCGGCATCTGGATATCGAGCAGCAGCAGGTCGGGCTTGCATTCGGCGGTCTTCTCCATCGCCTCGACGCCGGTTTCGGCTTCGGCCACAATCTCGACGCCGGGGTCGGCCGCCAGCATCTGGCGCAGGCGCGTCCGCGCCGGCGCTTCATCATCGACGATCATTACTCGCAGCACTCGTTCTCCTCGGAATCGTCAGACACACCCGCGTCAGCGCGCCGTCGTGGTTCCATTGCAACCGCGCGGCATCGCCGTAATAGCCGTGAAGGCGCTCCGCCACGTTGCGCAGCCCGTGTCCGCCGCCGCCGTTCAGCGTGAATCCTGGCGGGAAGCCGGGCCCGTTGTCGCAGACCTCGATCGCGAGCACTCCCGCCTCCACACTGGCGCGCAGCGCGACTCTCGCAGGCCCCTCGACGTTCGATGCTCCGTGCTTGATCGCATTTTCGACGAGCGGCTGAATCGTCATCGCCGGCACGGGAATCGACGCGGCGTCCGGGTCGATATCGACCGCGACGCGCAGACGGTGACCGAACCGCGCCTGTTCCACCCGCAGGTACGCGGTGATGAACTCGATCTCTTCCTCCAGGCGCACCCATTCCGTCTCCGACCTGCGCAGCGTGTACCGGAACACCTGCGCGAGCTGCTCGATGGTCTCATCCGCCAGCGCGGGCTGGTCCTGGATCAACCCGGCAATCGCGTTCAGGGCATTGAACAGGAAGTGCGGATTGATCTGCGCGCGCAGCGCCTTCAGCTCCGCGCGTCCGGCCAGGAGCCGAAGCTGCTGCTCGCGGTCGCGGAACCGCACGTTGTCGAGCACTACGGAAAGCGTGCGCGTCAGCGACTGCAACAGCCTGTGGTCGTCGCTCATGAACGGAATCGAGTTGGCGCGCGGCCGCAGATCGATCGCCGCGCTCTCGCCAAACCGCACTTGCGCGTTCGTCTGGAAGATGTCGGCGAGCGCCTGCTCGGCGCGGGTTTCGAGATCGGGCTCGTTGGCGGCCTGCTGCACGGCGCTCAGGAACAGCCGCTCCGCATCGGGCGCCGAGTACTTCCTCCGCAGCCACAGGCGATCGATCAGTCCTGCGAGCCGGCCATCGAGCCACGGGCCGATCAGCCAGAGCGGCGCCAGCAGCAGCGCCGTCATCCACGGCTCCGGTTGCCGCGGCACGAAAGCGAAGAATGCGGTGAGCGGGGCGACCGCGAACAGGAAGTAGGTGCCGCGCTTGATCAGCAAGTCGAAGAAGACCAGGCGCTCCTTGTAATAGAGGTACACGCAGAAGAACGCGAGCAGCAGGTAGTCGGGGAGGAGCGTGAGAAGGGGATTCGGCCACGCGATGGCGCCGGCGGCGGACAGGAACATCAGGCCGAGCAGGAGGCGGCTCCAGATCGTTTCGCCGGCGATCGCGCCGATGAGCCCCGCGACGCCGAACATGGCGCCCGGCGCCCAATCGAACAGGTCGGGATTCACCACATGAGCCGCCACCGCCGCGCCGCAAACACAGTAGAAGACGAGCACCGGCCGGCGCCGCGGCCATACCAGATGCAACAGAACAGCGGGCAACATGCCGGCGGCCAGTTCGCGGACCACGCCGAGTGCCGGCAGCGCGCGGGCGAGCAGATTGCCGAGGAACGCCACCGCGCACAGCAGCGTGAATGCAGGAAACACCCGCCCGCGTGCGGGTACGCGCTCGCGCCAGTACGAGACCGCCAGTACCGTGAACGTCAGCGCGCCGAACGTGAACACGACCAGCGACGCAAAATAAGCAATGTAGCCTGCCATTACGGCTCATTGGCGACGGGCTTGCCGGTCACGGTCTTCAGCGCGCCGAGAATCGCGCGGTAGTTACCCTTGTCGGCCTCCAGCAGTACGCCCGCCGGTTTTCCATCGTCCTTATGGTATTCGATGGCGATGAAGTGCGCCTTGCTCTGATGCAGAATGCCGAATAGGGCCAGCGGCGTCAGGATGAAACTGAGCGCCACCATATCCGCCACGCGGCGATGCGCCTCCTGGCCGTAGCTGAGCGCGGTCACCTGGTCCGGCTTGATCCGCTCGGTCACGCGGCCGCCGAAAACCAGCACGATGGCGCCGGGCGAGACGGTGAGCGTGGTGTTCCAGTCGTATGGATTCACCTTCGCGGCCACGGTACCGCCGCTGTAGCGGATCTTGTTCCACGAGTTGCCGGCCGAGTTGCCGGCCGCAGCCCCGACCATGGCGAGCGAAACGATGCACGCGAGGATTCGACGCATAGCGATCTGGGCTCAGTATAGGGTCGCGTCCCGGCTTGGCCAACCGGTTTCCGGTGAGCGGCTCAATAACCGGATGGATGGCGGCCGCCACTCATGCCCCAAATCAGCCGCTCATCGAAAAAAGGTGGCGATTATCCGATTTTGCCAGCACAATACAAGCATGCGAATCGGTTTGCTGGCATTGTTCTCGATCGCGATCGCCCCGGCCTGGGCCCAGAACAGCGATCTGGGATTCCTTTTGGGAGTCTCGCCGTTGAAGGCGCAGTCGACGCTTTCCGGCGGCACCATTTCGAGCACGGTCGATGCCAACGTGCAACTCGACTACAGCATCCAATTGAAGGAAACGGCGGTGGGCGCGTTCTACCTCGAGCTTCCGCTGGCCGGCGTCTTTCACGAGTCGAGCCGGGTCGGCCCGAACATCGTTTCGTCGGACCGGGCCATCATCTTCTTCACCCCGGGCGTCCGTTGGAAGCTGTGGGTCCATTCGCGGGTCTCGTTCTATGCCGCGCTCGGCGGAGGACTCGCCTCCTTCGGCGCGAACGTTTCCACGGTTGGCCCGGACATAACGAGCGTTTCCAGGTGGAGCAACGGCCCGGCCCTGGACTTCGGCGGCGGAATCGATTTCCGGCTCACGCGCCTGTTGAGCCTGCGCTGCGAAGGCCGCGACTACGTGACCCGCGCCAACGCGGGCGGGTTCTCGGGCGCGCATCATGCGGCGGTGGATGTGGGGGTAGGGTTCCACTTTTAAGGAGAGAAATCATGAAAATTGCATTCCCATTATTAGCGGTCTTAGGCCTGGCGCCCATCGCCTGGGGCTTCGACAATTACAAAGAAACCCGCGAGATCCGCGCGGCGTTCACAGGGAGCATGGACGTGGACGCCTCGCCCGTGGGCGCCATCACGGTGCGCGCGTGGGATCAACCGGAGGTGCTGATCCGCGCTGAGATCGAGGCCGATTCGTCGGCCATCGCGTCGCAGGTCGCGGTCACCGAATCGGCTGGTGTGGTACGGGCGACCGGCCCCGTCGAGGGCAACGGCACCCGGCACTGGGCTGTCGGTTACGAGATCTCTCTTCCGCCGGCCGCGAACCTGGTCTTGAAGGCGAACGTAGGCGCCATCGCGGTGGTTGGAATCACCGGGAAAATCCGGTGCGGTACGAGCGTCGGCGCGCTACTGCTCGCCTCACTCGCCGGCGATGTGCAATGCGCCACCACGGTGGGAGCCATTTCGATCGCGCTGGCCGGCGACCACTGGGATGGTGCGGGATTGAACGTGCGCACCGAGGTCGGCGCCATCGATCTGACCCTCCCGCCGAAGTACTCCGCGCATCTCGACTTGAGCACAGGGCTGGGAGCGATGGTCACCAACCTGCCGCTACCGGTGATGAAGGCCGGTATGGGCCGCAGCGTGTCGGCCGACCTCGGCGCGGGCGGCGCAACGGTAACGGCGGCCACCAGGGTGGGAGCGGTCACGGTGAACGCTGGGCTTCGGAGGCGTCGCCTGTCCCGCCCCTGAGCCTGGTCCAGCGCTTGCGGTAAACGCCCGCGGTTGTGGTTACGAGATCTTTCTTCCGCCGGCGCGGACCTGGCGTTGAAGGCGAACATGGGCGCGATCCCGGTCCATGGAATCGCGGGGAAGATCCGGTGCGGTACGAGCGTCGGCGCGCTACTGCGCGCGTCACTCGCCAGCGATGTGCAATGCGCCACCACGGCCGGAGCCATTTCGATCGCGCTTGCCGGCGACCATTGATTGCGCTGCCCGGGGGGGACGCGCTGTTGACGCGCCGGGCGTACCTGCCCGCGCCTTTCGGACGCGGGCGTCAGCCGCGCGTAGTTACCGGAATGGCGGCCGGGCGAGCCAGTCCGTTCCCTCATCGCCGCCGATGGGCGCTCCGGGGGGCGCCTCGGGCGCGGGCATCGGACGCATGGTTTCGGCGGGACGGTCGAGGAAGCGCTTGATGTCGGCGGCCAGCAGGGTGTGCTGCGCCTGCTCGGATTCGCTGACCGCTGTTTCGGCCTTCAACCGGTTCGCCATCCTGGCCAGCTTCCACGAGGCGATGGCGCGCACCTGCCCGTTGGGAGCGCCCAGGGCAAGCCACATCAAGCGGTCCACCAGCACGCGCTCTTCGGCGCGGCGGATCTCGGCCTCGTACTCGGAGGCCACGGGCGCACCGAATGTGGCCCTGGTCAGGCGGTCGATCACTTCCTCGAGACCGGGCAGCGCGGGATCGACGGCATGCTGTGCCACCATGCGCGCGGCGCGATCGAGCTGCAGCAGGAAGCCGATGGTTACGTCGGAGGCGACCGTGGCCGGGCTGAGCGGATCGAAGCCGTCGCCGGTCGAGCGCGGGAACAGCTCGCGGTGGCGGCCGAAGCCGGGCGGCCGCGGCGGGATGGCGTCCAGCACCCGCCGCGGCACGGCCAGCTCGGACGGCTGCAAGGTGGCCGCCAGCGAGTCGAGCGCCTGCCGCTGGGCGGCGGCCGGCTCGCGCCCGACCGGCGTGCGCCCGTCGCCGCGCATCCCGTAGACGTAATCCTGGCCGGCCACCATGGAGGCGGCGGCTTCCACCGAATAGCGGTGATACATAAAGATGGGCACCAGGGGCTCTTCGATGGTGGCCATGGGCGCGCCGTTGCGGATGGTGTGCTCGCCGATGCGGTCGAGGGCCGCGCGGCGGATCTTCATGATGCGGCGAAGCTCCTCGGCCTGGTTCACGCCGTTGGACCACTGGTCGGCGCGCGGATGGATGCTGGTGTCCTGGTTGGTGAAGTAGCGCAGGTCCTGGGCCCACGCGTCGTCCAGGATTTTGGCCAGCGCGGCCGCTTCGCCGCCGCCCGAAAACTGGCGGTAGCCGTAATCGATGGCCACCTTGTCCCAGTCGCCGATGCGCGCGGCGTAGGCGTCGGCCAGGTCGATGGTGCCGTCTTCCCGCAGCTTCTCGAGCGGGTGCGGATAGTCCATCACGGAGATCCATCCGCGGGAGCTGTCGTAGTAGTTGTGGCCCAGGCCCAGGGTGTGGCCGACTTCATGGGCGGCCAGTTGCCGGATGCGCGCCAGCGCCGTGCGGTAGAGCAGGTCGGGCTTCTCGTCGCCGGTGGCGTAAGGCGACAGCAGGCCCTCGAAGATCAGGTAATCCTGGCGGTCGCGGAG